>NZ_LWLC01000044.1:0-51705 GCF_001905065.1 Saccharothrix sp. CB00851
CAGCCTCCCAGCCACTGGCATCACAACTAAGCAGCGACACGCTACTAGAAGCGTTATTCAGAAGTGGGTTCACCAGCCGAGGCTCCGACGACGAGCACGTCGGACACCGCGGTCACGCCCGGTCCGCCAGCGTGATCGCCGCCGCCGGGCACACCTCGGCGGCCTCGCGGACCGCGGCGTGCAGGTGCGCGGCCGGTTCCGGGTCGAGCAGCACCACGACGCCGTCCTCGTCGCGCTGGTCGAACACGTCCGGCGCGGCCAGCACGCAGGAGCCCGCCCCGCAGCACTTGTCCTCGTCCACGGAGACCTTCATCTGTCGCACTCCTCCACTCGTCGGGCGGTCGGTCACCAGCGGACGGGCAGTTCCCGCAGCCCGCCGACGATCAGGCCGTCCACTCGCGCCAACTCCGCCGCGGGCACGGCCAGTTCCAGCGTCGGCAGGCGGCGCAGCAGCACGTCCAGCACGGCTTGCAGCTCGGTGCGGGCCAGCGACTGCCCCAGGCACGAGTGCCCGCCCGCGCCGAACGCCAGGTGGGCGTTCGCGGTGCGGGCCAGGTCCAGCCGGTCGGCGTCGGCGAAGGCGGTCTCGTCCCGGTTGGCGGCGGCCAGGTTGCACACCACGGTCGTGCCGCGCGGGATCACCGTGCCGCCGACCTCGGCGTCCTCGGTGATGTAGCGCGGGATGCCGAACCCGGGGTTGGCGTCGGCCCGCAACGCCTCCTCGACCGCCGTGCGCACCAGGGACGGGTCGGCGAGCAGCGCCTCCCACCGCGTGCGGTCGGCCAGCAGCATCCCGACCATCTTGCCGATCATGTTGGCCGTGGTCTCGTGCCCGGCGACCAGCAGGCCCTGCGAGGTGGCCAGCAGCGCCTCGTCCGGCATGACGTGCCCGGCGCCCGCCGCGGCGGTGATCAACTCGCTGATCAGGTCGTCACCGAGGTTCTCCCTGGTCACGGCGATGTGGGCGCTCATGTAGGCGGCGAACTCGGCCTGCGCGGCGTCGATCTCGGCCTGCGTGTAGCGGGTGAGGCTGAGCAGCGTGTTCGACCAGTAGGCGAACTTGTCCCGGTCGCTCTCGGGCACGCCGAGCATGTCGCAGATGACCCACACCGGCAGCGGGAACCCGAGCGCGGCCTTCAGGTCGGCGGGCGCGCCGTTCGCCACCATCTCGTCAATCAACCGCTCCGTCATCGCCTCGATGGCCGGCCGCAGCGCCGTCATGCGCTTGGCGGTGAACCACTTGCCGACCATGCGCCGCCACTGCTGGTGGTACTCCTCGGGCAGGGCGTTGCCCAAGCCGCTGTTGAACACGCCGCCGGACTCGTTCGCCGCGATCCTGGCCGCGTCCGGGGCGTCGAGGTTGCGGGTGAACCTCGGGTCGGACAGCACCTGCTTGACGTCGTCGTAGCGGGTCAGCAGCGAGGCCTGGTCACCGCTGGGCAGGCGCACGTGGGCGACCGGGCACCCCTGCCGCAGTT
Source organism: Saccharothrix sp. CB00851 (assembly GCF_001905065.1). Taxonomy (NCBI): domain Bacteria; kingdom Bacillati; phylum Actinomycetota; class Actinomycetes; order Pseudonocardiales; family Pseudonocardiaceae; genus Saccharothrix; species Saccharothrix sp. CB00851. The sequence goes on from NZ_LWLC01000044.1 coordinate 1,479, forward strand.
CGGCCCACTCGGCGGGCGGCTCCAGCGCGGCCGGACTCGGGATCGGGTAGTCCAGCACCTGGTCGGTGTCTCCGACTGCCACCGCAACCGCCTCCTCATACTTTCAGTCAATCAACTGACTTAAGACTGCCGGCCGTCCCATCACAACGCAACGTAATGGCTCGGGTGCGCAGCGAGAGGGTGAACTACTTGCTGCGTTCAGCTGTCCAGAGGCCGGTGATGGCGTCGATCAGGCTGGTGGCGGCCTCGTCCCAGGTGGCACTCGGCGTCGCCGTCCCCTCGGCGAGGGCGCGCTCCCGCTCGGCGCAGACTTGCACGATGAGGTGACCGACCATCGCGGCACGGTCCTCGCGCACGTCGGCGGGCAGGTCGGGCAGCAGCCGGACCATGGTGTCCACCACGTGCCGCAGCGACCGTTCCGCCAACGCCTCCTCGACCATGATCACCCGGAACGCGGGGTCGGTCATGACCTGCGCGCTGAACCGGGCGAACCAGGTGGGGTCGCCCAGCGAGGCCAGGTACGTGGTCACCGGGCGCACCAGGCACGCCACCCAGTCCCGCACGTCCCGCGACCCGGCCGCGGCGGTCACCGCGTCCTGCCGCAACTGCTCGATGCGGGACGTGTGCCGGCGCATGATCGCCCGGACCAGGTCGGCCTTGGTGCCGAAGTGGTAGCCGACCGCGGTGTTGTTGCCCTGTCCGGCGGCGGCGCTGATCTGCCGGTTGGACACCGCGTTCAGGCCCTGCTCGGCGAACAGCCGTTCCGCCGTGGTGAGGATCTGCCGCCGCGTCGCCCCGACCTGCTCGGCCCGCGAGGCCCTGCCGACGTCCGCCACCACGATCGACACGGTACCCGTCAGTCGACGGGATCGGCTCCGGTCGGCCGTTGGAACAGGGTGTAGAGGAACACCAGGGAGGGCACGAGCACGACCGCGCCGACGCCGAGCGCGACGAGCAGCGCCGTCATCGTGGTACGGCCCTGCGCGGCCTGCTCGATGGTGAGGCCGGGCAGCAGCACGTACGGGTACTGGCCCACGGCCCACCCGACCAGGATCGCCGCCACGGCCAGCGCCGACACGACCCGGGCCAGGGCGTACCGGCGGACGGCCAGCAGCACGATCGCCGCCACCCCCGCGGCCGCCGACAGCAGCACCACCGGCAGGCCGCGGCCCATGAGCCCGGCGTAGAGCAGCGGTGCGTCGGCCCGCAGCACCAGGATGCCCCCGAGGCCGACGGTGCCCGTGACGGCGGCGGTCACGAACGCGCGGAGGCGGAACGCCTCGGCCAGGTCCGCCTCACCGGCGCGGCGGGCGTCGGCGCACAGGAACACCGCCGCCAGGTACGCGCACACCAGCACCGCCAACGTGCCGCCGAGGAACGACGTGGGGTTCACCCAACTGGTGATCACGTCACCGGCCGCGATGCCCGGCGGCACCCGCCCCGACGCCACCCCGCCCACGACCGCTCCGAAGAAGAACGGCGTGAGCAGCGACGACAGCGCGAACGACGCGCCGAAGAACCGGCGCATGCCAGGGGTGCTCACGCTCTTGCGGTACGCGAACGCCGCTCCCCTGGCGATCATCCCGAACGCCGCCAGCGTCAGCGGGAGGTACAGGGTGGTGACGGCGGCGGCGAACGCGCCGGAGAACCCCGTCCACAGCACGACCAGCACGAAGATCAGCCACACGTGGTTGGCCTCCCACACCGGCCCGATGGAGCGCTCGACCAGCGCCCGCACCCGCCGTCCGCGCTCGGTGCCGCCGGCCAGCAGGTCCCACACCCCGCCGCCGAAGTCGGCGCCGCCGAACAACGCGTACGCGACCAGGCCGAGGAACGCCGCGCCGAGCACCACCTCCGCGAGCGTCACGACGCCTCCACGCGTTCCTGCGGCGCGAGCGTGTCGTGGCCGCGGGCCAACCGGCGCAGCACCACCACCGTGAACGCGGTCAGCACGGTGTAGACCACGACCACCGCGACCAGGCCGTACCCGAGACCGGGCGCCGGGCTGACCGCGTCGGCCGTGCGCAGGATCCCGTAGACGATCCACGGCTGCCTGCCGACCTCCGTGGTGATCCACCCGGCCTCCATCGCCACCGCCGCGGCCACCCCCGACACCGCGACCGCGCGCAGGAACCACCGCGTGTGCGGTATCCGGCGGCGACGCCACCACACGAGCCCGAACCACCCGGCGAGCAGCAACAACGCCGAGCCGATGCCGACCATCGCGTTGTAGGCGAGGTGCACGACGTTGACCGGGGGCCGTTCGTCGGCGGGCACCTCCGCCAGCCCCGGCACCACCCCGTCCGGGTCGTGGTGGATCAGCAGCGACAACCCGTACGGGATCTCCACCGCGTACCGCAGCTCGCCGTCCACGTAGATGCCACCCAACGACAGCGGGACACCGGCGGAGGTCTCGTGGTGCGCCTCCATCGCCGCCAGCTTCGTCGGCTGGTTGTCGGCGACCACGTTCGCGATCCAGTCGCCGACACCGATCTGCACGGGCGTCACCACGGCGGCGACCGTCAACGGGATGAGCAGGCCCAGCCGGTGGTAGCGGTCGCGCCGCCCGCGCAGCATCCCGACCGCGTACACCGAGGCGACCAGGAACCCGGTCACCATGAACGCCGCCAGCCACATGTGCACGAACTGCGGCCACGTCGACGGCCCGAACATCGCCGCCCACGGCCGCGCGTCCACCACGTTGCCCTGCTCGTCGAGCCGGAACCCGGTCGGGTTGTTCATCCACGCGTTCGCCGACACCACGAAGAACGCCCCGGCGACCCCGGCGACCACCATGGGTATCGCGCTGAGCACGTGCGCCCGCGGCGACAGCCGGTTCCACCCGAACAGGTACACGCCGACGAAGATCGCCTCCACGAAGAACGCGAACCCCTCCAGCACGAACGGGAAGCCGAACACCTCGCCGAACCGGTCCATCAGCCCCGGCCACAGGATCCCCAGCTCGAACGACAGCAGCGTGCCCGACACCGCGCCCGCCGCGAACAGCACGCCCATCGCCTTGGCCCACGTGTGCGCCAGCTCGGTGAGCACGGGGTCGCCGCGCCGGTGCCCGCGCCACTCGGTGAACACCACGATCGCCGGGAACGCGATGCCGAAGCAGGCGAAGACGATGTGCCAGCCCAGCGACAGCGCCATCTGCGTCCGGGCGGGCAGCAGGTTCTCCACCGCACCGGCGGCGACCAAGTCCAGCGCGGTCACACGACCTCCCAGGTAGCCGGGCCACTGCCGGCCACCCGTGTACCCCGGCACCCCGGTCCAGCGAACATCAGACCAGCGATCACCCGCCCCCGCGACCGGAGGACCGCCGACCGGCGCCGGCACCCGACTCGCACACACGTCGCCCCAGCCGGCTTCACCCGCCCCCAAGGCCCCGGGCCGCAGCCGAAACGCAGGCCACCCGCGGAGGCAGCGGACCAGCCCCGGACCACCCGTCCCGGCTCGAACCCCGGCCTAGCGGGACAGCGCGGCGGCCACCTCGCCGATCATCCCCGGACCCACCTGGCAGCAGCCGCCGACCAAACGGGCGCCACCCCCCACCCAGGCCGCCACCCGCCCCGGTTCGAACGCCGGGGTACCGGTCCAGCTCCTGGTGGCGGCGTCCCAGCTCTCCCCGCTGTTCGGGTACACGACGACGGGCTTGCCGGTGACCCGCCGCGCGATCGCCACGGCCTCGTCCACGTCACCCGGGTCGCAGCAGTTGACCCCCACCGCGACCACCTCGTCCACCCCGCGCGCCACCTCGAACGCCGAGGCCAGCGGCTGGCCGGCGCACGTCCGCGGGCCCCGCGCGCCGTACGACAGCCACACCGGGACGCCCGACCCGGCGACCACCCGCAGCACCGCCTCCGCCTCGTCGACGTCCGGGATCGTCTCCACCGCCAGCACGTCGGCACCCGCCCCGGCCAGCACCTCGACCCTCGGCCGGTGGAACGCCTCCAGCTCCCCCACCGACAACCCGTACCGCCCCCGGTACTCCGAGCCGTCGGCCCGCATCGCCCCGTACGGGCCGACCGACGCCGCCACCCACCGCGCTCCGTCCACTTCGGACGCGGCACGGCGCGCGAGCGTGACGCTGTCGCGCAGCAAGCCGGCCGTCTCGGACCGGCTGAGCCCGCGCTCGGCGAAGCCTTCGAACGTGGCCTGGTAACTGGACGTGATCACGACCTCGGCGCCGGCCCGGTAGTAGGCCAGGTGAGCGGCCCGGATCGCGTCCGGGTCGGTCAGCAGCAGCCGCGCCGACCACAGCGAGTCGGACAGGTCGTGCCCCGCCGCGGTGAGCGCGGTCGACAGTCCCCCGTCCAGCACCACCGCGCGGCGCGCCAGCACCTCGGGCAGCCCGGACATCAGGCCCCGCGCGCGGCGGCGACGAACTCGCGCATCAGCCCGTGGTCCTTCACCCCGCGGCTCGCCTCGATGCCGCTCGACACGTCCACACCCCACGGCCGGGCCTGCGCGACGGCTTCGGCGACGTTGTCCACGCCGAGACCGCCCGCCAGCAGCCACTGCCCCTCCGGTCGGGCGCCGTCGAGCGCGGCGAGGTCCCACCGGTGCCCCGACCCCGCCTGGGGCGAGTCGAGCAGCAGCATCCGCTCACCGTAGGCACCCACCCGCACGTCGGTGTCCGCCGTCAACGAGACCGCCCGCACCAGCGGCACCCCGGACGCGCCCACCTCGTCGAACGCCGCACGCGGGTAGTCGCCGTGCAGCTGGACCGCGCCGACACCGGACTCCTCGGCCAGCCGCCGCACGTCCGCCGCCGCCACCCCGCTGAACACGCCGATCGACAGCACGTGCGGCGGCACCTCGCGCACCAGCCGCCGCGCGGTGTCGACGTCCACCTGGCGCACGCTCGCGCTCAGCACGAAGCCGACCGCGTCGGCGCCCGCGTCCACGGCGGCGGCGACGTCGGCCGGGGTGCGCAGCCCGCACAACTTCACGTACATGCCGCAGACACTAGCGTCGGGCCACCCGCCGCCCGCTCTTGTGGTGATGTGGACTCGCGCTGCGTCCCCCGCGGCGGGGAGGTGGCGGCGGAGACCGAGGTGCTCGACCGCGCCCGGACGGGCACCGCGTGCCTCGTCGTGTCCGGTGAGGCGGCATCGGCAAGACCACCTTGTGGGAGCACGTGCCGCGGGACAAGGCACCGGCCCCTGCCTCTCAGGGTGCCGGGACCAGGCCCTCGTGCCGCACGGTCCACCGGTCGGGTGGGAAACCCGGCGTCGGCGGGCTTCCGTCCCAGCCCGCGGCCATCAGCGCGACCGCCGCCAGCAGCCCGCCGTTGCCCGGCAGGTACACCGGCAGCAGGTCGGACTGCCGGTTGTGGCCGTTGGGCAGGTAGGTGTTCTTCGGCGTGTCCAGCAGCAGCACGTCCACCGCGGTGGCGGGTTCGCCCAGGCGGGTGGCGGTCATCGCCATCGCCGGGAAGTCCCAGCCCCACGCGCTCGGCCAGTCCCAGTCCGCCAGCACGTGGTGCAGCGTGGCCCGCATGACCCCGTGGTCGATGACACCGGTCTCGGGGACGAACCCCAGCGCGTACAACATCGACGGGTGGTCCTCGCGCACGGTCCAGGGCGGCGTGCCGATCGCCGCGTACCGGCCGTCCCGCACGGTCGGCCGGACCAGGCCGTCCGCCACCGCCGTCCACAACGGGTCCTCCGCCGACCCCGACCACACCCGCCACCGCTGCGCCACCCGCAACGCCCACGCCCAGTACGCCAGCTCGAACGTCGGGTTCACCACCCGCGCCCGCTCCCGGTAGTACGACTCCTGCGCGGGCACGAGCGGCGGCCCGAGCGCGTACCCCGCCTCGGTCGCCACCGCGAAGTCCGCCATGAACGCCGCCGTCTCCAGCACGCACTCGCCGTAACGCGCCACCGCACCCCGGTCACCCGACCGGCGCACCAACTCCGCCAGGTGGATCAGGTGCGGCTGCTGCCACACCAGGAACGTGCCGATCGGGCTCGGGCTCTCCCGCCCGTCCGGCCCCACCTGCTTCGGCCACCGCGCGCCCCGGTACCCCTGAGCCCGCGCCGTCGCACGGGCCACGTCCAACGTCCTCGCGTACCAGTCCAGGCTCCTGACCAGCAACGGCGCCCGACCCCACAACGGGAGGTGAGCGCCGTGCCACCAGTGCATCTCCAGGTGGAACCGGCCGCGCCAGCTGTTCGCCGTCAGCCCCGTCTCGGCAGGCGGCAGCGAGCCCGCGCACTGGATCGCGGTCAGGTACTGCGACAGCACGATCCGCCGCTGGAGCTCCGGCGCGCGGGCGTCCGCGCTGGAGTCCACCTCGACCACCCCGCCGGACGACCAGAACCGCGGCCACCACCGCTCGCTCGCCAGCAACGCCTCGGTGAACGTCACCGGATCGGGATCGACGCCGAACCGCACCCCCAGTTCCAGCACCCCCGCCCCGGTCTCCACCAGGAACTCGTGCGGCCCGGTCCGCCGCACCGTCGCACCCGCGTTGACGTGGACGCGCACCGCGAACCGGGCCTCGTCCAGCCGCCGGTCGATCCGCGCGCCGTCCGCCGGCACGTGCAGCACGCTCTCGTGCCGGTCGGGGCTGTCCCAGTCGGCGGCGTCGTGCCACGACTCCGAGCCGTAGGGGAAGGCCAGCCGCACGGCGAACCGCCCCGGCGACGCCACTCGGAAGCCGAGGGCGTCGACCTCGGGGTGGCAGCACGTCGTCACCCGGAACGGCGTCCCCGCCAGCAGGAACGCGCTGGTGATCGTCCCGGTCCACAGGTCGAGCCGTTGCCGCGCCTCGCGCAGGTCGACCGGATCGGGTGAGGTCCCGTCGACCACCAGGCCGATCCGCGCCAGGTCCAGCCGGTGCGGGTTGGCGCGCAGCCACCGCTGGCCGGGCGTGGCCGCGTCGAAGTCGGCGAGGTCGACGTACGGCACGGGACCGCGTGGGGTGTCGTACCGGCGGACGCCGTCGGCCAGGGTCGGCGCCGGGTCGGGCGGCGGCGTGCTGTGCCAGCCCCACTGCGCCATCGTGCCGAGGTCGTAGAGCCGCGGGAACGTCTGCAGCCCCGTCACGTCGACCGTGCAGCACAGCTCACCGTTGCCCACCGACAGCGGCGAGCGCGGGTCGACCTCGGTCACCTCGACGGCGTAGCGGTCCACCAGCGCCCGGCGGTCGATCGGCGCCATCACCCGATCGCCGCCGCGACCTCGTCCACGAACCGCCGTGCCGCGTCCGGTGGGCCGATCCGGTCGAACAGCACGTCGGAGTTGACCCGCTGGAGGATCTGCGAGGTGTCGGTGGACCCGACCGGCCCCTGCACCAGCTCGTCGGTGACCTTGCCGCTCACCTCCTCGATGAACGCCACCTCGACCTCCTGGTGCTCGTTGAGCGAACCGGCGAGGCCCGCGCGGATCTCCCGGTTCGCCGGGATGCCCCGGTCCGTGCCGATGGCCGCACCCGCCGCCGGGTCGTCGACCAGGAACGAGATCAGCTTCGCCGCCGCCTCGGGGTGCTTCGTGGCGGCGTTGACGGTGTAGAGCTGCGAGGCCTGCAACCACATGCCCACCTGCCCGCCCGCGGTCTCCCCCGGCGCGCGCAGCATCACCAGCGGCTGGGCGGACGCGGTGCGCAGCGCGGTCAGCCGGTTGCTCCAGTCGAACCGCATACCGGCCAGCCCGCGCCCCATCAGGGTCTGCTCGGGAGCGGACAGGGCCGCCTGCTCGATGGTCACGGTCGCCTGCGGCGTGCTGCCCGCGTCACGCAGCCGCGTCGTCATCCGGAACCACTCCTCGACGCTGCCGGTGCTGATGCCCACCTCGCCGTCGGGCGTGTAGAGGCCCTCGCCGCGCTGCTTGGAGAAGATCTCCAACGTCTCCGGCGCGGTCGGGTCCTCCACGCCGACCGCGCCCTCCGGCGCCCGGTCGGCCAGCTCGCCCGCGATCCGCTCGAAGTCCTCCCACGTCCACTTGTCGTCGTCGGGCAGCGGCACGTCCGCGGCCTCGAAGATCGCCGGGTTGACCACGATCCCGTACGTGTTCACCCCGGTGGGCACGCCGTACTGGACGCCGTCGAACCTGCCGTTGGCCACCGCGGGCCCGTCGAGCCCGCCCAGGTCGAGCACACCGCCCACCTCGGCCAGGTCGAGCAACGCGCCCCGACCGCCGTACTCGCGCGGGTACACACCGCCCATCGTGATCACGTCCGGCGCGTCGTCCGCCGCGACTTGGGTGGCGATCCGGTCGAAGTAGGCGTTGAAGTCGGCGTACTCGCCCTTCACCGCGATGCCGGGGTTCGCGGCTTCGAAGGCGTCGATCGCCTTCTGGGTGGCCTGGGCGCGCTGCTCGTTGCCCCACCACGAGAAGCGCAGCTCGACCGGTCCCCCGGTGTCGCCGCCGGAACCCGACGAGCAGCCGGACAGGGTCAACGCCGCGACACCGACCAAGCACAGCACGAGCCTCGTCATGACCGTCTCCTCACTTGATGCCCGTCGTCGCGATCCCCTGGGTCAGGTAGCGCTGCCCGGCCAGGAAGAAGCCGAAGATCGGCGCCAGGCCGATCACCGACATGGCGAACAGCGGCCCCCACGAGCTGCGGCCCTGTCCGTCCACGAAGGTGCGCAGCGCCACCGGGACGGTGTGCAGGTCCCGGTCGGTCAGGAAGATCAGCTGGCTGAAGAAGTCGTTCCAGGTCCAGATGAACGTGAACACCGCCGTGGTGGCCAGCGCGGGCGTGCACAGCGGCATCACGATCCGCCAGAAGATCCGCCAGTGGCCGCAGCCGTCGATGCGAGCGGCCTCGTCCAGCTCGGTCGGCAACGACCGGATGAACTGCACCATCAGGAAGATGAAGAACGCGTCCGTGGCCAGGAACTTCGGCACGATCAGCGGCAGGTAGGTGTTGATCCAGCCCAGTTCGGAGAACAGCACGTACCGGGGCACGATCAGCACGTGGACCGGCAGCATGATCGTGGCCAGCATCAGCGCGAACAGGGCCTTCTTGCCGCGGAACTCCAGCCGGGCGAACGCGTACGCGGCCAGCGAGCACGACAGCAGGTTGCCCACCACCGAGGCCACCGCGATGACCGCCGAGTTGGCCAGGTACCGGTGGAACGGCGCGCCGAGCGCGGTCCAGCCCTCGACGTAGTTGGCCAGCGAGAACTCGCCCGGCCACAGCGACGGGTCGCGGAAGATCGTGTCGGTCGGCTTGAACGAGCTCGACAGCAGCCACAGCAGCGGGTACAGCATCACCACGCCGAGCACGACCAGCAGGCCGTGCCGCAGGGGCGCCGGCAGTCGGCGTTCGCGCGCGAACGGGTCAGTCACCGTAGAACACCCATCGCTTGGCCAGCAGGAAGTTCGCCGCGGTCAGCGCCGCGACGATCACCAGCAGCAGCCAGGCCAGCGCCGAGGCGTAGCCCATCTGGAACGAGCCGAAACCGCGCTGGTAGAGGTAGAGCGTGGAGAACAGGGTCTCGTCCGACGGACCGCCCGTGCCGCCGCTGACCACGAACGCCTGGGTGAACGTCTGGAACGCGCCGATCATCTGCAGCACCAGGTTGAAGAAGATGATCGGGGTCAGCAGCGGCACGGTGACGTGCCGGAACCGGGCCCAGCGCCCCGCACCGTCCACTGTGGCCGCTTCGTAGTACATCGCCGGTATCTGCCGCAGCCCGGCCAGGAAGATCACCATCGGCGCGCCGAACGTCCACACGTTCAGCAGCACCAGCGTGCCCAGCGCGAAGTCGGGGTGCGCGATCCAGCCGACACCTCGCACGCCGACCAGGGCGAGCAGGTCGTTGACCAGCCCGTCGGTGCCGAACATCTGCCGCCACAGGATCGCGATCGACACGCTGCCCGCCAGCAGCGACGGCAGGTAGTAGACCGAGCGGTAGAACGCCAGGCCGCGCAACCCGCGGTTGAGCAGCAGCGCCAAGCCCAGCGCCACGGCCAACTGCAGCGGCACGGAGACGAACACGTACCGGAACGTCACGCCGAGCGAGTTCACCAGCCGTTCGTCGCCGAACATCCGGGTGTAGTTCGCCAGGCCCGTCCACTTCGGCGGGCGCAGCAGCGAGTAGTTCGTGAACGACAGGTAGAGCGAGGCCAGGATCGGGCCGATGGTGATGGTGACCATGCCGACGATCCACGGCGCCAGGAACAGGTAGGCCGCCCGACCGTCACGGCGGCGCGAGCCACCCTTGGCCCGGGACCCGGCCATGCGCCCTCCTCGGCGACCTCACGCGCCGGGCACCCCGGCACCGCCTGTCGGGAAACCGCTTCCTGCGAATCTTGTCTACCATCCGAAAGGTATTCCTCCGCTCAGCTTCGATAATTTGCGCAAGTTTAAGAAAAGGGAGACGGTGGCCGGATGCGTGAATTGCCCTGGTTGCGGGTCGATGGCACCCGGTTGGTCGATGATTCCGGTGCGGCGGTGACGCTCACCGGCTACGGGCTCGGTGGGTGGATGAACATGGAGAACTTCATCACCGGCTACCCGAGCACCGAATCGTCGCAGCGGACGGCGTTGCGGTCGGCGTTGGGAGAGGAGGGGTACCGGCGCTTCTTCGACCGGTTCCTGGACGACTTCTTCGGCCCCGACGACGCCCGCTACCTCTCCTCGCTCGGCCTGAACGCGCTGCGCGTGCCGTTGAACTACCGCCACTTCGAGTCCGACGACCGGCCGTTCGAGATCCACGACGCCGGGTTCGCGCCGCTGGACCGGCTGCTCGAGCGGTGCGCCGACCAGGGGATCTACACGATCCTCGACCTGCACGCGCTGCCCGGTGCGCAGAACCAGCACTGGCACAGCGACAACCCGACCCACCGCGCGCAGTTCTGGGTGCACCGGCACTTCCAGGACCGGGTCGTGCACCTCTGGGAGGTGATCGCGGCCCGGTACGCCGACCGGCCGGAGGTGGCGGGGTACAACCCCGTCAACGAGCCGGCCGACCCGTCCGGTGAGGTGATCGGCCCGTTCTACCGGCGGTTGGAGCGGGCGATCCGGGCGGTGGACCCGCGGCACGTGCTGTTCCTCGACGGCAACCGCTATTCGACTGATTTCTCGGTTTTCGACCACCCTTTCGACAATGTGGTGTACAGCGCGCACGACTACGCGCTGCCCAGTATCGCGCGGGACGGCCGATACCCGGGCACGACGCGCGGCGAGTTCTTCGACCGCGGCGTGGTCGAGCGGACCTTCCTGCGGCGCACAGAGTTCATGCGGCGCACCGGCACGCCGATCTGGATCGGCGAGTTCGGCCCGATCTTCACCGGTGACGAGTCGGTCGACGCCTCGCGGTACCAGCTGCTGCGCGACCAGCTGGAGATCTACCACGAGCACGGTGCCGGGTGGAGCTTGTGGACGTACAAGGACACCGGCTTGCAGGGCCTGGTCCACACCCGACCCGACTGCGCCTACCTGCGACGCATCGCGCCCGTGTTGGCGAAGAAGGCACGGCTGGGTGCCGACGCCTGGGGTGGCGACGACCGCGGCATCCGCCACGTCCTCGACCCGATCGAGGCACTGTTCGACCGGGAGTTTTCCGCTTTCGACCCGTACCCGTGGGGCCGCCGGGCGTGGGTCGACACCCTCGTCCGCACCATCCTCCTCGCCGAGCCCCTGGTCGACGACTTCGAACGCTGTTTCACCGGCGTGACCCCCGACCAGGCCGAAGCCCTGGCCGGCGACTTCGCCTTCACCGCGTGCACCCCACGCGAACCACTCGCCGAGGTCCTACGACAACGCCCCGACTACCACCTCCCTTCCTGAACACGACCCGCCGAGGCCCCTTCGCCACCCCGTGGTCACCTCTTGCCGCCGTGACGACCGCCACCGAGGTCGCCGCGACACCGGTCCGCTCGCGATACTGGGTGCGTGACCGCGCGAGAGCCCCGCCTGGAGATCGAGTACTGCACGCAGTGCCGGTGGCTGCTGCGCGCCGGCTGGACGGCGCAGGAACTGCTGACCACCTTCACCACCGAACTGGGCGAGGTCGCGCTCGTCCCCGGCACGGGTGGCGTGTTCGACGTCCGGCTGGGCGCCGAGACGCTGTGGTCGCGCAAGGAGCAGGGCGGTTTTCCCGACCTGGCCGTGCTGAAGCAGCTCGTCCGCGACCGGATCGCCCCCGACCGCGACCTCGGGCACTCCGACCGGCACCGCAAGGCCTCGCCGGAGTAGGGCGTGTCCGCCGGGTCATGGTTGTGTTCTGTCGGGTTTGGCGCGGATCCAGTCGGTGGTCTCCACGATGTCGTTGGTGGCCTGCCAGTGCGGGGCGAGCTTGTCGTAGCGGGTCGCGACTGCGCGGAACCGCTTGCGGCGGTTGAACCCCCGCTCGACCTGGTTGCGCCGCTTGGAGGCGTCGGCGTCGAAGGACGGGGCCGCCCGCCGGCCGATCCCGTGCGCAGCCGGTTGGCGACCTGATCCCGCCGCCGGGGAATCACCGCCTTGATCTTCCGGCGGCGCAGCGAGGCCCGGTTCGCCCTGCTGCCGTAGGCCTTGTCCGCGGTCAGCGAGTCCGGGCGCTTGCGGGGCCGGCCCACGCCACCGGGCCGGGCACGGCGACGCCCTCCAGCAGCGCCTCCCACCGCTTCGTGCCCGCGGCCTGGCCGGGGGGTGACGTGGGTGGACAGCGAACGGCCCCGGCCGTCCGCGATCCCGGCGGACACGCCCTAGGTCACGGGCGCGGTAAGTAGGCGGCCACCTCGGCCAGGGCGTCCAAGGTCTCCCGGTCGACGTGGCCGGCGGCGGGTTCGGCCTCGGCGATCGTGATGGTGGTGCCGTTGACGTCGGTGCCGTAGTTGTCGCCGGTGAACCTGATGTCCGCCAGGCCGAGCAGCGACGCGCCCAGCGGGTGGATGTCGCCGCTGCCGTGCCGGTCCTCGATCCGCTTGAACGCACGCAGGTCCCGGGTGGTGCGGAAGCCGACCCACGCCACCGACACGACGGCGTTGTTGCCGGCACCGTCGCCCACCGCGATCACCACCCGGTCCAACGACGTGCACGGCGTGTGCGCGAAGAACTCCCTGACCTCGCCGTGCGACACCGACAGGCACTCGACCTGCCGCTGCCACCGGTCGTCCAGCCGCCGCATCCCCAGCCGCTGCCACGCGCCGTCGCGGTCGCCCCGCTTCGCCGCCTTCTGCCCGTCCAGCTTGCGCGCCGTCACGCCCGACGACCCCGCCGAACCGCCCGCGCTCGACCCGAACACCCCTCCCCCACCGGCCGCGCCCGCGGAACCGACCAGGCCCAGCACCAGCACCCCGGCCGCCACCACGGTTCCCGCACCTCCCTTCTTTCCGTTGATCGGGATGACCCGCCCGTTCTTGGTGATGAACCCGGTCGCCATGTCTGCTCCCCCTGATCGGTTCGTACTCCTGATCGGCAAGCTAGCGACGGGCACCGACAATTCCGGCCCCTTCCGCCGACCGGTCACCCGATCGAGCGACCAAAGAGAAAACGGGGAAACGGGGCCCCGCGCGTCGCCGCGGGGCCCCGTCCTCTGTGGAGCGTGGGTCAGCTGGTCGGGAAGTTGTCCGTGGTGCTGATCCGGCTCTTGAGCAGCGCACCCGACTCCGTCAGCACACCGCTGCTGGAGTAGTCACCGCCGTTGCACGTGCCCGGCCGCAACGCCGCACTGCTCTCGTTGGCGTCCGAGTACGTCCAGTTCGCGTAACCGATCTTGAGCGAGTCCAGCAGGTCCAGCCAGGCCACCGTGCTCGCCCGGTCGAACGTGCCGCCACCCGTCGCCAGCACCGTGCCGAACTCGGTCACGAACAGCGGCAGGCGCTGCGCCGCCCGGCTGACCGTGGCGCGGTAGTTGTCCTTGTGGGACGCGGCGTAGAAGTGGAACGCGTACATGATGTTGGTGGCGTTGACCGGGTTGTTGATGACCTCGGTCTCGTTGGAGCCCTCCGACACGCCCAGCGAGGACCACGCACGCGTGCCGACGATGACCACGGCGTCCGGGTCGGCGGCGCGGATCACCGGGATGACCTGCTCGGCGTAGCTCTTGATCGCCGCCCAGCTCACGCCGTTCGGCTCGTTCGCGATCTCGTAGATCACGTTCTTCTTGGCCGCGTTGCGCTGCGCCACGGCCGCGAAGAAGGTCTTCGCCCGGTCGATGTTGTAGTTCGGGTCACCCGGCGTGAGGATGTGGAAGTCGATCATCGCGTACATGCCGCGCGCCTCGGCCATGTCGACCAGGCTGTTCACCCGGCTGGTGAACCCGGACGGGTTCGTCTCGTAGCCCTGCTCCTGCACGTACATCGCGATGCGGAACAGGTCGGACTTCCAGTCGTTCGCCAGCGCGTTCAACGAGTTGGTGTTGTAGCACTTGTCGAACCACTGGATGCCGTGCGTGCTCATGCCGCGCAGCTGGATCGGGCGGTTGTACTGGTTGCACAGGTTCACGCCGCAGACCCGCAGCTGCCCGTTGATCTCGACCGGCGTGCGGCCGACGGGCGGGTTCGTGGTCGTCGTCGTGGTGGTGGTCGTCGTCGACGTGCTGGTCGACGTCGTGGACCCCGTGCAGACCACGCCGTTGAGCGCGAACGACGTGGGCGTCGGGTTGCTGCCCGAGTACGAGCCGACGAACCCGAGGTCCGCGGACCCGCCGGTGCCCAGCGTCCGGTTCCAGTCGACGTTGGTCGCGGTGGCCGTGGAGCCCGACTGGGTCCACGTCGCGTTCCAACCCTGGGTCACCCGCTGCGAGGTGTTCGGGAAGGCGATGGTGAGCGACCAGCCGGAGATCGAGTCACCGAGGTTGGTGACCTTCACGCCCGCCTGGAACCCACCGGACCACTGGCTGGCGACGGTGTAGTCAACCTTGCAGCCCTGAGCGGCGGCCACGGCGTTCGGCAACGTGATCGTCGCCGCGGAACCGAGGGCCACCGCGCAAGCCGCAAGAACTGCGGTGGAGCGCTTCACTGAGCCCCTCCTCATCTGGGTACATGTCTGGGAGCGCTCCCAGACCCGCCGCGAAACGTACACCGATCGATGCGTTCACGTATAGAGCCTGTCTCGCAGAGTGACACGGCGCGTGACGGTCCGTGTCGGTTCAGCGAGGTCAGGCCGAGGTCGGGCTGGGGTCGGGCCGTGGTCAACCGGACCGCGGCACCCAGTGGTAGTCCATCTGGCGTGCCGTGGCGACGGCCAGGTCAACGGTGGTCAATCGGCCGACCAGGTGCAGCGACAGGTCGAGGCCGGCGCTGATCCCGGCACTGGTGGCCAGGTCGCCGTGGTCGAGGAACCGGACCTCCTCGCGCACGTCCAGGTCCGGCCACCGGCGGCGCAGGTCGGCGACGTCCTCCCAGTGCGTGGTGACCGGGCGTTCGTCCAGCAGACCGGCGGCGGCCAGCACGAACACCCCCGTGCACACCGAGGCGACGACCTCGGCGTGCGGACGTGCCCGGCGCAGCCAGGCGGACACCTCCGGCATCGCCTCGACCTCGTCCACCACGCCGCCGGGCACCAGGACCACGTCGCACGCGGGCGCGTCCGCGAGACCGACGTCGGGCACCATCCGCAGGCCACCCCTGGCGCGCACCGGCCGCGCGCCGGCGGCGCCGATCGTCACGACCTCGAACGGCGCGGCCGAACCCTGGCGCGCGGCGACGCGGTTGGCCACGGAGAACACCTCGAACGGCCCGCCCGCGTCCAACACCTCGACCTCGTCGAACAGCAGCAACCCGACGCGCCTGGTCATCAATTCCCCTCCCCGGCACGCACGCACCGGCGGCACTCGCGGGCCGATGCGGCGACCACCCCGTGCGCCGCGATGGCGAGCACACCGGCGAACGCGGTCAACGGCCAGTCGGTCGACAGGGCCGAGGTGACACCCAGCGCGACGGCGGCGAGCGCCATGCCCACCGCGGCGGCGGACGCCGTCCACGCCACCGCCGACGGCAGCCGGTGCGGCGTGGGCAGCAGGCGGGTGAGCGGGCCGGTGACCACCAGCGCCGTCACGGCGAGCAGGCCGGACGCGGTCGCCACCGCGGCCAGGTGGACGGCGAGCGCGCCCAGTCGCCAGTCCGGGTCACGGGCGACGACGTGCACCAGGAGTTGGCACACCACCAGGACCGGCACGGTGACGGCGGCGACCCGGGCGGTGCGGCGGGTCTGGGCGATGGTCAGCTCCCGCTGGAACGACGGCGCGATCTCGTCCGCCGCGCCGAAGTCCAGCACCGCGCGGCGGGCCGCCTGGGCGCGCGGCACGCCGAAGCGGGTCTGCGCCTCCACCGCGTCGACCAGGCCGTCGCGCACCTCGCGCATCATGGCGGCCTTGGCCCGCGCCGGGCCGTGCAGGGAGGTCGTCAGCGTCGCCAGGTAGTCCTCGACCGGGTCGACGCGCCGCGCGGTGCTCACGTCACCCGCCTCGCCGACGCGGTCAGGCCGAGCACGGCGTCGATCGCGGCGGTGAACTCCTGCCACGTCGACCGCGCGCCCGCCAGATCGCGCCGGCCCGCCTCGGTGAGCTCGTAGCACCGCCGGAGCCGGTCGGACACCGGCTGCCGGCGGCTGCGCAGCAAACCCAGCCGCTCCAACCGGTTCAGCGCCGGGTAGACGGTGCCGGTGCGCAGTTCGAGCACGCCACCGCTGCGCCGCTGGACCGCGGTGATGACCGCGTACCCGTGCAGCGGCCCCGGTTCGAGCACCGCCAGCAGCATCGCGTCCAGGTGCCCGCGCACCGCGTCCGCCTTCATGGGTTGGCAGCCTACACAACGACTACGTAGGTGTGGTACCTATTGGCAGTCGACATATGTTGGCTGTCTACGCAACAAGGAGTCACCCGGTGACCAAGCTGCTGCTCTCGGTCCACGTCATCGCCGCGATCCTGGCCGTCGGGCCGATCGCCGTGGCCGCCTCGCTGTTCCCCCGCTTCGCGCGCGAGTCGCCGACCGGGACAGCGGTGTTCTTGCACCGCACGTGCCGCACCTACACCGTCGTGGGCGTCGCCGTGCCGGTCTTCGGCGTCGCCACCGGCGCGAGCCTGGGCGTGCTCGGTGACGCGTGGCTGCTGGTGTCGGTGCTGTTGACGGCGGTCGCGGCGGGACTGCTGGCGCTGGCGATCCTGCCCGCGCAGCGGCGGATGCTCGACGGCGCGACCGCGCTGGGCAAGCGACTGGCCATGACGACCGGCGTGTTCAACCTGCTGTGGGCGGTCGTGGTCGTGCTGATGATCGTGCGCCCCGGTTCGACGACGGGGGCGTGACGTGCGCGCGTTGCGGATCGCGGCCGGGGTCGAACTGCTGTCACTGGCGGTCCTGCTCTGGTCAACCTGGTGACCGTGCACGCGAGGCCGGTGACGTCGCTGACGGGGCCGGTGCACGGCACGGCCTACCTCGTCGTCATCACGGTCACCGCACTGCTCCCGGGCGTGTCCGCCGGTATACCCGGTGGCGTTCGGTGGTCCCGGGCGTCGGCGGGCTGCTCGTACTGCGCCGCCTGCCGCGGCGTCCGGGTCGCGACGGGGACGCACAAAGCCGACCGCCTGGTGCGGGGACGCGGTGTCCCCGCACCAGGCGGCCGTTGACTACTCGATCAGCTGGCGGCGCAGGTCGGCGAAAGACCCGCCGCCGAACCCGTGCCCTGGAAGCCGAACTCGGTCGACATCCCGGCCGCGATGCGGCCGTTGTAGCTGACGTTGCGCCACTGCACGGCACCGGAGTTGCCGCTGCGGTCGGCGTTCCACGCGTTGGTGACCGACACGCCGGACGGCAGGTTGGTCGTGACCGTCCACCCGCTGATCGCCGACGAACCGGCGGTCACCTTCACCGTCGCCACGAACCCGCCGTTCCAGGAGTTCAGCGACACCGAAGCGGTGCAGCCACCCGGACCGTTGGTCGTGGTCGTCGTGGTGGTGGTCGTGGTGTCGGTCGTCGTCGTGGTCGACGTGGTCGACGTGGGCACGCTGTTGAGGGCGTTCAGCGTCGAGGTGTACGCGGCCTTCTTGTTGCCCGAGCCGTCGAACAGCAGCGGGGTGCCCGAGGCACGCCACGAGTCGGTGTCCCGGATGCCCCACACCGTGATGCCGGTGCAGCGCGTCACCGCGAGGCACGCCCTGACGACGCGGTCGTAGTTCTGCGCCTGCGCGGTGCCCGAACCCTCGATGTCGAGCTCGGTGATCTGCACGTCCACGCCGAGGTTCGCGAAGTTCTGCAGCGTGGTCTGGTAGTTGGACGGCACCGGGCTCTGGCTGTTGAAGTGCGACTGCAGGCCGACGCAGTCGATCGGCACGCCGCGCTGCTTGAAGTCCTGGACCATCCGGTAGACGGCCTGGGTCTTGGCGTGCGTCCAGTCGTCGGTGTTGTAGTCGTTGTAGCAGAGCTTCGCGCCCGGGTCGGCCGCCCGCGCCGCGCGGAACGCCGCCTCGATCCAGTCGTTGCCCGTGCGCTGCAGGTTCGAGTCACGACGCGCGCCGGTGGAACCGTCGGCGAACGCCTCGTTCACCACGTCCCAGGAGTGGATCTTGCCCCGGTAGTAGGTGGCCACCTGCGTGACGTGGTTCAGCATCGCGCTGCGCAGCGCCGTGCCGGACATGTTCTGCATCCAGCCGGGCTGCTGCGAGTGCCACGCCAGCGCGTGCCCGCGAACCCGCATGCCCTGGCTGCGGGCGTGGTTGACGATCCGGTCCGCGTTGCCGTAGCTGAACTGGTTCTGCTGCGGCTCCGTCGCGTCCATCTTCATCTCGTTCTCAGCCGTGACCATGTCGAACTCACGGTTGAGGATCCCGACGTAGGTCGAGTCGCTGAGCTTGTTCGCGGCGACCGCCGTGCCGAAGTAGCGGCCGCTCTGCTGGGCCGCCGCGGCGAGCGTGGACGCGGCGCCGCTGGCTGGTGACGCCACCAGGACCGCGGCGCCCGCGGCGGCGGCGACCAACGTCGACACGAGCGCTACTCGTGCGACTGACTTCGCTGTCAGCGTCATGTTTGCACCTTCTGGGAGCACCTGCGGGTTCGGCAGGTGGTGGGTTGGTTCCTCGGGCGACCCGGACCGCCAGGGCGGGGTGGTCCGGATCCGCACACTTGACCTCGGAGGGCCCGGTGCCACGAGACACCTCCGCGCCAACGACAAGTCCTCTGAGTCCTCCAGAGCGTGCGCAACGCAGGCGGAAACCGTCGGGGGTGGCACCCGACCGCGTCCGGCCTGAAACTTTTAGAAGTATTAACCGAAACAGATCGGTCTGGCAAGCACTGAAGTTCCGCGCCGTTGCGGACTCGCGGAGAGCGCTATCCAGACCCTCGGTCCGCTAGGCTTACCCGATTCCCCCACGTCACACGGCGCTCGCACTATCAAAAAGCCTGCTGAGCCGCCTTGGCATCACCACCTGAACCGATACCGGATTCGACCGAATGGCCGCCGCGACCACTCTCGGCCACCTTCGAAAGTATTCGAAACAAAGTTCGCAACTTTATCGCGGGTTGTGGTCCGAATACCGGTAGGCGGAGTAGGCCGATCGCCATTCAGCCCATCGGCCAGCCCGTGTACGCCTCCGCCAGGTGCGTGGCGGCGGCCGTGCTGGAGGTGACCAGCTCCAGTTCGCCGAGCTGCCGCTTGAGGTCGAACGGCGACCCGGCCGGGTCGGTGTGCAGCATGGACGTCATCCACCACGAGAAGTGCTGCGCCCGCCACACCCGGCGGGACGCGGTCGGGCCGTAGGCGTCCAGCGGCTCGGTTGCCCCGGTGGCGAAGTGCTCCTCCAGCGCACGGGCCAGCACGACCACGTCCGCCACCGCGAGGTTGAGCCCTTTCGCGCCGGTCGGCGGCACGACGTGCGCGGCGTCGCCGGCCAGGAACAGCCTGCCGTGCCGCATCGGCTCGCACACGTAGCTGCGCATCGGGATCACGCCGCGGTCGAAGATCGGGCCCTCCGCCAGGCTGAAGCCGTCGCCCGCGACCCGGGCGTTCAGCTCGGCCCAGATCCGGTCGTCGCTCCAGTCGTCGGCGCGTTCGCCCGGATCGCACTGGAAGTACATCCGCTGCACTTGGGGCGTCCGCGTGCTGATGAGCGCGAACCCCCGTTCGGAGTGCGCGTAGATCAGCTCCTTCGAGGACGGTGGCGCCTCGGCCAGGATGCCGAACCACCCGAACGGGTAGGCGCGGAAGTAGTCGGTGCGCACGCCGTCGGGGATGGCGCGCCTGCTGATGCCCGAGGATCCGTCGCAGCCGGCGATCACGTCGCAGCGCAGCTCCACCGGCGTGCCGTCGGCGTCGGTGAACGAGATGACCGGCGCGTCGGAGGTGACGCCGTGCAGCGCCACGTCGGTCGCACCGAACCTGATGTCCGCGCCGCCCGCGAGCCGTGCCGCGATCAGGTCCTTGAGCACCTCGTGCTGCGGGTAGAGCCAGACCGCCCGGCCGGTGAGCCCGGTGAAGTCGATCCGGTGGCCGCGTTCGCCGAACCGCAGCTCGATCCCCTCGTGCCGCGCGCCCTCGGCCAACGCCCGCGCGCCGACGCCCATCGCGGTCAGCAGCTCCACCGTGCCCTGCTCCAGCACGCCGGCGCGGATCGTCTGCTCGATCGCCGCACGACTTCGCGTCTCGACGACCACGGAGTCGATGCCGCGTTCGGCCAGCAAGTGGGACAGCACCAGTCCGGCGGGACCGGCGCCGACGATTCCGACTTTCGTTCGCATGGGCCAAGCCAAGGGCGGTGTGCGGCCGTTCGCCAGGCCGGACTTCCACTGCGTGGAAGTGGCGGCGATTTCGGCACGGCACCGCGGTTACGTTCGGCACCCGGCCCCCGGTGCCGGGCGTTCGGAGGAGAACCCGCATGGCGGTCAACGGTGACGCACCCCGGCGGTCGATGGCCGGCCGGGCGCTGGCGCTGCTGGGTGTGTTCGACCCGGCCCACCCCCGGCTCAGGCTCACCGAGCTCGCGCGGCGGGCGGACCTGCCCCTGGCGACCGTGCACCGGCTGACCGGCGAGCTGGTGTCGTGGGGTGCGCTGGAACGTGACGCGGACGGGTACTACAGCATCGGCCTGCGGCTGTGGGAGGCGGCGACGTTGGCGCCGGTGGCCGGTCGGCTGCGGGAGGTCGCGCTGCCGTTCATGCAGGACCTCTACGAGGCGACCCGGGAGAACATCCACCTGGCCGTGCACGACGGCTTCGACGCGCTGTACGTGGAGAAGCTGTCCGGCCACCGTTCGGTGCCCGTCATCTCGCGGATCGGCGCACGGCTGCCGCTGCACTCGACGGGGGTCGGCAAGGCCCTGCTCGCCCGTGCCGGCGCGGAGTTCCTGCGCGCCTACGTGGAACGCCCGCTGCCGCGCTTCACCCGTTACACGATCACGGAGCGGGCACGGCTGGTGCGCGAGGTGCGTGCGACGGCTCGACGCGGGTACGCGTTGACCAACGAGGAGATGACGCTCGGCTCGTGCTCGGTCGCCGTGCCGATCCCGGCCGACGGGCAGGAGCCGGCCGGTGCGCTGGGCATCGTGGTCCGCTCCGTGCGCACGGACCTGCACCGGCTCGTACCCGACCTGCGTGCCGCCGCGGACGCGATCGCGCGGCGGCTGGACGACCGCGTCGGTGGGGTGTTGGCGTAGCGGCTTGAGGGCTAGTGGCGGAGGGCGGGTTTGTGCACCTTGCCCGAGGCGGTCCGGGGTAGGTGGTCGACGATGTCGATGTGGACCGGGACCTTGTACTTCGCCAGCCGGGTCAGCAGGAACGCCCGCAGTTGCGCCGGGGACGGGCCGCCGACGGCACAGCGGACGAAGGCCCGGCCGACCTCGCCCCACCTCGGGTCCGGCACGCCGATCACCGCCGCCTCGACCACGTCCGGGTGCTCGACCAGCGCGTTCTCCACCTCGGCCGGGTAGACGTTCTCGCCGCCGGAGATGAACATGTCCTTCAGCCGGTCCACCACGAACAGGTGGCCGTCGGGGTCGAACCGCCCGATGTCACCCGTGTGGAACCACCCGTCCGGGTGGAACGCGGCGGCCGTCGCACCGGGGTCCCGCCAGTAGCCGGGCATGACGTTCGGGCCGCGCACCAGCACCTCGCCCGGCTCGTCCACCGCGGCGTCCACGCCGTCGTCGCGCACCACCCGCACGTCGCCGAAGAACACCGGCACCCCTGCCGAGCCGACCTTGCGGGCGCTCTCCCCCGCCTCCAGGAACGTCGCGCCGGGCGCGGTCTCGGTGAGGCCGTAGCCCTGGCAGAACGTCAACCCGCGCGCTTGGTAGGCGCGGATGAGCGAGTCGGGCACGGCCGCGCCGCCGCACAGCAGGTGCCGCAACGACGACAGGTCCGCGGTGTCCCAGCGCGGTGACGCGGCCAGGTCGGCGTACATCGTGGCGACGCCGAACGCGTACGTGATCCGCTCGCGCTCGATCACCTCGTACACCCGGTCGACCTCCCACGAAGAGGTGATCACCACTCGGCCGCCCTTGATGAACGTGGGCAGCAACGTCTGCGCGAGCGCGGCGACGTGGAACAGCGGCGCGGACACCAGGGTGCGCTCCGAGCTGGTGATGTCCATGCCGACCAGCAGGTTGTAGGTGTTCCAGATCAGGTTGGCGTGGGTGAGCACCGCGCCTTTCGGCCGACCGGTCGTGCCGGACGTGTAGAGGATGAGAGCGTCGTCGTCGACGTCCACCACCTCGTCGATCGGATCGGCGGGTCCCTCGGCCAACCACTGCTCGTAGTCCGCGTCCACCGCGACGACCACACCGGTGAAGCCCGACCCCCGCACCAGGTCCGCGTACCACGGCGCGTGCACCAGCACTGACGGCCCCGAGTCCGCCAGCACGTGCTCGACCTCGGGCGCGGTGAGCCGGAAGTTCACCGGCACGAAGATCGCGCCCAGCACGTGCGCGGCGAACATCGCCTCCACGAACGACGGGTGGTTGGGCCCCAGGTAGGCGACCCGGTCACCCGAGCCGACGCCCGTCGCGCGCAGCCGGTGCGCCAGGCGCGTGACGCGCACGGCGAACTCCGCGTAAGTGACGTGTCCGGAGTGGACGACCGCGACCCGGTCCGGCGACATCCGCGCCCGCCGGTAGGGCCAGCTCCCGAGCCCCGCGTTCCGCACTTCGGTCCTCCTGTCAGGGAAGGGCGACCGGTTGGAGGTCGCGGGCGCTGGTCTCCTTCAACGCCAGCACGCACACGACCGTGAGCAGGCAGAACCCGGCGACCGTGGCCGAGATGAGCGTCAGCCCCTGTCCGCCACTGGCCCGCTGGATCCCGGCGAACAGCAACGGCGCGAGGCCCGCGCCCAGACCGGCGATCTGATAGCCCAGGGACGCGCCCGTGTAACGGTTCTCCGTGCTGAACAGCTCGCTGTACAGAGCCGCCAGCGGCCCGTACATCATCGGGTGGATGACACCCTGGCCGAGCACCAGCGCGAGCGTCAGCAACACCGTGTCACCGCTGTCCACCAACGGGAACAGCACGAACGCGTACACCGCCATCGCGACCGCGCCCGCCACCACGACCGGCCGCCTGCCGAACCGGTCCGACGCCGCCGACCACGCGAGGATGCCCACGACCGCGCACGCCGAGGCGAGGGTGAGCGCGTTGAGCACGGTCTGCCGGGCGTGGCCGGCCGCCACGCCGTGCGCCACGACGAACGTCGTCAACGTCGACTGCGCGACGAACGCGGCCAGCCCCACGCCGATGCCCAGCAGCAGCACGCGCGGGTGGTCGCGCAGCACGTCCAGCAGCGGCACCCGCCGCTTGCCGCCCTCCTGCCGCACCGCCCGGAACGCCGGTGTCTCCTCGACCCGGTGCCGCACGAACAGCCCGAGCCCGAGCAGCACGACGCTGATCAGGAACGGGATCCGCCAGCCCCACTCCAGGAACGCCCGCTCGCCCACCGCGGCGGCGGTCGCGGTGAGCGCCAGCGTCGACAGCACCAACCCGCACGGCGCGCCCGCGTTGGTGAACCCCGCCCACAGCCCGCGCCTGCGGGTGGCGTGCTCGGCGGACATCAGCACCGCACCGCCCCACTCGCCGCCGACCGCGATGCCCTGCACCACGCGCAGCACGACCAGGCCGACCGGCGCGAGCCCGCCCACCTGGGCGTAGGTCGGCAGCAACCCGATGAGGAAGCTGGCCACCCCCATCAGCGCCATGGTCAGCACGAGCATCCGCTTGCGGCCGAGCAGGTCGCCGAAGTGCCCGAACAGGACTCCGCCCAGCGGTCGGGCCAGGTAGCCGGTGGCGAACGTGCCGAAGCTCGCGATGGTGGCCACGAGCGGGTCGAGGTTGGAGAAGAAGACCTTGTTGAACACCACGGCGGACGCGGTGGCGTAGAGCAGGAAGTCGTAGTACTCGATCACGCTGCCGAGGAAGCTCGACGCGACGGCGCGACGCAACTGGACGTTCGGCGTGTTCGACATGGTGGCCTTCAGGTGTAGTGCCGGTACACGGCGCGCGCGACGCACGCCGGTTTGTCCGAGCCGTCGACCTCGACGGTGAAGTCCAGTACCAGCGCGACGCCGCCGCCCTCGACCTCGTCGGCCGAGACGACGCGGCCCCTGAGCCTGATCTTGTCGCCGACGCGCACCGGGCTGGGGAAGCGGACCTTGTCCAGGCCGTAGTTGACGCTCATCCGGACGCCCTCGACGGCCAGCAGCTCGGAGAACATCGGGATGATCAGCGACAACGTGAGGTAGCCGTGCGCGATGGTGGTGCCGAACGGCCCGGCGGCGGCCCGCTCGGGGTCGACGTGGATCCACTGGTGGTCGTCGGCGGCGTCGGCGAAGGTGTCGATCCGGTCCTGGGTGATCTCGCGCCACCCGGTGTGCCCGAGGTCCCGCCCGGCCAGGGCGAGGAGTTCGGCCGATCCGGTCACGGTGGTGGTCATGTGCGCTCCGCGTCGTCGGTGGCGAGGCCGAGCAGCCTGGCCGCGTTGTGCTTGAGGATCTTGGGGCGGACGGCCGGCTTGAGGTCGAGCTCGGCGAAGTCGGCCAGCCAGCGGTCCGGGGTGATCACCGGGTAGTCCGAGCCGAACAGCACCTTGTCCTGCAACAGGGAATCGGCGTAGCGGACCAGCTGCGGCGGGAAGTACTTCGGCGACCACCCGGACAGGTCGATGTGGACGTGCGGCTTGTGCGTGGCCACCGCCAGCGCCTCGTCCTGCCACGGGAACGACGGGTGCGCCAGCACGATCCGCAGTTCCGGGAAGTCCACCGCCACGTCGTCCACCAGCATCGGGTCGGAGTGCTTCAGGCGGATGCCGCCGCCGCCGGGCACGCCCGCGCCGATCCCGGTCTGCCCGGTGTGGAACAGCGCGGGCACGCCGAGTTCCTCGATGACCTCGTACAGCGGGTAGGCCATCGGGTCGTTGGGCGCGAAGCCCTGCAGGCTCGGGTGGAACTTGAAGCCGCGCACGCCGTGCCGCTCGACCAGCCGGCGCACCTCCCGTGCGCCCGCACGCCCCTTCCACGGGTCGACGCTGCCGAACGGGATCAGCACGTCCGCGTGCTCGGCGCAGTTCGCCGCGACCTCTTCGTTCGGGATGCGCGGGTGGCCGGTGGCGTGCTCCGCGTCGATGGTGAAGACCACGGCCGCCATCCGCCGTTCCCGGTAGTGGGCGGCGATCTCGTCGACGGTCGGCCTG
Organism: Saccharothrix sp. CB00851; assembly: GCF_001905065.1. Lineage (NCBI taxonomy): Bacteria > Bacillati > Actinomycetota > Actinomycetes > Pseudonocardiales > Pseudonocardiaceae > Saccharothrix > Saccharothrix sp. CB00851. Next base: position 27,034 of record NZ_LWLC01000044.1, read on the forward strand.
CGGTGGCCGTGCGCGCCGAAGTACTTCTCGGAGGCCGCCATCAGCACCGGGCTCAGCGACGGGTGCCCGTCCCTGGACACCTCGGCGTGGGTGTGGAAGTCGATGGCGACCAGCTCGTCCAACGCGATCTCCACGTCACACCGCCGGTGGTGTCGGTGCGGGAATCCCGTAGGTCTCCGGTTCCGCGCCGACACCGGTGGCCCACGACTCCGCGATGGCCGCCGCGGTCCACCCGCCGTCGGCGAACGCCACCGCCTTCTCGCCGGGGTGCGACCAGAGCGACAACCGGTCGCCGCCGATGCCGATGGCCTGGCCGGTGATGTGCCGGGCCGCGTCGGAGGCCAGGAACACGATCAGCGACGCGACGTCCTCGACCGTGCCGAGCCCTTCGTCCTTGCGCAGCCGGTCCGGGAACGGCGCCCCGGTGCGTTCGGCCTCCTCGATGACGGGCGCGAACGCGGGGATCGTCCTGGTCATGTCGGTCGCCGCGACCGGCACGACGGCGTTGACCGCGATGTCGGCGCGCGCCAGTTCCAGCGCCCAGGTGCGGGCCATGGCGACGATGCCCGCCTTCGCCGCCGCGTAGTTGGTCTGCCCGAAGTTGCCCCGCTGCCCCGCCGGTGACGAGATCAGCACCAGGCTGCCGCCGCGACCCTGCTCCCGCATCCGCACCGCCGCCGCGCGGGCGCACGTGAACGTGCCGCGCAGGTGCACGTCGACCACGGCGTCGAAGTCCTCGTCGGACATCTTCCACAGCACCTTGTCGCGCAGGATGCCCGCGTTGGTCACCAGCACGTCGAGCCCGCCGAACTCCTCGACGGCGGTCGCCACCAACCGGTCGGCGACCTCGGCCGGGCCGACCGGCGCGACCACGGCGACCGCCCGCCCGTCGTCCGCCTCGATCGCCTTCACGACCGCGCCCGCCGCCTCCGCGTCCACGTCGTTGACCACGACCGCCGCACCGGCCCGCGCCAGGGCTTCCGCGTACGCCCGGCCCAGCCCCCGGCCACTGCCGGTGACCACCGCGACCTTCCCTCGCAAGTCCATGACGGCGAAGCTACGGCACTTTTATGACGACCGTCCAGAGTCTGCCCGATATCGAATCGCCCCGACCGCCCCACCGCCGACACCCTCGGGCCCTCGAGCCGACAGGCCGTCGCGGGGGCCGTGCCACCGCTCAGCGCCCCGGGGTGGTCCTTTCGGCGAGGAACTCGGTGGGTGTGCAACCGGTGAGCGCGCGGAAGTCCCGGTTGAGGTGGGACTGGTCGGCGTAACCGCACGCCTGCGCGACGTCCGCCCACGCGGGCGGCGCGGCCCTGGTCATCAGGGACACGGCGTGGTGCAGCCGGGCGACGCGGGCGATGGCTTTGGGAGGCAGGCCGATCTGCTCGCGGAACCGGGCCGCGAGGTGGTGGCGGGTCCAGCCGACCTCGTCCGCGAGCGCATCGACGCGCAGGCGACCCGCCGACGCGGTGAGCCGCTGCCACGCGCCGTGCACCTGCCTGGTCAGGACGGGGCCGTGGCGCACGCGCGCGGCCAGGTGGTCGTCCAGCAGCCGGAACCGGGCCGGCCAGTCAGGAGCTTCGGCGATCCGCTCGGTCAGCAGCCGCGCCCGCGCGCCGAGCAGGTCGTCCAGCCCGACGGCCGCGTTGGCCAACTCCCGCAGGGGCAGGCCGAACAGCGCGTAGGCACCGACGGGCGTCATCGCGATGGTGATCCCCCGGGACGGTCCGGCCTGCTCCACGGTACTTCGCCGCGTACGAACGGGCGATGGCCGAGTGCCCGACGCCCGACGACGTGGTCGACGTCGAGACCCGGCACGGCACCACCCGGGTCTACCGGTTCGGCGGCGGCGACGCGCCGCCGATCGTGCTGCTGCCGGGCCTCATGGCCACGTCGGCGTGTTACGCGCACCTGATCCCGGCGTTCGCGGCGCACCACCCGGTGTACACCGTCGACACGCTGGGCGAAGCGGGCCGGAGCGTGCGAACCGCGCCGTTGCGGGACATCCCGGACCGCGCGCGGTGCCTCGACGACGTGCTCGACCGCCTGCGGCTCACCGACGTCCACCTGGTCGGCGCCTCCACCGGCGGGTGGCACGCCCTCAACCAGGCCATCCACGCGCCGGACCGGATCGCGTCGATCAGCCTGCTCGACCCGACCACGGTGACCGCGCCGTTCCGCCCCTGGGTGGCCCTGGTCGGCCTGGTCGGGGGCGTGCTCGACCAGGAGTGGCCGTGGCGGCTGTTCCTGCGCCGGTCCGCGGGCGCGGACGTCGCGAGTCGACCGGACGCGCGACTGGTGCTCACCGCGTTGCGCACCTACCGGCCGCGGGTGCCGTTCCAGACGCGTCCCGGTGACGACCGGATCCGGTCCGTGCGGCTGCCCGTGCTGGCGGTCTTCGGCGCACGCAGCGTCGTGCAGGACTCGGTCGCCGCCGCCGACCGCCTCCGGGCGCTGCTCCCCCACGCCGACGTCGACACCCTGCCGGACGCGGGCCACGACGTGACCCTGCGACCGGAGGACCGCGACCACGTCGTGGAACGGGTGCTGGACTTCGTGTCGCGCACGTCCGCGTGACCGGAACGAGCCCCGGCTCCGGTTACCATGGCCATTCGGTCAGGACGCCACGACCAGGTGGGTGGGACGTTGGCCCGCAGAACACGAGTGCTGCTCGCGCTGGGTGTGATCTCGCCGGTCGGGTACTGGCTGATCGCCCGGTACGGCGTGCCCGGGATCGGGTGGTCGGCGCTCGCCGTCGGCGCGGCCGTGGCCGTGGCGCTCCGGTTACCCGGGCCGACGACCAACCAGGTGTCCGGCCAGGTACACGGTTCCGTCGTCCAGGCCGGACGGATCGGCACGGTGGTGTTGTCCGGGCCGCCGGCCGCGCCCACCGGTCCGCACCAGGTCGTCGTCGGCGAGATACCGAAGGAACCACCGGACTTCCAGGCACGCCCGTCGGCCGGTCGCCACCTGGCCTCGCTGGCCGGGCGCAGCGGCGTCGTCGTGGTGTGCGCCATGACCGGTCAGCGGGGCGTCGGCAAGTCCCAGCTGGCCGCCGCGTACGCGCGCGACCGCATCCGCGAGGGTTTCCCGCTGGTGGCGTGGATCGCCGCGGAGACACCGGCCCTGGTCCTGGCGGGCATGGACGAGGTCGGTGTGCGGCTCGGCCTGCGCGGTCCGCAGGACGACGTGCGCAGCACCGCCGCGAGGGTCCGCTCCTGGCTGGAGAACAGGAACGAGCCCGCCTTGCTGGTGTTCGACAACGCCACGGACGCCGACGAGCTCATCCCGTTCATCCCGGCGTCCGGCGGCACGCAGGTCGTGATCACCAGCACCCACCAGTCGATGGGCAACCTCGGCGCGTTGTTCGTGCTGGACGTGTTCACCGAGGAGGAGGCGCTGGCGTTCCTCGCCTCGGCCACCCGCCGCCACGACCAGCGCGGCGCCGACGAACTCGCCCACGAGCTCGGACGGCTGCCGCTGGCACTGGCGCAGGCCGCGGCGGTCGTGCGGTCGCAGCGGCTGGACTTCCCCACCTACCTGGCCCGGTTGCGGTCCACGCCCGTCGAGCAGTACCTGGTGCGCCGTCCCGGCGAGTCCTACCCGCACGGCGCCGCCGAGGCGATCCTGCTGTCCTTGGACGAAGTCGGGTTCACCGACGGAGACCTGGCCGCGCGGATGCTGCAACTGCTGGCGGTGCTGTCACCCGACGGCGTGCCGCACGCGGTGCTGCGCCTCGGCGCCACGGCGGCCGAGGCGGACGCCGAGCTGGAACGCCTCGCCGCGGGCTCGGTGGTGACGTTCAGCGTGGACGGCGAGAACGTCATCATGCACCGCTTGGTGCAACGCGTGATCCGCGACCGGTGCGCGTTCGACGGCACGCTGGAGGCCGTCGTCGACACCGCGATCACCCGGTTGCGGGTCCTGCTGCACGACGAGTCCGAGGCGTTGCAGCGGCGCCGCGAGTCCGACGCCCTGATCCGGCAGGTCTCGGCGCTGTGGGAGCACTGCCCGGTCGACCGGGTCCGCTCCACGGGGTTGTTCGGCGAGTTGATCGAGCTGCGCACGTGGGCGGTGCGCCAGCTCATCCAGACCACCGACCTGGGTCGGGCCGAACTCGTGGCCGACGAGGTCGCCGCGGACGCCGAACGGCTGTTGCCGCCGGACGACCTGCGCCTGCACGAGGCCCGCCACGACCTGGCCACCGTCTACCTCTACTCCGGACGCGTCGAGGTCGCGATCGACCTGCGCGAGCGCACGGCGGCCGAGGTCGAGCGCCTGCTCGGCCGCGACCACGCCACCACGCTGCGGTTCCGCCGCGACCTGGCGGCGGCGTACGTGCTCACAGGCAGGTTCGACCAGGCCATCGCGCTCTACGAGAGCGTCGCCGCCGACGCCCGGCGGCTACCCGTCGACCGGGCGACGCTCGTCGCCTACCTGCACGAACTGGCCTCGGCCTACGACCGGGCGGGCAGGCTCACCGAGGCCAGAACCGCGTTCGACCACGCCCTGCACGAGGCGGAGGCCGCCTTCGGCGCCGACCACCCGTCCGCCGCGCTGATCCGGGAGAACCGGCGGTGGGTGGTGGAGTCCGAACCACCGGCCCACGCCGCGCCCGCGCACGGTGTCGCGGTCCGGCCCCGGCTGCTGGGCGCGACGGTGGGCGCCGTCCAGGAGGGCTGGGTGAGCGGTCGGGCGCACGCGGAGCTCTCCCAGTTGCGCGACCGGCTCGACCGGTTGCAGGCCCGGATACCGGACGACGACCTGGTCGTGCGGGTGCGCGGCGAGCTGGTCCGGGCCTACGTCCGGGTGGGCCGCACCGAGGAGGCGGTCGCCCTGGCCGAGCACAACCTCCGGGTCGCCGGGCGCCGGGCGAACCCGGTCGGCATCGACCTCGGCGAGGTCCGCGACGAGCTGGCCCTGACCCGCGAAGCCGCGGGCGACTTCGCGGAGGCCGCCCGCCTGTACGCCGTGACGCGGGACGAGCGGGCCGCCCGCCACGGACCCGGCAGCGCCGCCACGCTGGTGAGCGAGGACCACCTCGCCCGCGTCACGCTGGCGTCCGGGCAGGTGGAGGAGGCGGTCGAGCGGTTCCGCCGCAACCTCGCGGCGGCCCAGCGCGTCTTCGGCGCCGACGGGCGGGTGACCGCGCCCTACCACAACAACCTGGGTCGGGCGCACGAGGCGGCGGGCCGACCGGACCAGGCGTTCGACTGCTACGCCGAGGCGGCGTCGATCTCACGGGAGCGGCTGGGCATCAATCACGCGGACACCGGTTTCTACCAGTCCAACGCCGCCCGGGTCCGACCGATCAAGTCCCTCCAGCAGGCACCGAACGTCCGGGCTCCCGCACCCGGTGACAGCCCGTTCACCACGCCGCGCCTGGCCGCCCCGCCGGTCATCGGGGAGTAGGTGGCGGCCACCGCGTGACCGCCACCTCGTCACCACCTCACAAGGTCCGCTCCAGGTGCTCGGACAGCAGCCGGACGAAGCGGGACGGGTCGGGCAGGTCGCCGCCCTCGGCGAGCAGCGCCAGGCCGTGCACCAGCTCGGCCGACTCGACCAGCGACGCGTCCTCACCACCGCGGTCGGCGAAGGCCTCGTGCAGGCCGGTGATCAGCGCGTGGTCCGGGTTGAGCTCGAGGATCCGCTTGACCGGCGGCAGTTCCTGGCCCATCGCCCGGTACATCTTCTCCAGGGTCGGGGTCAGGTCGTGGGCGTCGCCGACGACGCAGGCCGGCGAGGTGGTGAGCCGCGAGGACAGCCGCACCTCCTTCACCCGGTCGGCCAGCGTCGTGGTCATCCACCCGAGGAAGTCGGCGAAGTCCTTCTGCCGCTCCTGCGCCTGGGCCTTCTCCTCGTCGGTCTCCAGGTCGACCTGGCCCTTGGCGATCGACTGGAACGTCCTGTCCTTGAACCCGGGCACCGCGTCGACCCACATCTCGTCGATCGGGTCGGTGAGGATCAGCACCTCGAAGCCCTTGGCCCGCAGTGCTTCCAGGTGCGGCGAGTTCTCCACGGTGGCCCGCGAGTCACCCGTCATGTAGTAGATGTGCCGCTGGTCGTCCTTCATCCGCTCGACGTACCCCGCGAGGGTGGTCGGCTTCCCGGCGTCGGCGGTGGAGGCGAACGAGGCGATGTCGAGGATGGTGTCCCGGTTGTCCGGGTCGCTGAGCAGGCCTTCCTTGACCGCGCCGCCGAACTCGCGCCAGAACGTCTCGTACGACTCCGGCTTGTCCGCCATCAGGCCCTTGACCGTGGACAGCACCTTCTTCACCAGCCGGCGGCGCACCAGCTGGATCTGGCGGTCCTGCTGGAGCAGCTCGCGCGACACGTTGAGCGACAGGTCCTGGGCGTCCACCACGCCCTTGACGAACCGGAGGTACTCCGGCATCAGCTCTTCGCAGTCGTCCATGATGAACACGCGCTTGACGTAGAGCTGCACGCCGCGCTTGCGCTCGCGCATGAACAGGTCCAGCGGCGCCTGGGACGGGATGAACAGCAGCGCCTGGTACTCGAACACGCCCTCGCCGTGCATGCGGATCGTCTCGAGCGGCTTGTTCCAGTCGTGGCTGACGTGCCGGTAGAACTCGGCGTACTCGTCCTCGGTGACCTCGGAGGCGGGCCGCGCCCACAGGGCCTTGCGCGAGTTGATCGTGGTCGGCTCGGCGCCGTCCTCCTCGGTCAGCCGGATCGGCCAGGTGATGAAGTCGGCATAGCGCTTGACGATCTCGGTGATCTTCGCGGTCGACGTGTAGTCGGCCAGGTGGTCCTCGGGGTCGGCCGGCTTGAGGTGGAGGGTGACGGAGGTGCCCTGCGGCGCGTCCTGGACGTCCTCGATCGTGTAGGTGCCCTCGCCGGTGGACTCCCACCGGACGCCCTCCGCGCGCGGGTGCCTGGTCACCAGCGTGACCTTGTCGGCGACCATGAACGACGAGTAGAAGCCGATGCCGAACTGGCCGATGAGGTCCTGCGAGGCGGCGGCGTCCTTCGACTCCTTCAGCTTCTGCAGGAACTCGGCGGTACCGGACTTCGCGATCGTGCCGATCAACCCGATCACGTCGTCGCGCGTCATGCCGATGCCGTTGTCCCGGATCGTGAGCGTGCGCGCCTCCCGGTCGACCTCGATGGCGACGTGGAGGTCCGACGTGTCCGCGACCAGGTCCTTGTCGCGGAACGTCTCCAGCCGGAGCTTGTCCAGCGCGTCCGAGGCGTTGGACACGAGCTCGCGCAGGAACGTGTCCTTGTTCGAGTAGACCGAGTGGATCATCAGCCGCAGGAGCTGACGCGCCTCCGACTGGAACTCGAGCGTTTCCACGTTCGTCCTTTCTCTTCCGACCTTCGTCGACCCGTCATCGTATCCACTCGCGCGGCGGGGTCGGTGCGACACCGAAAACCGGTCGATCGACCCGGCCGCGCTCCTTATCGTTCACCCGGGATCCGGGTGGTGGGAGGGGTAATGCGCACGCCGTACCCGCGCACGCCGCACCTGCCGTGGTCACCCGGCGCGTCCTCCGACGACGTGCGGGTCGCCGACCTGGACGCGTGGCGCGGCCGTGAAGTGGTGGTCACCGAGAAGCTCGACGGGGAGAACACCACGCTCTACCCGGACGGGCTGCACGCGCGGTCGGTCGATTCCGCGCACCACCCGTCGCGGTCGTGGGTCAAGGGGCTCCAGGGGCGGATCGGGTCGCGGTTGCCGCGCGGGTGGCGGATCTGCGGCGAGAACGTCTACGCACGTCACTCGATCGAGTACGCGGGGCTGGAGAGCTGGTTCTACGGGTTCTCGGTGTGGGACGGCGACCGCTGCCTCGACTGGGACCGGACGGTGCGGTTCCTGCGCGACCTGGGCGTTCCGGTGCCGCCGGTGCTGTGGCGCGGGGTGTTCGACGAGCGGGCGTTGCGGCGGCTGCGCGTGGACACGGCGCGGCAGGAGGGGTTCGTCGTGCGGACCGTCGACGGGTTCGCGCGCGACGAGTTCGGGCGGCGGGTGGCGAAGTGGGTGCGCGCGCACCACGTCCGGACCGACACGCACTGGATGACCGCGCCGGTGGTGGAGAACGGGCTCGGGTCCGCCTCGGTGCTGTGGGACGTGCGGTCCGGCGCGCCGGTCGACGTGCCCGCGCTGCTCGACGTGGTCGGAGTCGGGGGTGACGTCGAACCGGCCGCGGCGGTGGCGTCGGAGTTGGTCGGCGAGGCCCGGCTGACCGGTGTGCTGGCGGCGGCGCTGCACCGGGTCCGGCGCGGGCGGGTGATGTCGCGGCTGGCGGGGTCGGTCGGGGTGGAGGTGGCGCGGCGCGTCGGCGATCTCGTGGGGCTGCACCGGCTGCTGCACGAGCCGTTCCCGGACGAGGCGCGGCGCCCGGGGTTGCTGCGCCTGTCGACGGCGGTGGACCTCGGTGTGCTGCACGCCGTGTCGGCGGCGGTGGCGCGGGACGCGGACGCGCGTGACCACGTGGCCTGGTCCGCCCTGCACGCCGAGGACGTCGAGGCGTTCGACGGGCTGCGCTCGGGGTTGCGGGAACGGCTGTCGGGTCCGGCGGCCGAGCGGTGCTGGGCCGAGGCGCGGGACGCGAGCGTCCGGGCCGGGCGGGTGCTCGGCGTGGACGAGGCGGTCGCGGCGACGTGGCGGTGGCGGTCCGGCGACTTCCCGTCCCTCGTGCAGCTGGTGGGGCTGTCGGGCAGCGGCAAGTCGACGTTCGCCGCCGGTGTGCCCGCGGACGTCCGCGTGTCGTTGGACGACCTGCGCGAGGAGGCGGGTGACCGGGCGGACCAGCGGGTCGAGGTGCTGCGGGCCGGGCTCGACCGGCTCGACGCCGCGCTGCGCGACCGCCGGACCGCGGTGTGGGACGCGACTTCGCTGATCGAGCAGCAGCGCGCCGTGGTGCACGCGGTGGCACGGCGGCACGATGCGATGGTGACGCACGCGGTGCTGCTGGTCGACGAACGCGAGGTCGCCCGGCGCAACAGAACGCGGGCACACGCGGTGCCGGCCGCGGTGCTCGACGCGCAGGCCCGCCGGTTCAGCCCGCCGTACCCGTGGCAGGCCCACCGCACTTGGTACATCGGCGCCGGTGGTGCCGTGGACGACGACGCCGGGGAGCCGTGATGCGCACGAGCGAGGAGGTCTACCACCAGATCCGCTGGGACCCGCGGCTCGACCCGGCCCGGTTCGTGGTCGGCGTGCAGCAGCGCGGGGCGCGGCCGAAGCGGGTGGCGTTGCCCGCGTTCACGCCGGGCGGTGAGGTGCCGTGGCACCGGGTGCTGTTCGTGGAGGCGGACGGCGAGGTGGTGTGGGACCGGGCCACCGGGCTCGACCGGGTCGGTGAGTCGGGTGCGGGGCGGGTACGCGCTCCGCGCCGCCTGCGTGCGCCGTCGTTCAGCGCGAGCACGCCGCACTCCTGGGACCCGCTGCACGGCTGGGTCCCGACCCGCGAGGTCGTTCCGGTGGCGTCACTCGACACCGTGACGGTGCTGACCTGGAACGTGTTGTGGGACCGCTATGACCGCGACCGCATCGACACGGCGCGCCGCCGTCCGCTGCTGCTCGGCGAGCTGGCGGCGGCCGACGCGGACGTCATCGCGTTGCAGGAGGTCGAACCGGACCTGCTCGCGGCGCTCCTCGCCCAGCCGTGGGTGCGGGCGGGTTACACGGTCGACGTCGACCCGACCGGACCGGACGTCGACCGCACCGGGCTGGTGGTGTTGAGCCGGTTGCCCGTGGTCGAGGCCGCGCGGTTGCCGCTCGGCGCGCACAAGGCCGTGAGCGCCGTCGTGGTCGAGACCGGCGGCGGGCCGCTCGTGGTCGCGGCCACCCACCTGACCAGTGATCACACCGCGAACGGACCGGCCAAGCGGCGCGCCCAGCTGGTTCGCGTCGCGGAGGCGTTCGCCGGGGTGGAGGGCGAGGTGGCGCTGGTCGGCGACTTCAACGACGGCGGACGGCGACCGGGCACGGCCCTCGGGATGCGTGACGCGTGGCTGGAGGCGCGTGACGACGAGCCGCCGACGTTCGACCCGGCGGTGAACCCGCTGGCCGCCGTGTCCTCGCTGACCGGGCGGCGGTCGCGGCTGGACCGGGTGTTCGTGCGCGGGCGGGTGCGGTGCGTCGGTGCGCAGCTGGTGGGCGACCGGCCCGTGGACGGCCTGTTCGCGTCCGACCACTACGGGGTGCTGGCACACTTGACGCCGGGCGTGCCGGCCGCGGAGGTGCCCAGCCCACCCGACCACCGGGGGCCGCTGGATTCACCCGGTCCAGCGATCATGTCCGGCAACTTTTCCGCCGACGATTTCGTTGCCGGGAAAGAAGGAGGCGGCGGCGCGGCACCCGAACTCGGCTCACCGCCCACACCGCGGACCGCGGTGGTGTGGCTGCCGGGGCCGTGGGAGGAGGTCGAGCGGGTCCGCCGCGCGCACGACCACCGGTCCGACCGCTGGCCACCGCACGTGACGCTGCTGTTCGGGTTCGTCCCCGAGTCGGACTTCGAGCGGGCCGTGCCACTGCTGGCCGAGGCGGTCGCCAAGGTCCCACCGTTCCCCGTGCGGGTGGCGGGCGTGCGGGAGTTCGGGCCCGACGTGGTGTGGCTGGACCCGGCGGCGGCCGGCACCGCGCCGTGGACGGCGCTGCACGACGCGGTCCGGCGGCCGTTCCCCGCCTGCCGGACCCGGGACGACTTCACCCCGCACCTCACGGACTTCACCCCGCACCTCACGGTCGGCAGCTCACGGCAGGCGGCGGAGCGGGTCGGCGCGCGGGCCGACCGCGTGGACGAGGTAGTGGTGCTGTCTCGGCGCGGTGACGGCCCGATGCTCCCCCGCGCGGCGATCGCGCTGGGCACCGGCGAGGTCCGGTGGATCGAGGAACCCGCCACGCCGCCCGGACCGTCGTTGGACGCGGTGGCCGACCAGGTCACCCGTGCGTTGGCGGACGCGCTGGACGTGGTGCACGTCGTCGGGTCGCGGCGGATGGGCTGTGCGTTGCCCGACGCGGACCTGGACCTGGTGGGCGAGGGCGATCCGGCCACGGTCGCCGAACGGGTGGCCGCCGCGCTGCCCGGGGTGGCCGTCCGGCCGGTGGTCGGTGCCCGGTCGCCGGGGTTCCGGCTGGCCGTGGCCGGGCTCGGGGTCGATCTCGCGGTGGCCGGTGGCGACGGGGTGGCCGGTGCGGACGGGATGGTCGGTGCCGGCGGGGTGGCGTTGAGCGCGGTCGGTGATGCGGAGGCGGTGGCGGCGGCGGTCGGTGAGCGGGCCGGGGAGTTCGCGCGGCTCGCTCGTGCGGTGAAGGCGTGGGCACGGGCGCGTGGTCTGGATTCGGCGCCGTTCGGGGGTGTGCCGGGGTTGGGGTGGTCGGTGCTCGCGGCGCGGACCGTGCGCGAGTGGCACGGGCCGGACCTGCTCGTCGGGTTCTTCGCGACCTGGGCGGCGTGGGACTGGCGTGACCCGATCGGGTTGATCACGTCACCCGGACGCACCGGCGCACCGGTGACGATCATGACACCGACCGCGCCCGTGCGCTCGTGCACCGAGCAGGTCGGACCGGGGTTCCGCGACCTGCTCACGGCCGAGCTGTACCGGGCGTGGGAGATCGTGGACGCGGGCGGTGACACGCTCCTCGCGCCACCTGACGCCCACCGCGCACACGCCGCGTGGGCGCTGGTCACCGTGCCGCCCGACCTGGTCGGCCCGGTCCGCGGCCGGGTGCGGGCGTTGCTGACGGCGCTGGAACTGGCAGGCGCACCGGACGTCCGCGCGTGGCCGCGACCGGTCGAACGCCGGCCGGACGCCGTGACGTTCGCGATCGGGCTGGGCCACCATCCGGTGTCTGCCGCCGTGCTCGCCGATGTGGTTGCCTCGTGGAGGAGTGGACTGCGCGGTGTCGACGTCGTCCGGGTGGCCAACGGCGACGTGCCGACCTTGCGCTGAGCAGGAGGGGTATTCGTGGAGTTCCAGGACGTGGTGCGCCGCAGGCGGATGGTGCGCGAGTTCACCGACGAGCCGGTGCCTGACGAGACCGTGCGGCGGATCATGCGCAACGCGCTGCGCGGCCCGTCGGCCGGGTACTCGCAGGGCCAGGCGTTCCTCGTGCTGCGGGGCGAGGAGCAGGAGCGGTTCTACGAGTCGATCAGCCACCTGTGGGCCGTCGACACGGTGAAGACCGCGCCGGTGCTCGTGATCGCGTTCGCGGTGAAGGACGCCTACCTCGACCGGTACGCCGAGCCGGACAAGGGGTGGACCGACCGCAGCGAGGACCACTGGCCCGTGCCGTACTGGTACATCGACACCGGGATGGCCGTGCTGCTGGTGCTGCAGACCGCGGTCGACGCGGGGCTCGGCGCGGTGTACTTCGGCGTCGGGGCGGACGACTTCGACCCGGTCCGCGCGGCGTTCGGCGTGCCGGCGAGCCACGTGCCGGTCGGGGCCATCGCGATCGGGCACCGCGCCGAGGACGACGTCACGGCGGGCGCGTCACCGCGGACCCGCAAGCGCCGGCCGTTCGAGGAAGCCGTGCACTTCGGGCGGTGGTAGTGCGCCACGGGTTCCCGGGGCTCGCCGCCCCGGGAACCCGTGGTTCAGTTGACCTTCTCGCCGTACACCTTGTCGACCTTGATGGTGAGGAGCACGTGCCGCTCCTTCACCACGGCTGTCCGGTACTCCTCCCAGTCGGGGTGCTCGCCGGCGGCCTGGCGGTAGTAGGCCACGAGCGCGTCGACCTCGGGGCCGTTCGGGTCGGTGGGCGGTCCGGTGATCGTCGCCGTGCCTTCGGCGGTGGCCCACTCCCAGCCGTCCTCGCTGGTCACCTCCAGCGCGACCCGCGGGTCACGGCGCAGGTTCGCGACCTTGGCGGTCCCGGCACCGGTCGCGATGAGGACGACATCGGACTCCCGGTCGTACGACGGCATGATCGGGGAGAGCTGCGGCCTGCCGTCGGCCTTGATCGTGGCGAGCACGGCGAGCCGGCTCTTCGCGAGCAACGCGCGCGGGTCGAATGCCTTCTCGGTCGTCTCGGTCGTCTCGGTCGTGTCGGTCATGCCGGCACCAACCTGCGGTCCACGGTCCGATATTCCCGTTTCTCGCCGTCCTTTCGGGTGAATCGAGCGTACTGCGACCGTCTCAGCGCGATCTACTCGTGGAATGTGCCCCCACCAGGATTCGAACCTGGACTGGACGCGTTCTGAGCGCGTTGCCTCTTCCGTTGGGCTACGGGGGCGTGATGCGGTTCCGGGGATTCGAACCCCGACTGGACCGGCCCTCAACCGGACGCCTCTACCACTTGGGCTAGAACCGCGGGAATCGCCAGTGGAACGACGAAGCCGCCCGGATCGGTTCTCCCGATGGGCGGCTCCACAATCCCTGACGAGGTCACGTCACGGCGGGGAGTCCGCGCAGCTCAGCAGCAGGAGCACAAGCTCTGGCGTCCGCGACTGCGTCATGACCCGATCCCTCCTCCGTGATGTTGTCGTCAGCCTGCACCGAATCGATCGGTGCGCGCAACGGCTTTTCCAGGGCTCAGCGCCGTACCGGTCGCGCGGCGGACGACAGGGTGGACAGCGAAACCGCGAGGATGGCGAGCAACAACAGCATCGCCGTCGGCGCGAGGGCCGCCCACGGCGCCCGTTCCAGGTACGGCAGGGATTCGGCCGACATCAGGCCCCACTCCGGCGCGGGCGGCGGTGCACCGAGGCCGAGGAAACCCAGTGACGCCAACGCGAGCGCGATACCGGGCAAGCGCAGGACGGCGTGCCGGACGACCGGACCGGCCACGGCGGGCAGGACGTGCCGGGTCAGGACCCACGTCGGGCCGGCAGCCAGCGCGCGCAACGCGGTGACGTGCGTGGCCGCGCGGTTCTCGCGGACCAGGGCCGCCGCGTGGGCGGCGAGCGGTGGCCACGAGACCAGGCCGACCGCGATGGACGCGCCGACCGTGCCGGGACCGACGGTCGCGGCGACCAGGATGCCCGCGATCACGGGCGGCACGGCGTTGGCGGTCTCGGCGGCGCCCTCCGCCATGCCCGGCAGGAAACCGACGACCAGCGCCACCACCACCGAGCACAGGCACACCAGCACCGTGGCGGTGAGCGTGGCCGCCGCACCGTGCCCCACCCTGGCCAGCACGTCACGGCCCAGCGCGTCGGTGCCCAGCGGGTGCGCCCAGCCCGGTGGCGCGAGCCGGGCGGCCGGGTGCACCCGCAGCGGCTCGCGCAGCAGTCCCCAGCAGACCACCACCGCGGGCACGGCCGCGCTGACGGCGACGACCACGCGGTGCCACCGACCGGCGGCGACCGGCACGGGCGGCGGCGCGGGCAGTGCCGCGGCACGCAGCGCCGGTCCGAGCATCCGCCGCCGGGCACCGGCCACGAGCACACCGCCCACGAGCCCGAGCAGCACGAGGACGAGCACGGACCCCTGCAACAGCGGGAGATCCTGCGCCTCGGCGGCACCCAGCGCGGTCCGGCCGAGCCCCGGCACGGCGAACACCACCTCCACCGCGACCGCTCCCCCGGTCAGCCCGACCGCGACCAGCCCGAACTGCGGCAGCACGGCGGGCAGTGCACGACGTGCCGCGGCCCGGCCGATCACTCCCGGCGAACAGCCCCACGACCGCCACAGCACGACCCAACGTTCCTCGAACACGGCGGGCACCGCGTCGTCCACCAACCGCCCCAGGATGCCGCCCGCGGGCAGGCCCAACGCCAACGCGGGCAGCACCAGGTGTTGCGGCCCTTGCCACCCGTACGGCGGGAACCAGCCCGACCACACCGACAGCACCACCAGCAGCACCGTGGCCACCAGGAACTCCGGCAGCGCGGCGAGCACGGCCGCCGAGGCACCGGTGCGCGCACGTGCCGTCCCTCGCGCGCCGCGCACGAACGTCGACGCCGACAGCGCGGCGGCCGACACCAGCGCCACGACCAGCGCCGCGCCCATCAACGCCACCGACACGCCCGTCGCGGCCAGCACCGACGGCAGCACCTCGGCGCCACCGACCCACGACCGGCCCAGGTCGCCGCGCAGCGCACCGCCCAGCCAGTCGCCGAACAACGCCACCGGCCCGGCGTCCAGCCCGAACTCGCGGCGCACCGCGTCCAGTGCCTCCGCGGTCGGCTCCTGCTCGGCGGAACGGGCGCGCAGCACCGACAGCGCCGGGTCGCGCCCGGACAGCCACGGCAGCAGCCCGATCACGGCGACGACCGCGGCGAGCCCGCCGACGCGGGTGATCGACGACGCGGTCACCGCAGCCGGGTCGCGGAGGTGATCAGCGTCCGCTCGCGCGGGTCCTTGGCCGAGTCGACCACCGACGTCGCGTCACCCTGGATCACGCGTTCGTGCAGCATCGGGATCGCCGCGTCGGTCCGCAGTACCGCCGCCTCGGCCGCCAGGATCGCGGCCCGGCGCCCGTCGCCCGCCTCGGTGGCGGCGGCGGTCCGCACGGCGGCGTCCACGTCACCGTCGCACAGTTGCGCGATGTTGAACGAACCGGCGCAGGTGAAGTCCGACTGCACGTAGGCCACGGGGTCGCCCGAGTCGAGCACGGTCGCCCGGGACAGGATGAACGCGTCGAACTTCCCGGCCAGCGCGTCCTCCTCGATGTGCGCGTACTCGCGCACGACCTGGGTCACGGTGAACCCGGCGTCCTCCAGTTGCTGTTGCAGCACCGAGGCGACCTCGGGCAGCTCGGCGCGGTCGGAGAACGTGGCCAGGGTGATCGCGGTGCCCTTCGGGTCGGCGGCCCCGGTGCGGCCGGTGAGCGGGGTGCGTCCGGCGGCGGCCCACGGCAGCGCGGGTCCGAGCAGCCCTTCGGCGACGTCGGCCCGGCCCTCGTAGACGCTGCGCACGATCTCGTCCGCGTCGATCGCCTCCCGTGCGGCGGCACGCAGACCCCGGTCCCGGAACGGTCCCGCCTTCGTGTTCAGGTACAGGGTGTTGGTGCGCGGCATCGGCACCTCGCTGATCGTCGCCGGGTCGAGCAGCGCCGCCTGGGAGACCGGCACGGCCTCCGCGATGTGCGCCTCACCGCCGCGGATCGCGGCGGCACGGGCGGTGCCGTCGGGGACGAACGAGACGTCGATGCCCGCGGCGGCGGCCTTCTCGCCCCAGTAGCCGTCGTAGCGGTCGAGCGTGGCGGTCGTGGTGCCGTTGACCGCGACCAACTCGAACGGCCCGGTGCCCGTGCCGACCGGGTCGACCTTGCCGTCCGCGCGGTAGGCGCTCGCCGCGAGGATCGCCAGCTGGGGTGACGAAAGGCGTTGCGGCACCAGGGGGTCGGGGGTGGCGGTGGTGACGACGACGGTGTCCCCGACCGTTTCGGCGGTCAGCTGGACCCCGTCGAGGATGCGCGGTTTGGGCGTGGCGGCGGTGGCCCGGGTGAGCGTGTTGGTGACGGCCGCGGCGGTCAACGCGGTGCCGTCGTGGAACGTCACGCCTTGGCGGACGGTGAACTCCCAGGCGTGGTCGGAGATCCGCCGCCACCCGGTGGCCAGCCCCGACCGCGCGTTGCCGTCCGCGTCGAGGGTGACCAGCGTTTCCGCGGTGGACCAGCGGGAGAGCTTGAACGCGTCGTCGCTGAACGGTGTGAGGCCGGAGCGCGGCGGTTGCAGCATGGCGAGCTTGATCCGACCGCCGGACGGTTCCGCGCTCGGGGCGAAGCACCCGGTCAGCAGCAGGGCGCAGGCGGCGATCAGGGTGATGCGGTGGCGCACGGGGTGTCGTCCAAGTGTTCGGTGACGGGGCCCCGGGAACCTAACAAAATGGTTATCGTTCTCAACAGTGGATGTGCGCACCGCCACGCGGCGCCCCGACTACGATCCCGGCATGCGTGAACCCCGGGCACTCGCGGACCTGCCGTTCGCCGCCTACCTGGAAGACCACGACGGCGTCCGGTTGGAGTCGGGTGGGGACTACAACGTCGTCCACGTCGCCGACCAGGAGTTCGAGGAGCTCTCGGCGGGCAACGCGCGGTTCAGCGAGTCGGCGCTGTCCGGGGTCCGGTTCACCGACGGGTCGCTGCGGCGGGCGCGGTTCAACGACGTGTGGCTGCACGGCGTCCAGGTCATCGGCACCGACCTGGCCGAGACCGGCTGGCTCGACGCGGAGGTCGTGAACAGCGCGTTCGCCGGGGTGGCCCTGTTCGAGGCCGGGATGAGCCGCGTCACGTTCTTCGGCTGCAAGCTCGTCTCGCTCAACCTGCGCGGCGCCACGCTGCGCGACGTGGCGTTCGTCAACAGCGTCCTGCGCGACGTGGACTTCACCGAGGCGAAGCTGACCGGCGTGACGTTCCCCGGCTCGACGCTGGAAGACCTCCGGTTCGAGGGTGCCGAACTGGCGAAGGTGGACTTCCGCGAGGCGGCCGAACTGGGTATCCGCAACGGTTTCGCCTCGCTGCGCGGCGCGACGATCACCTTGGCGCAGGCGCTCGACCTGGCTCCGGCGTTCGCCCAGACGCTCGGCATCACGATCAAGGACTGAGGTCGGGATCGAGGACCGGGGGTCACGCCACGGGCAGGGTGATGCGGAACGTCGCACCGGCGCCGGGTTCGCTGGTGACGGTCACGGTGCCGCCGTGCGCCTCGACCAGGTGCCGGGTGATCGCCAGGCCGAGCCCGCTGCCGCCGGTGCTGCGGCTGCGGGACTTGTCGGCCCGCCAGAACCGGTCGAACACGTGCGGCAGGTCGTCCGGCGCGATGCCGACGCCGGTGTCGGCCACCTCGATCACCACCCCGCCGTCGAGCCGGGCCGCGACGGACACCGCACCGCCCGCCGGGGTGTAGCGGATGGCGTTGGTGACCAGGTTCTCCACCGCCTGCCGCAGCCGCACCGGGTCGGCGACGCAGAACAGCTCCCCCTCGGTCCGCGCGGTGACGGTGACGTCGCGGTTGGCGTGCGCGGCCACGACCTGCTCGACCACGTCGGCCGCGTCGATCGGCTCCGGGTGCAGGCGCAGCGTGCCCGCGTCGGCCTGCGCCAGGTCGTGCAGGTCGTCCACGAGGCGTTGCAGCACCAGCGACTCCTCCGCCAGCAACGCCACCAGCCGCTGGTCGGTCGCGGCGACACCGTCCTGGGCCGCCTCCAGCCACCCGGTGACGTTGCTCAACGGCGTCCGCAGCTCGTGCGCGACGTCGCCGACCAGCGCCTGGCGCTGCCGCTCGGTGTCGGCGAGCTTGGCCGACATGGCGTTGAACGACCGGGCCAGCTCGCCGATCTCGCCCTTGGCCGCGCTCACCCGCACCTCCCGGTCGCCCGCGCCCATCCGCTGCGTCGCGGCGGTGAGCGCGCGGATCGGCCGGACCAGGTGGTTGGCCGTCAACCAGGACGCGACACCGGCCAGGGCGAGGATGCCCAACGCGGTCCACGCGATGCGCGTGACGCCCGCCGTGGACAGGTCGACGGTCGGCGGCACCGCGCCCGTCGGCTCGGTCAGGAACAACAGGGCGGCGGGCGCGACGTGCGGGCGCAGCTGCTCGCGGCGCGCCGAGGCCAGGCACGCCGATTCCGCCGGCGAGCCCACCGCCCGGTAAGACCCGGGCAGCTCCGGCGCCAACCACGGCATGGGGAACGGTTTGAGGTTCGGCGTGCGGCCGAGGCACTCCCGGACCAGCTCGATCAGCGCGGCGCCCGCCTCCCGCTCCGTCGCGGTGGCACCGTTGAGCCGCTCGTCGAACGCGCAGTCCGCGCCCGCCGAGCTCGCTCTCGTCGGGACCAGCGTCGGCCGTCCGTTCGGCTGCACCACGACCGTCCGCCCGTCGCACGCGGCGATGGCGTCGGCCCGTGCGCGCAGGTCGTCACGCTCCCGCTGGGTCAGCGCGAACGGCCCGACCGCGCGCGGGTCGATCTCGTCCACGCCGCCGGGCTTGAGCACCGGGTTGACGTGCAACGGGTCCACCACGACGGTCGGGTCCACCGGCAGCGGCGGCGAGCCCGCGTCACCGGAGTCGGCGATGGGCGTGCGGTCCCAGCCGGTCAACGCGATCCGCCTGCCGGTCCCCGCGGCCAGCGCGTCCACTGTGGACTGCACGCCCGCCCAGCCCGGGTTGGCCGCCGCGTACCCGAGCAGCCGGTCGTAGATCGTCGCGTCGGTGGCCAGCGCCTCGCCCCGCTCCTGCCGGATGCTGCCGGTGGTGGCCTGGGTGGCGAGCCAGGCGGTGACCGCGATGGACGAGGCCGCGATCAGCAGGGACACCGCGAAGAACCGGAAGAGCAGGCTCATACCAGCTTGTAGCCGATCCCGTAGACGGTCAGCAGCCTGCGCGGCCGACGCGGGTCGTCCTCGATCTTGCGCCGCAGCTTGACCACGTGCACGTCCACCGTCCGCTCGGTGGTGAAGCCGTCCTGCAGCAGCTGGCCGCGGGTGAACACCCGGTGCGGCCGGGCGGCCAGCGTCGACAGCATGCGGAACTCCGTCGGGGTCAGGCCGACCGGCTCGCCCGCCAGCGTCACCTCGTGCCGGCTCGGGTCCACCACGATGTCGCCGACCGTCAGCACGGCGGCGTCTGCGACCTTCGCACGGCCGGCGCGGCGCAGGATCGTGCGTACCCGGGCGACGAGCTGGCGCGGCCGGAACGGCTTGGTCACGTAGTCGTCCGCGCCGAGGTCGAACCCGAGCAGCACGTCGTCCTCGGCCGACCGCGCGGTCAGCAGGACGATCGGCACGTCGGAGTCGGCGCGCAGCACGCGGAGCACGTCCAGTCCGTCCACCGCGGGCATCATCACGTCCAGCACCAGCAGGTCCGGGTCGCGCCGACGTGCCTCGTCGATGGCGGACCGGCCGTCGTGCACGACCACCACCGAGTGCCCGTCGTGCTCGAGGTAGCGGCGGACGAGTTCCGCCTGGTGGGTGTTGTCCTCGGCGACGAGGATGTGGGCGCACACGAGAAGCGAGTATGCCGACCTTCACGGCCATCGAGCAGGACGACAACAGGTTCTTCACAGTTCGTCCCGATCTTGGAGGCCATGAACGTCCGCGTGGTTTTGGTCGCCTGCGCCGTCACGGCCCTGGTGTTGACGTACGTGCGGTTCGCGGCCGAACGCCCGGCGGCGCGGTCCGCCCAGCCCGTCCAGTCGGCGGTGATCGCCACTCACCGGGCGATGACAACCGCGGTCCGGACGACGACAACGGTGCAGACGACAACCACCAAGCGAACCTACGCGTCCAGTGCGGACCTGCCCGACGGCGGGCCCATCCCGACCGACGGCCACGGGACGTTCCACGCCGTGCCGGGGACGTCACCGGTCGTCGGGACGGGCGCCGTGCGCACGTACGCGGTGGAGGTCGAGGACGGGGTGGCCGCCGACGAGCGGGCGTTCGGCGCGTTCGTGCAGGAGACGCTGTCCGACCCGCGTGGCTGGACGGCGCGCGGTGACGTCGCGTTCCGGCGGGTGACCGGGCCCGCGGCCATCCGGGTCCGGCTGACCTCGCAGAACACCGCCCGCGCGGTGTGCGGGTACGAGATCCCGGTGGACGTGTCCTGCCGCAACGGCGGCGTCGTGCACCTCAGCGCCGCCCGGTGGGTGCGCGGCGCGGTCGCGTTCGACGGCGACCTCACCGCGTACCGCCGGTACATGGTCAACCACGAGGTGGGGCACGCGCTGGGCGAGGGCCACCGGCCCTGTCCGGCGCACGGCGGGCCGGCACCGGTGATGATGCAGCAGACGTTCAGCACGTCGAACGACGAGGTCGCCGCGATCACCGCCGGTGTGCCGCAGGGCGTGGTGGTCCCGGTGGACGGCAAGGTGTGCCGTCCGAACGGGTGGCCGTTTCCCTAGTTCTTGGGGCTCTTCGGTGCGGCGCGCATGCTGAAGTGCAGGTACGGCGAGCCGTCCGGCAGCGTGTAGAACACCACGGGCGCCCACGGCTCGTGCGCGTTGCGCCGGGCGGCGAACAGGCCCTCCTCCACCGGCACGAGCACCGCGTTGGTGACCGCGTTGATGGCGGCCAGCTCGCCGGTGCTCTCGCCGCGCAGGTTCAGCACGCCGTCCCGCTCGGTCACCTCCACGTCGTAGCCCTCGCGCACGTAGGAGCCGACGTACCGGCCGAGGTCCACCGCGGGAGGCTCGGCGGGAGGCTCGAACTCCGGCACCGCGACACCGGCGTGCTCGGTCAGCAGTTCGGTGAACAGCCGCTGGTAGACCTCGGCGGGCACGCCGCCGTTGGTGAGCAGCGCGACCGCCACCCCCGCCTCGGGCACGACCCGCAGGAACGCCTTCTGGCCGATCGTCGCGCCGTCGTGCCCGATCACGCGACCACCGGGCCAGTCGTAGGTGATCCACCCGAGGCCCCAGCACATGCGGTGCGCGTGGCTCGCGGGCAGCTGCACGAACGGTTGGCACATCGCGGCCACGTGCTCGGCGGGCAGGACGACCGTGCCGTCCGGGGTCCGGCCGCCGTCGAGGTACAGGCGGGCGAAGCGGACGACGTCGGCGGCGGTGGCGTTGATCGTCCCGGCCGGACCGGCGGAGCGGGACAGCCCCCACACCGGTGCGGGCACCGGGTCGTCGCCCGGTTCACCGAGGTGGCCGAGGGCGGAGCGGAACCTCAGCACGTCCTCGGCCAGGGTCACGGTGCTGCGCGCGCCCAGCGGGTCGAGCAGGCGTTCGCGCAGGACGTCGTCCCAGACCTGGCCGGTCAGCACCTCGACGATCCGGCCGAGCACGGTGAAGCCGGTGTTGCAGTAGGACATCGTGGCGCCCGGCGGGTGGTTCTGGCCGAGCCGGGCGCACGACGCGACGTACGCGGCCAGGCAGTCGTCACCGCGCCCGGTGTCGTGGAAGTAGTCCCCGTCGATGCCGCTGGTGTGCGACAGCAGTTGCCGGGTCGTCACGGTCTTGGTCGCCACCGGGTCCGCCACGGCGAACCCGGGCAGCACGGAGGCCACCGGCGCGTCCAGGTCGAGCGCACCTTCGGCGACCAGCTGCATGACCAGCGTGGCCGTGTAGAGCTTGGTGATCGAGCCGATCTGGAACAGCGAGTCCGCGGTGGCCTCGACGCCGGTGCCGAGGTGCAGCACGCCGGTCGCGCACTCGTGGACCTCGCCGTCGATCAGGACCGCCAGTGACGCACCGGGCACCTGGTGCGCCTCGCACAGCTCCGCCAGCCGTTGCTGCCAGTGGTTGATGTCCATCGCCCGCTCCCCCCGGATGGCGCGAAACTTTCGCGAAAACCCTTCGCGATTTCTCCACCGTACCGACTTCGGATCTACGGCAGGGGCTTGTCGTCGGTCCAGGTGTAGTCGGGGGTCCGGAATTCACGACATCGGGTGAGCAGGCGGTCGAGATCGTGGTCCACCAGCAGCATGTCCCGGTACGGCGGCTTGAGGAACCCCTCCTCCACCATGTGGTCGACCATCTTGATCAGGTGCGTGAAGTAGCCGTCCACGTCCAGCAGCGCGACCGGCTTGGTGTGCAGGCCGAGCTGGGCCCACGTCCACACCTCGAACAGCTCTTCCAACGTGCCCGCGCCGCCCGGCAGGGTCACGAAGGCGTCCGCCAGCTCGGCCATCAACGCCTTGCGCTCGTGCATGGACGCGACGACGTGCAGTTGTGTGAGATTTTCGTGTGCGACTTCCCAGTCGACCAGGCTGCGCGGGATGACTCCGACTACTGACCCGCCCGCGGCCAGGGCGCTGTCGGCGAGGGCGCCCATCAGGCCGACCCGGCCGCCGCCGTAGACGATCTCGACCCCTTGTCCGGCCAGCGTGCGGCCGGCTTGGCGTGCCGCCTCGACGTGCCGCACCCGGCCGCTGGAGGAGCCGCAGAACACGCACACCCGCATGGGGACACGGTAGGTGTGTTGGGTGCGGGTGCGGGGCGTGGGGTGGGTGTGGGGCGTGGGGTGGCTGTTGTCCGGTCCGGCTCGATTTGACATGGGGCCCCTTACGGGTACTCCAGGCAGGCCAAAGCCGGGCAGGCCTGGCGGATAAAGCGCCCGCCAAGCCTGCCCGGCTTCGACCAGCCTAAAGCACCCGAACCCCATGTAAAATCGGGCCTCTGCGGTTGGTTGCGGGTCCGTTGCGGGTCCGTTGTGGGCCGTTGCCGGGTGTTGCGGGCCCGTTGGGGTGTCGCTCGATAGGGCGATAGATGCAACCTTTGACAACCTAAATCGCATTTCTCACGTTAGCCGGAGAAAACGGCCGGCCCGGCGGCGGGGAGGCGTGGGCGGGCGTAGACAGGGGGCGGTGGGTTGGTCGTCGGGTCCTGTCGGTTGGTGGTCGGGTCAGCGGCCGAGGCCTGCGCCGCCGTTGACGCCGATGACCTGGCCCGTGATGTGACCGGCCTCCGGGGAGGTCAGGAACGTGACGGCCGCCGCGACGTCGGCGGGGGTGCCGGTGCGGCCGTTGGCGGGGTTGCCGACCAGCTTCTTGCGCCGTTCCTCGGACAGCGTGCCGCCGAAGAACTCGGTCTCCTCGGTGACGCCGGGTGAGACGACGTTGACCGTGATGCCCCGCCCACCCAGTGCGAAGGCCAGGTCGGCGGTCCACGCTTCGACGGCGGCCTTGGCGGCGCCGTAGCTGCCGGAGCCGCGGCGGGCGGCGATGGAGCCGATGGTGACCACCCTGGCGTCGTCGGCCAGGCGTGGTTCCAGGGCGGTGGTCACCAGGACGGCGCTGAGGACGTTCGACTCGAAGTTGGCCAGCCACAGGTCGCGCACGTCGGCCAGGCCCTCGGGGGCGGGGCGGCGGCGGGTTTGGTTGCCGCCCGCGTTGTTCACCAGCACGTCGACGCGGCTGAGGAGGGTGGCCAGTGCGGCCTGTACCTGTGCGGGGTCGGCGGCGTCGAAGGTGACCGCGCGGGCGCCGATCTCGGCGGCCGTGGTGGTGAGGACGTCCGTCCGCCGTCCGGTGATCACGACGTCCGCGCCCTGCTTGACCAGTGCGGCGGCCACCGCCTTGCCGATACCCGTCCCGCCACCGGTCACGACCGCTGTTCTCGTCATGCCTGGTTCGTATCAGCGGAATTCCAGTGGGTCGATCCGCTTCTCGGCCCAACAATCGCCGTGATGGTTCACATTTGTGATCGGCACACGGTCGGGTGATGTGTTGTCACACGGTCGTTGCTCAATTTTCAGCCCAACGAGGAGTTGACCCGCTGTGCGCGCCGACGCGGAACTATCTTCCGGCGGAAAGGGGTTCCACCGCGCTACCCGGAGGTGTCGTCGTGCAGGTCAACCCTTGGCTGGTCCTCGCGCTCGTGGGCGGTCTCGTGGGCGCCGACCAGGTCCGCGCCGAAGAAACAGCCCGAGAGGCGACCGTGGAAGTGGTCGCGAAGCGCAGCCTCATGTCCGCGACCAGCACGCTCGCGGTCGGTGGGGGGTTCGTCGCCGGTGGTGAGCTGTTCGCCGCCGACGGCACGACCAGGGTGGGCGACGGCTATTCGCACTGCGGCGCGCTGACCGTGTCGGTGGCGGTGCCGCCGGAGGTGACCGCGCAGTGCGCGTCGGTCTACCGGCTGAAGGAGGGAGAGATCTACTTCTCCGGCATCCGCACGTACAAGTCGATCGCGGCGGGCTTCGGGGACACGACCGTGGGCGTCACGGGCGGTACCGGCGCCTACGCCAACGCCCGCGGTGAGGGCAAGGTGACCCGGTTGGGCGGGCAGGAGGTCGGCTACAAGATCGTCTTCACCGTGACGACGGACTAGGCGGCGTCTCCTAATTGTGGGAAGCGGTGCGGCAGATCATGA
>NZ_LWLC01000045.1:0-359691 GCF_001905065.1 Saccharothrix sp. CB00851
GCCCCGGCACGGCCCGCCCCGCCCCGGCCCGGCCCGGCACGGCTTGGACGGCCGGGCTTCTCGCCGGCTCCGGGGTTCCGGCGCGGCGGTTCGGGCGACGTGAGTGCCGGGCGTCTCGGGCCGGCGGCGCCCATCGGCGTCGGTCCGGTGCCGTCGTCGTCGTCGCCGTCGTGGTGGTCGGTCGGCGGTGGGGGCGGGGTCAGCGGGGGGCGCGGCGGGTGGCTGGGTGGGTCGGGTGGCTGGGTGGGTCGGGGCGGTCGGGGGTGGTTTCGGCGGCTCCGCTGGTTTTCAACCGAGGTACGAGAACGGTGTTTCCGTACATTTTCGGGCGATGATCACCCGATCGTGTAGGTCTTGGCCGTCCGGACCAGGAGGTTGATCAAGCCAGCTTGGCCTTGACCGCGGCGGCGACTCGGCCGCCGTCCGCGCGGCCCGCGACCTGGCCGTTGACGATCTTCATGACCTGGCCCATCTGCCGCTGGCCCGGCTTCTCGCCGAGTTGCTCGGAAACCTGGGTGATCGCGGCGTCGACCAGGGCGGCCAGTTCGGTGTCGTCCAACTGCGCGGGCAGGTAGGCCTCCAGCACCTTGGACTCGGCCTGCTCCAACTCGGCCTGCTCGGTCCGCCCGGCGCCGGCGAATGCCTCCGCCGCCTCCTTGCGCTTCTTCACCTCACGGGTGATGACCTTCAGCACCTCGTCGTCGCCGAGCTCGCGCGCGCTCTTGCCGGAGACCTCTTCGGTGGTCAGGGCGGCCAACGTCATCCGCAGCGCGCCCGCCCGGACGGTCTCCCGGTTCTTGATCGCCGCCGTCAGGTCCGCCTGCAACCGCGCCTTCAACTCCGCCATGAGCCGGAACGGTACCGGGAAGCCCGTCTCACCCCGAATCGGTTAACCCCCTACCCTCGACTACGTGAACACGCTCGGCCGAACGCTGCTTGCCACGACCGCCCTGGGCACCGCCACGCTCGCCTACGCGGCGGGGATCGAGCGGAGGCGGTGGACGTTGCGCGAGGCGACGGTGCCGGTGCTCGCGCCCGGTTCGTCGCCGCTGCGGGTGCTGCACCTGTCGGACCTGCACATGATGCCGGGCCAGAAGTCCAAGCAGCGGTGGGTCGCCGCGTTGGACGAGCTGGAGCCGGACCTGGTGGTGAACACCGGTGACAACCTGGCGCACAAGCAGGCCGTGCCCGCGGTGGTGCGGGCGCTGGGTCCGCTGCTGAACCGGCCCGGCGTGTTCGTGTTCGGCAGCAACGACTACTACGCGCCGCGCCCGAAGAACCCGGCCCGCTACCTGCTGCCGTCGGCGAAGACGAAGCGCATCCACGGCATCCCGTTGCCGTGGCGGGACCTGCGTGCGGCGATGATCGAGCACGGCTGGCTCGACCTGACGCACGCGCGCCGCCGGTTCGAGGTGAACGGCCTGGAGGTCTTCGCCGCGGGCCTGGACGACCCGCACCTCAAGCGGGACCGGTTCGACGAGATCAGCGGACCGGTGCCGGACGTGCCGCTGCGCCTGGGCGTGACGCACTCCCCGGAGCCGCGGGTGCTGGACCCGTTCGCCGCCGAGGGCTACGACCTGGTGCTGGCCGGGCACACGCACGGCGGCCAGTTGCGCATCCCGGGCTACGGCGCGATCGTGACGAACTGCGAGTTGGACCGCTCGCGTGCTCGCGGTGTCTCGCGGTGGGGCGCGCACATGTGGCTGAACGTCTCCGCCGGTCTGGGCACGTCGCCCTACGCGCCGGTCCGCTTCGCCTGCCCGCCGGAGGCGAGCCTGCTCACCCTCGTGCCACGGCCTGTCGACGCAGGTCAGGACGTGTCCGAGGCGAAAAGGGATACCCGGTTCGGAGTGGGTGGGAACGTCAGGTAGAGTTCTCCTCGTTCGATCCCAGCAAGCCGGGGTGTGGCGCAGTTTGGTAGCGCGCTTCGTTCGGGACGAAGAGGTCGCAGGTTCAAATCCTGTCACCCCGACCAGGTCAGAGGCCCTTTCCTCCTCACGGAGGGGAGGGCCTCTGCCGTTTCGGGACAACGCCGGGAGAAGCGCTGTCAGCGGCGGCCGGTGATGGCGGCGCGGGCTTCGGTGAGGGTGGCGATCAGCTTGTCCAGTTCGTGCCAGTCGTAGGACGCGGCGGGTTGTGGGGTCATCACGGTGACGCGGCGGCGGTCCTGGTCGAGGCCGACGTTCGTCGTTCGGGGACGGCCGAGGGTGTCGTGGCAGGGGATGGTTCGGGAGTACGGCGCCATGGTGACCTCCGGCCGGTGCTGGTCGTCCCATCGGGTTCCGGCACTCCCAGTGTGGGGGTGGGCGTGCTGATCGGCCGCTCGACCGGGCCGAGGGGTGCTATCGCGGGGACGTCAGGCGGGCCTTCCAGATTTCCTCGCTCGGCCACTGCTGTGCCCACGTGGACGACACCTCGTGGTACTCGCGGTTCGCGGGGGTGGGCGCCTGGATTTCGATCAGGTCGTCCACGGTGAAGCCGGAGGAGCGCAGCAGCCGCAGCATCTCGCCGTGCGGCAGGGTGAACTCGGTGGACTTGCCGTAGTCGACGCGGCTGAGGCCGAATTGCGGGCGCATGAGGGACGTGGACGCGGTCGTGCCGTCACGGGCGCACAGGGCGAACAGCGGCGACCGGTGCAGGAAGACGAGGTGGCCGCCCGGTTTGAGCAGGCGGGCGGCTTCCGGGATCCAGCGGTGCGGGTCGCACCAGACGGACGCGCCGTACTCGCTGATGGCGAGGTCGAACGTGGCGTCGTCGCGGGGGACCCGCTGGGCGTCGCCGAGCAGCAGCGGGAAGTCGAGGCCGAACTCGGCCTGCATCTCGCGGGCGGTGTCGAGTTGGCGGGCGGAGATGTCGATGGCGACGGGGCGGGCGCCGAGCCGGGCGAGCCACGCCGAGACGTAGGCGGTGCCGCAGCCGAGTTCGATCACGTCCATGCCGGCCAGGTCCGGTGGCAGGACGGAGACCTCGGACTCGGGGGTGGCCCACAGCCCCCAGCGCGGTTCGGGCCGCGCCCAGTGCTCACGGGCCAGTGGTCCGTGCGCGGCGGCGGCGTTGTCCTCCCAGTGGCGGCGGTTGAGTTCGGTGTGGTCGATCATCCGCCCATTGGAGTGGCTCGCCCGTCGGCCGGCGAGCGCTTTTCGCGGGGCCGGGGCGGTCGGGAGGTCCGCTGGGTCCTCCCGACCGCGCGTCGACCGGACGTCACTTCACGTGCGGTCGCAGCTCCGCGAGGCGCCGGAGGAGTTCGCCGACCTCGTTCCAGTCGAGCTTCGCGGACTCGCCGGGTGGGGTGTGGATGCAGACGTTGCCCTCTTCGGTGAGCGACACCTCGAGCGTCCGCCGACGACCCAGGGCGTCGACGCACCCGACGCGACCGCCCTGCCGAACCGTGTTCTCGATCATCGGTCAGACCTCCCCTGCGCTGGCAGCACCGTGTAACCCGTGATTCGTTCGGACGAACGAGGACGTTACGAACTACTCCTCGCTGTTTCTTAATTCGCCCACCTGAGCCATCGTCACCTTCAGTTAGCCCGGTCGAGTGAAGATTGCCGATTCAAGTGACAGTGCGTAACGACCAGCCGGGCTGGTACGACGACGAGTCAACGCCGTTCGCCGCCGGTAAGGAGATGCCCGATGACGACCACCACCACCGCCGTCCACAGCTGGGTCCCCGTCGTCGCCTGGGTCCAGGTCACGCTCGGGTTAGCCGGTCTGGTCGCGGTTTTCGCCTCCCCCGCCGCGGGCGTCGTCGTCGGCACGGCGGTGGCGCTGATCGCCCTCGCGACCCGCGCCCTGCACCGCGCCTCCCGCAAGCTGGACCGGATCCTGGCCGAGGAACTCGACCGCTAGTCCACCCCGCACCCGGTCAGGTCACGCACGACGAGGTCACGCTCCGTGGCGTCCGGCGCCGGGAACGTCGCACGCAACGTGAACGCGAACGGCGTCGGGCCGTGCTCGCGCAGGTGCACCAATCGGTCCTGCGCCTCCGCCACGGTCGGCCGGTGGCCGGCGGGCACCCACCACAGCGCGGTCATCGCCTCGGCCGGCCGCTCGAAGTACTGCCGGCGCTCCCGCAGCACGGCCACGTGCTCCGGCCCGTACACGTAGTCGACGAGCGCTTGGTGCGACGCCCAGGTCGACATGTTGACCAGCAGCCAGTCGTCGTCGAAGACCCGCATCGCGGTCGCGTCGCCGTCCTCGGTCTGCAGCCGCCAGCGGAAGCCGGGCGCGCGGTCGGCCACCGCGTTCACCGGCTCCAACGCCGCCACGAAGCCCGCCATCCGCGGGCTGTCCAGCGGTGCGAGCATCCGGCCGATGTTCACCTGCGCCAAGTCGAACCCATCCCCGGTCATGTCCGCACGCTAGCCGGGACCATCGACTCCATGGGAGATCTCACCGAGGTGCGGCGGGTGTACGGGCCGGGCGACCTGGCGGCGTTGCCGGTGTTCGCGGGCGGTTTCATCAACTTCGGCTACTGGGCGGGCATCCCACTGGACGGCGAGCTGACCGTCGAGCAGCGGATCGCGTCGCAGGAGGCCCTGTACGACCTGGTCGTGGACGAGCTCGGGATCGGGCCCGGTGACCGGGTGCTCGAAGTCGGGTCGGGACGCGGCCTGGGCGCGCGTCGCGTGCTGCGCCGTGACCCGGCCCTGGTGCGCGGCGTGGACCTGGTGCCGGAGCAGGTGGCGCGGGCGCGCGAGGTCAACGACGACCCGCGGGTGGCGTTCGTGCAGGGCGCGTGCGACGACCTGCCGTTCCGCGGTGCCTCGTTCGACGCCTTGCTGTCCGTGGAGGCGGCGCAGCACTTCGAGGACGTCGCCGGGTTCGCGCGCGAGAGCGCCCGGGTGCTCGTGCCGGGCGGGCGGTTCGCCGTGACCACGTTCTTCACCAGGACGCCGGACGCGGGCGACGCGCTGGCCGAGGTGCTGCGGACCTTCGCCACCGGCCTGGACCGCGCGCACCTGGTCGACGACGTGGTGCGCGACCTGCGCGGAGCGGGGTTCGCCGACGTCACGGCCCGCGGCATCGGCGAGCACGTGTGGCGTGGGCTGGACCGGTGGCTCGAACTGGGCCCGCGCCCCGACCGCTGGGACCGCAACTGGCTGCGCGCCGCGGAGCGAGGTCTCGTGGACTACTACCTGGTCACCGCGCGGAAGCCGGCAGGATCGGGTGTGTGACGACGCACCCGACCGCCGAAGTGCCCGACCCGCTGTTCGCCGACGCCGAGGCCGAAGCCCGTTGGCGGGCCCGCTTCACGGCCCCGCGCGTGAGCCTGCCCGGGTGGGCCGACGACGCACCTGACCGCAGCCTGTACCTGTCGAACTCCAGCGGCGTGTGGGAGATCTACGCCTGGGACCGGGCGAGCGACACCCACCGCAAGGTCACCGACCGCCCGAACGGCACGTCCCACGCCGCGCTCAGCCCGGACGGCACCACGATCTGGTGGTTCAACGACACGGATGGTGACGAGTTCGGCACGTGGGTCAGCGAGCCGTTCCAGCCGGGTGGCGACGCGAAGCCCGCGGTCGACGGCGTGCCTGCCGCGTACCCGGCGGGGCTGGAGATCGGGCACGGGGTCGTCGCGATCGGCACGTCCACCGACGACGGCACCACGGTGTACGTGTCGCGCGACGGCGGTCCGGCCGAGGTGGTCTACGCGCACGAGAACGACGGTGGCGTGTCGGGGTTGTCCAAGGACGAGACGCTGGTCGTGCTGTCGCACTCCGAGCACGGCGACAACCGGCACGCGGCCCTGCGCGTGGCCACCCCGTCGGGTGAAAAGGTGGCGGAGAAGTGGGACGGGCCGGGCAAGGGCCTGGACGCGATCGCGTTCAGCCCGGTGCGCGGTGACAACCGGCTGCTGGTCGGGCACGAGCGGCGCGGCCGGGAAGAGCTGCTGATCTGGGACGTCGCGGCGGACACCGAGACCGAGGTCGTGATCGACCTGCCCGGCGAGATCAGCGCCGACTGGTACCCGGACGCCAAGTCGCTGCTGGTCGTGCACACGTTCCAGGCGCGCAACACCCTGCACCGCTACGACCTGGAGACCGGCGCGCTGCACGCGTTGGACACCCCGCACGGGTCGGTGGGCAGCGCGAACGTGCGGCCGGACGGCGCGGTGGAGTACTCGTGGTCGTCGGCCGCCCAGCCGGGCGTGGTGCGGGTGCTGGACGTGGACGGCGACGAGCGCGTGCTGCTGGAGCCGCCGGGCCACAAGGCGCCGCCGTCGGTCGACCTGACCGACGTCTTCGTGGGCGACGTGCACGCTCTGGTGGCACGTCCGGAAGGTGCGCCCGACGGCCCGCTGCCGACCGTGTTCCACCTGCACGGCGGACCGCACTCGGCCGACGAGGACCGCTTCTCCGCCTACCGCGCGGTGTGGCTGGACGCCGGGTTCGCCGTGGTGCACGTGAACTACCGCGGTTCCACCGGCTACGGGTCGAAGTGGCGTGACGCGATCGAGGGCAGGCCGGGGCTGACCGAACTGGAGGACGTGGCGGCGGTGCACGACTGGGCCGTCTCGTCCGGGTTCGCCGACCCGGCGAAGTGCGTGGTCAACGGCGCGTCGTGGGGCGGGTACCTGTCGCTGCTGGCGCTGGGCACGCAGCCGGAGCGGTGGGCGGCCGGTGTCGCGGGCGTGCCGGTGGCCGACTACCTGGCCGCGTACGAGGACGAGATGGAGCCGCTGCGCGCGTTCGACCGGGCGCTGTTCGGCGGTTCGCCGGAGGAACTCCCCGACCGGTACCGCGAGTGCTCGCCGTTGACGTACGTGGACGCGGTGCGCGCGCCCGTGCTCGTGCTGGCGGGCGAGAACGACCCGCGCTGCCCGATCCGGCAGATCGACAACTACCTCGACCGGCTGGCGGCGCGGGGGGCGACGTACGAGGTGTACCGGTACGACGCCGGGCACGGGTCGTTGGTGGTCGCCGAGACGATCCGCCAGACCGCCGCCGAGGTCGCCTTCATGCGGCGCGTGCTGCCGTAACGGCTCCCACACCGGACAGGGCCCTCGAACGCGGGGGCCCTTCTCCGCCGAGCACGGTCCTCAGACGCCGGCGCGAGCCCTCCAAACGCCAAACAGGGGTCCCCGCTTAGGGGATCCCTGTTTTCAGGTTACCGGAAGGGTCTGACATTTTCGGGGGCCACCGGATGATCGGTGGCCCCCGGCACGGCGCGGTCAGGGCCGGGTCGGGCCCGGGTCAGGGCAGGTCAAGCCCCGATCAGGCCTGCTGCGCCTGCCACATCCAGTGCGCCTGCTCGAAGTTCTTGGTGATCTCGATCAGCAGGTCCTGGGTGACGAGGTCGGACTTGTCGGTCTCGTCGATCCGCTTGCGCAGCCGCCCGATCAGCTCACCCAGCGCGGTGACGACGGCCGCGACGACCTCGTCCTCCTTCAGCCAACCGCCGGGGAACTCCGGCACGCCGGACCCCTCGGCCACGGTCTTCGCCTTGCCGTCCGGCGAGATGCCCAAGGCGGCGGCACGTTCAGCGACCTCGTCGGTGTACGTGCGGGCCGTCGTGACCAGCTCGTCGAGCTGGAGGTGGACGCTGCGGAAGTTCTTGCCGACCACGTTCCAGTGCGCCTGCTTGGCCACCAGGGACAGGTCGATCAGGTCGACCAGGGTGGCCTGGAGCACCGCGCCGACCGACGCCTTGTCCGACTCGGTCAGCGGGCTGGTGATCGGGGACTTCTGAGACTTGCTCATGGGTCTGACGCCTCCTCAGAAGGTTAGACGGTGGTCGTGAGGGCCACCTCGATGTTGCCTCGCGTGGCGTTGGAGTACGGGCAGATCCGGTGCGCGGCGGCGACCAGCTGCTCGGCCACGGCCTGCTCGGCGCCCGGGATGTGGGTCGCCAGCTCCACGGCGAGCTGGAAGCCGCCGTTGCCGTCGGGACCCAGGTCGACCTTCGCGGTCACCGACGTCTCGCCGACCTGCACCTTGGCCTGCCGCGCGGCGACCTTGAGCGCGCTGTGGAAGCACGCCGCGTACCCGGCCGCGAACAGCTGCTCGGGGTTGGTCTTGTCGCCGCCGGGGCCGCCCAGCTCCTTGGGCGTGGAGAGCTGCTCGTCGATCACACCGTCGGAGGAGCGGACCTCTCCGTTGCGACCGTCCCCGACTGCGATGGCTTGCGCGGTGTAGAGCACCTGCATGGTGAACGCTCTCCTTTGAGCTGGTGGTCGAGCCCGTCGCTCGGCTCAACACCCGGCCGAAGCCGAACCACACCCGGTCGTGTGGCAGCTCACGCCCCCCTCACACGTACCCGCTCAGCCCGCCCTCGACACGGCGAACTCGGCCACCTGTCGCCCGATCGTGCGGAGTTGGTCGGCGACGGACGGCACCGTGCAGCCTCCTTCGAGGTCGAACTCGACCTCGCCCGAGTTCACCGCCGCGCCCAACGGCGTCGGCCAGCCGCGCAGCGCGTGCACGATCGAGCGCAACGCGGTCAGCGTGGTCACCGACGCCTGCCAGCCCTGGGCGGTGGCCACGCAGCCGACCGCGCGGCCGTCCAGGTAGGGGCGCTCGTCGCCGCGCAGGTCCTCGATGTAGTCGAGGGCGTTCTTGACCAGGCCGGACACCGTGCCGTGGTAGCCGGGCGAGACGAGCACGACGCCGTCCGCGACGCGCAGCGCCTCGACCAGCCGGCGGGCGCTGTCGGTGCGATCGGGGACGGACGGGTCGTAGAACGGGAGCACCAGGTCGGGCCCGGAGACCTCGACCACCTTCGCGCCCGCGTCCACGGCGCCTTCCAGGGCGATCCTCATCGCGCGCTCGGACTGCGAGTTGGGGCGGAGGGATCCGCCGATGCCCACCACGGTGACCGTCATGGTCCCGATCCTGCCACCTGCACCTAACTGGAGGTCCAGTCGCTCGCCCGAACCCCTACCGGCGAGTAACGTGCGTCTCATGTCGAAGCTCGCCGAGTCGATCCCTCCCGGCGTCCTGGCCGGTGCCCTGCGCTTCGTGTTCGGCCTGCCCGCGCCGCTGCGCAGGCTGATCGCCGGCCGCCCCGTCACGCTGGACGGCCAGCGGCTGCACCCGGAGGCGCAGCTCCTGCTGAGGCT
The DNA here is from genome assembly GCF_001905065.1 of Saccharothrix sp. CB00851. Lineage (NCBI taxonomy): Bacteria > Bacillati > Actinomycetota > Actinomycetes > Pseudonocardiales > Pseudonocardiaceae > Saccharothrix > Saccharothrix sp. CB00851. Next base: position 9,065 of record NZ_LWLC01000045.1, read on the forward strand.
GCAGCAGCTCAGCGGCGAGGACTGGCAGACGACCACGCCCGCGGCCAACCGCCTGGCCCTGAGCCGCAGCAACGCGCTGGTGTGCGGTCCCGTCATCGGCGGCGTGGCGGTGCGCTCGCTGTCGCTGGACGGTGTCGGCGCGCGGTTCTACGAGCCGACCGGGTTGGCCGCCGGGTCGCCGCTGCTGGTCTTCTACCACGGTGGCGGGTGGGTCAGCGGCGACCTGGACAGCCACGACAACCTGTGCCGGTTCCTCGCCGTCGAGGGCGGGGTGCGGGTGCTGTCGGCGGACTACCGGCTCGCGCCGGAACACCCGTTCCCGGCGGCGGCGGACGACGCGCAGGCGGCGTTCGAGTACGCGGTGGCGCACGCCGAGGAGCTGCGGATCGACCCGCGGCGGATCGCGTTGGGCGGTGACAGCGCGGGCGGGAACCTGGCGGCGGTGACGGCGTTGCACGCGGGCGAGGTGAAGCCGGTGTTCCTGCTGCTGTTCTACCCGGCGGTGGACGCGTCGGTGCGGCGGCGGTCGCGCGAGCTGTTCGGCAGGGGGTTCTTCCTCACCGACGAGAAGATGGACTGGTTCCTGGACCACTACGCGCCGTCACGCGACACGCACACCGATCCGCGGCTGTCGGTGTTGCTGGCGGAGGACTTGAGCGGGCTGCCGCCGACGTACCTGGCGACGGCCGGGTTCGACCCGTTGCGGGACGAGGGTGAGGCGTTCGCGGAGAAGTTGGCGCGGCAGGGCGTGCCGGTGGTGTTGCGGCGGTACGAGGGGCTGTTCCACGGGTACGCGAACATCCTCGGCGTGGGTGGTGTGTTCCGGGAGGCGGTGGCGGAGGCGGTCGGGTCGCTGCGCACCGGGTTGGCGTTGGCCAACACCAGGCAGGACATCCCCGAGACGGCGTGAACGCCGGGCCGGTCGCGTGGGCGACCGGCCCTCGTCCGCTCCGGTGGGATCAGTTGGGTGTGCCGGGAGCGGGCTGCCCCTGGGAGCCGCCGCCCTGCGACGGGCCTGCTTCGCCCTGCCCGGCTTCCGCCTGACCGTCTTCGGACTGGCCCGCTTCGGATTGGCCCGCTTCGCCCTGCCCGGCTTCCGCACCGCCCCCGGCGGCGGCGGTGCCACCGCTCTCCGAGGCGTCCATCACCGCGTTGAGCTCGGACCGGAGCGCGGCGACCTGGTCCTGGGTCGACTGGCACACCTTGATGATCGCGGCCACGGCGCTGTGCACCGTCTCCTCGGCCTTCGCGCCCTCGCCGGTGACGTCGTCGAGCCAGCTGCCGTCCAGCACCATGGCGACGGCCGGGTCGGCCTGGGCGGCGATCGCCAGGATCTCCTCGGACGCGGACCTGGCCAGCTCGTCCATCCGCTGCGAGATCCGTCGGACCTCGGCGACCAGCTCGTCCAACCGCTTGCGCTCGTCGCGCAGCTGGGCCAGTTCCTCGGTCATGGCCTCGTGCGCGGAGTCGGACGCGGCGCCCTCGGAGCTCGCCTCGTGCTCGGCGATCGCCTTCTCCTGCTCTTCGATCGCCTTGCCGAGGTCCTGCGCGGCCTGGTCGAGCTGCTGGGCGTAGGCGTCGACGGCCTGCGGGTCGTAGTCGATCTGCTGGATCGCCTTGATCGGGTCGGGTGAACCGACCGTGTTGGCGGCCTGCGCGAGCCGGACGCAGCTGTCCGCCGCCTTCTGCAGAGCGGGGTGGGTCATCGCAGCCCCTCACCGGATCGGTTGATGTCCTGGGTGCCGTCCGCGTCCGACCGGTCGTACTCGTCGGCGTCCCGGCGCACGCGTTCGGCGATGTCCGCCAGCCGGTCGCGGCGCTGCGCGACCCGGTCACGGCGACGTCCGACGAACGCGTCCAGGTCCGCGGCCAGCCCGCGGGCCGGGCCGGAGATGCCGAACGCGTCGCCCGGGACGGTGGTGCCGCCCAGCGAGCCGGCTGCCGTGCCCGCGTGGTCGCCGGCGCGCTGGAACCCGTTGGCGGACTCGCGCAGCCGACCGGTGTCGACCTTGAAACCTGCCATGCCTCCCCCTTTGCCTGCTCTGACGACTTGCCTTTACCGCTACTGCGTGCCGAGGTAGTACGAACGCCGTTCCGCGACCATCTCGCGGGACAGGCGCTGCGCCTCGCTCGCGGCCCGCAGGACCGCGTTGGCGAGCACCTTCGGGTCGACCCTGCCGACCAGCGTCGCGTTCACCGCGACCTCGACGACCTTGCCGGTGTGGTCCACGCCGATCTCGACCAGCCCGCTGTCGTCCCGGCCGAGCACGACCCGTTCGGCCAGGTCGCGCTTGAGCGCGAGCCGGGCTTGGTCGAGCCGTTCGGCGCGGGCCGCCAGCTCGTCCAGTGATGGTTGATCCGTCACGCGCGCGTCCCCCGATCAGCGGCACGGTGTCCTCGTTCGGACGTAGATCATCCGAGGTCGGTTCCTGTTTGGCTACGGTAATCTGAAGATCGTGAGCTACTGGGTGCGCGTCCGATTGGGTGATGCGCCGCCACTGCCCGCCGTGCCCGTCACCGACAGTGAGCCGCGGTGGGCCCGGGCGACCGGCCGTGCCGCCGTCGTGGACCGGCCCGCGCGCACCGCCGCTGACGACGCGTCCGAGACGGAGACGCGGAAGACGTGGCTGGTGGACTCGTTCGAGCTGGTCGTGCCGCGCTATCCGTGGCAGAAGGAAACCTGACCGCCGCCCGCCGACACCGGTTATCCACAGCCCCGCACGTTATCCACAACCCGGCACATCGCGGCGGCGGCCGCGATCACGCGGCACTAGCGTCGACAACGACCTATGCCACCGACACACACGTCCATCCCGACCACACGATGGGGTGATCATCGCCGGAAAATGTACGGAAACACTGTTCCCGCACCTCGGTTGAAAACCAGCGGACCCGCCGAAACCACCCCCGACCGCCCACCACCGCGACACGCTCCACATCACCTGGCCGGCCGGCTGCGGCAGCGGGGGCTCGGCGGAAATCCCAGGACCGCGGTCGACCACCCGCCGGTGCGGGCGCGAGCCCAGGTCGGGGTCCGGTTGCGTGCGACGTGGGCACGGGCCAGCGTTCCGGGCGCGGGTGCGTGCGGCGCAGGCTCGGGTGCGGGTGCAGGCCAGGGGCCGGGCGCGGGTTCGGGTACGGGCGCGGGCGTGAGCTGGGTGCGGGTGCGGGTGCGGGCCAGGGTCCGGGCGCGGCGCGGGCCGGGATCCGAGCGCGGGTGCGGGTGCGCGCGGGCGGGCGTGACGCGGGACTGGTTTGGCACGAGCCGGGCGCGGGCAAGGGCCGGCCGGGCGGAGGCGCGGGCCGGGCGCGGGTGCGGGCCCGTCTGGGTCCGGGTGCGCGGCCGGAGTTCGGGCGCGGGCGGGGGTGAGGGTGCGGTGTGAGCGCGGGCGGGGGTGCGGGTGCGGGCCGGGCGCGGGCAGGCCGGGCGGAGGCGCGGCCGGAGTTCGGGCGGGGGTGAGGGTGCGGGTGTGAGCACGGGCGGGGGTGCGGGGTGAGCGTGGGCTTGGTGTGGGTGCGGGTTTGGCGTGCGGGCAGGTGCAGGGTGACGAGTAGGGACAGGGCCGCCCGGACGGATCCGGACGGCCCTGTCGGGTGTGCACTTTCAGGGGTGCACGGCCACGAGGTACGTGATCACTTGCCGAAGGCGGCGGCGATCTTGTCGCCGGTTTCCTTGTCGATGTTGCGCCAGTACTCGAACACGCGCTCCAGCACGGGCGCGGACACGCCGTTGGAGGCGTGCGCGATGACGGTCTGCACGAGGCGCTCGCGCTGCGCGTCGTCCATGACCTCGCGGACCAGCGTGCCGGCCTGGCCGAAGTCGTCGTCCTCCGCGTGCAGCTTGTAAGCCGCACGGGTCACCGCGTCCTCGACGCCGTAAGCCGACGCCACCTCGCCCGCCGCCTGGGCCGACGCGTGCGGGCCGCCGTAGGAGTTCGGGGCGTACACGGGGTCGGCGGCGTTCGTGTACCGCATCGCGCCGTCCTTGGCGTACGAGTTCACCGGCGACTTCGGCCGGTTCACCGGCAGCTCGTTGTAGTTCGCGCCGATGCGGTACCGGTGGGCGTCGGGGTAGGAGAAGATGCGGCCGATCAGCATCCTGTCCGGCGACGTGCCGATGCCGGGCACGAGGTTCGTCGGCTCGAACGCGGCCTGCTCGATCTCGGCGAAGTAGTCCGACGGGTTGCGGTCGAGGACGAGCTTGCCCACCTTGATCAGCGGGTAGTCGGCGTGCGGCCACACCTTGGTCAGGTCGAACGGGTTGAAGCGGTAGGTCGCGGCGTCCGCGTACGGCATGACCTGGACGTGCAGCGTCCACGAGGGGAACTCGCCGCGCTCGATGGCGTGCCACAGGTCGGCGCGGTGCGCGTCGGCGTCCTCGCCGGCGATGCGGGCGGCCTCCTCGGAGGTCAGGCACTCGATGCCCTGGTCGGTCTTGAAGTGGTACTTGACCCAGAAGCGCTCACCGGCGGCGTTCTCCCACAGGTAGGTGTGCGAGCCGTAGCCGTTCTGGTGCCGCCACGTCTTCGGGATGCCCCGGTCGCCCATCAGCCACGTGACCTGGTGCGCGGTCTGCGGCTGCAGCGTCCAGAAGTCCCACTGCATGTCGTGGTCGCGGCGGCCGGTGTCGGCGCGGCGCTTCTGCGAGCGGATGAAGTCCGGGAACTTGATCGGGTCGCGCAGGAAGAACACCGGGGTGTTGTTGCCGACGAGGTCGTAGTTGCCCTGGCTGGTGTAGAACTTCAGCGCGAAACCGCGCGGGTCGCGCCACGTGTCGGGTGACCCGAGCTCGCCGGCGACGGTGGAGAAGCGCAGCAGCGCCTCGGTCTTCACGCCCGACTGGAACAGGGCCGCCTTGGTGAAGCGGCTGACGTCCTCGGTGGTCTCGAAGTAGCCGAACGCACCGCCACCCTTGGCGTGCACGACCCGCTCGGGCACCCGCTCCCGGTTGAACTGGGCGTTCTTCTCGATCAGGTAGTGGTCCTGGAGCAGGATCGGGCCGTTGGCGCCGAGGGTCAGCGAGTGGTCGTCGCTGGCGACCGGGATGCCTGCGTTGTTGGTGGTGTGACGCGGTTCGGTCACGCTGGTCGCTCCTTCTGTGGGGTGCGGCAGTCAGTGCCCACGACAATCCGGGCAGAGACCCCAGAACAGGACCTCCGCCTCGTCCACGGCGAAGCCGGCCGTGTCGGGCGGTTCGAGGCAGGGCGCGGCGCCGTGGACGCAGTCGACGTCCTCGGTGCGACCGCAGGCCCGGCACACGAGGTGGTGGTGGTTGTCGCCGGTCCGCGTCTCGTAGCGGGCCGGGTGGCCCGCGGGTTCGATCCGGCGCAGCAACCCGGTCCGCGCGCACGCGTTCAGCACGTCGTAGACGGCTTGCGTCGACACGGACCCCAGCCTGGCCCGCACGCCCGCGGCGACCGCGTCGGCCGTGGCGTGGGGGTGTTCGGCGAGCCATTCGAGCACCGCGATCCGGGGCGCGGTGATGCGCAGCCCGGCGTCCTTGAGCAGCTCGCGTGGTCCTGAGGTCATGGCTCCACCACCCCACCACTCTTTCTGGAACCAGTCAAGAAAACGAACGGTTAAAACCTGTTGCCCCGGCGAGTGAAGATGAACGGGTGAACGTCTCCCCTTACCTGGCCGTCCTCCGAACGCCACGCGTGCCCGGCTTCATGCTGTTGATGCTGGTGGCGCGCGTGCCGGCGACGGCCGCGGGCATGACGATCACCATGCACGTCCTCCTCGGCCTCGAACGGGGTTACGGCGCCGCGGGCCTGGTCGGGGCGGTCAGCACGATCGGCATCGCGTTGGGCTCGCCGCTGATGGGCCACCTGGTCGACCGGCGCGGGCTGCGCGCGATGGTGACGCTGTCGATCGTCACCGAAGGGATCTTCTGGTTCGTCGCACCGCTGCTGTCCTACGAGGTGCTGCTCGTCACCTGCTTCGCCACCGGCATCACGGTGATGCCGGTGATGTCGCTGGGCCGCCAGATCCTGACCGCGCTCGTGCCGGACGACCGCAGGCGCACCGCGCTGGCGATGGACTCGATGGCCGTCGAGGTGGCGTTCATGGCCGGGCCGGCGCTGGGCGTCGCGCTGACCACGCAGGCGTCGAGCCGCACGGCGATGTGGGCGATCGGCGCGTCGATGGTGGTGATCGGCGTGATCCTGTACGTGGTGGACCCGCCGGTGCGGCACGAGGGCGAGGCCGGGCCGCGGGTGCCGCGGCGGGAGTGGCTGGACGGTCGGCTGCTCGGGGTGCTGATCAGCGCGGGCGGTGCGACGTTCGTGCTGTCGGGTGTCGAGGTGTCGGTGGTGGCGTCGATGCGCGGGCTCGGGCTGACCGAGTGGACCGGCGCGATGGTCGCGGTGATGTGCGTGGCGTCGCTGGTGGGCGGTTTCCTGTACGGCGGGCTCACCCGCGTGCCGCCGTTGTGGGTGCTGATGGGCGGCATGGGTGCGCTTGCTGTGCCGATCGGGCTGTTCGGCTGGTCGCCGTGGTGGCTGGCGCTGGCGTTGGTGCCGACGAACTTCCTGTGCGCGCCGACGATCACCGCGACCGGTGAGCTGATCACGAAGTACGCCCCGGCGTCCGCGCGTGGCGTGGCGATGGGCCTGCAGGGGTCGGCGTTCACGCTGGGGGTGGCGCTGGGCGCGCCGGTCACGGGTTTCGTGATCGACCACTCGTCGCCGGGGTGGGGCTTCACCGTGGCGGGCGTGGGCGCGGTCGCGATCGCGGCGGGCACGGCGGCGCTCGGTCGCCGCGCCCGGGATCAGGTCAGCTCGCGCAGCGCCCGGTAGAGCTTTTCGATGGCGGGGCGGGCCCGGGCGTAGTGGCGGACGGCGTCCGGGTCGGGGGCGATCGTCTTCACCGGTTCGATCAGGTCGGCGGCGACGGTCAGGGACGGGATCTCGTCCAGCGCCCGCCAGGCGACCAGGGCCGCGCCCACGCCGGAGCCCTCGCTGTCGTCGGCCAGTTCCAGCGGAAGGCCCAGCGCGGAGGCCAGCACGGTCGCCCACAGGTCGCTGCGGAACGCGCCGCCGGTCACCCGGACCGCGTGCACGTCCGCCACCGAGCGCACCGCGTCCAGCACCAGCGCCAACTGCTGCGCCACGCCCTCCACCAGGGCACGGGTGACCTCCGCCCGCCCGTGCTCGCGCCGCAGCCCGATCACCGCGGACGTCGCGTCCGCGTCCCACCACGGCGCGCGTTCACCCAGCAGGTACGGCAGCGCGGTCACGCCCGCCGCGCCCACCGGCACCCCGGAGGCCTCTTCCAGCAGGTCGCGCACATCGACGCCGAACGCCTCCGCCGCCCACTGCGCGGCCACGCCGCCGTTGCTCACCGCACCGCCGAGCACCCACAGCCCTTCGGCGACGGCGTAGCAGAACACCCGCCCCTGGTCGTCCACGGCGGGCTCGTCGCGCACCACCCGCAGCGCACCGCTCGTGCCCAGCGACACCGCGGCCACCCCCGGCACGACCGCGCCGACACCGAGGTTCGCCATCGGCCCGTCACCGCCGCCCAGCACGACCGGCAGGCCGGTGGGCAGGCCCGGCACGTCCAGCGTCAACGGCAGCGAGTCCACCGGCGCGTGCAGCGACGGCAACCGGGCCGCGTCGACCCCCGCGAACGCCAGCGCGTCCGGGTGCCAGTCCAGCGACACGAGGTCCATCAACCCGGTCGCGGACGCCGACGAGTGCTCGGTCGCCAACTCGCCGGTCAGCTGCAGCGCCACGAAGTCCTTCAACCCGCACCACCGCGCGGCGGAGAACCCCTGGTCGTGGAACCAGGCCAGCTTCACCAGCGGCGACATGGTGTGGATCGGGGTACCGGTGGCGCGGTGCAGCGCGATGCCGTCGGCCGTGCCGCGCAGCCGTGCCGTCTGCTCCAGGGCGCGGTTGTCCGCCCACGACAACGACGGCGTGACGGGCGTGCCCGCCGCGTCCAGCCCCACCAGGGTGTGCATGGCGCCGGTCAACGACAGCGCCCGCACCGCGTGCCCCTGCGCCGCGACCTCGCGCAACGCCCGCAGCGCCGCGCCCCACACCTCGACCGGGTCGTGCGTCGCCTCACCGGAGGGCGTGGTGCGCATCGGGTAGCCGTGCTCCGCCGATGCCACCACGCCCGCGTTCCGGTCCACCGCGATGACCTTGGTCGACGTCGTCCCCAGGTCGATCGCGAGCACTACGTCCGCCATAGGAGTGAACCTACAGCCGACCCGCCAGCTCCTCGGCGATCTCGTAGGTGTTCAGCGCCGCGCCCTTGCGCAGGTTGTCACCGCACACGAAGAAGTCGAGCGTGTTCGGGAAGTCCAGCGCCTGCCGCACCCGGCCGACGTAGGTCGGGTCACCGCCCACCACGTCCGCGGGCGTCGGGAACCTCTTGGCCGCCGGGTCGTCCACCAGCACGATGGACGGCTGCGCCGCGAAGATCTTGTGCGCCTGCTTGACGGTCACCTCGCGGGCGAACGTGGCGTGCACGGCCAGCGAGTGCGTCGTCACCACGGGCACGCGCACGCAGGTCGCGGACACCTTCAGCTCCGGGATGCCCAGGATCTTGCGGGACTCGTTGCGGACCTTCAGCTCCTCGCTGGTCCACCCCTCGTCCTTCAGCGACCCGGCCCACGGCACCACGTTGAACGCCAGCGGCGCGGGGAACGGCGAGTCCGACACCGGCAGCCCGGCGGCCTCCAGCACCTCGCGGACATCACCCGCCCGGACGCCGACCTCCTTGCCCGCCAGCGCCGCGGTCTCCGCGTAGAGGCGGTCGATCGCCGCCTGCCCACCGCCCGACGCCGCCTGGTAGGACGCCACGACCAGCTCGCGCAGCTCGTACTCCCGGTGCAGGGCACCCAGCGCGGCCATCATCGACAACGTCGTGCAGTTCGGGTTGGCGATGATCCCCTTGGGGCGCGCGCCGATCTGGTCGGCGTTCACCTCGGGCACCACCAGCGGCACCTCGGGGTCCATCCGGAACGCGCCCGAGTTGTCCACCGCGACCGCGCCCTTCGCCGCGGCGATCGGCGCCCACTCGGCCGACACCTCGTCCGGCACGTCGAACATCGCGATGTCCACGCCCTCGAACGCCTCCGGCGACAACGCGACCACGGTCAGCTCTTCACCGCGGACGGTGATCTTCTTGCCCGCCGAGCGCGGTGACGCGATCAGCCGGATCTCACCCCACGGCACGGACTCCCGGCCGTTGATGATGTCGATCATGACGGTGCCCACCGCACCGGTGGCTCCCACAAGAGCCAGGACAGGGCCGCTCATCGTCCACTCCCCGCGTACACCACAGCCTCTTCGTCGCCGCCCAGCTCGAACGCGTCGTGCAGCGCGCGCACGGCGTCGTCGAGCTGCGTGTCGCGGCAGATGACCGAGATCCGGATCTCCGAGGTGGAGATGATCTCGATGTTGACGCCCGCCGCGGCCAGCGCCTCGCAGAACTGCGCGGTCACGCCGGGGTGCGAGCGCATGCCCGCGCCGACCAGCGACACCTTGCCCACGTGGTCGTCGTAGAGCACCTGGTCGAAGCCGATCTCCTCGCGCGCCTTCTCCAACGCGGCGACCGCGCGCGGCCCGTCGTCCTTCGGCAGGGTGAACGTCACGTCGGTGCGGCCGGACACGGCCTGCGAGACGTTCTGCACGACCATGTCGATGTCGAGCTCCGCCTCGGCCACGACGCGGAAGATCCGCGCCGCCATGCCGGGCAGGTCGGGCACCGCGGTCACGGTCACCTTGGCCTCGGACCGGTCGTGCGCGACGCCGGTGATCATCGCCTGTTCCACGGGAAGGTCCTCCACTGACCCGGACACGATGGTCCCGGGCTTGTTGCTGAACGAAGATCGGACGTGCACCGGGACGCCGTAGCGGCGGGCGTACTCGACGCAGCGCAGCATGAGCACCTTGGCCCCGCTCGCCGCCATCTCGAGCATCTCCTCGTAGGTGATGGTCTCCAGCCGCTTGGCGTTCGGCACGATGCGCGGGTCGGCGGTGAACACGCCGTCGACATCGGTGTAGATCTCGCAGACGTCGGCCTTCAGCGCCGCCGCCAACGCCACCGCGGTGGTGTCGGTGCCGCCGCGGCCGAGCGTGGTGATCTCCTTGCTGTCCTGGCTGACGCCCTGGAAGCCCGCGACGATCGCGATGGCGCCCTCGGACAGCGCGTCCTGGATGCGGCTGGGCGTCACGTCGATGATGCGCGCCTTGCCGTGCACGGACGTGGTGATCACGCCGGCCTGCGAGCCGGTGTAGGACCGCGCCTCGGCGCCCAGCGAGCTGATCGCCATCGCCAGCAACGACATCGAGATGCGCTCACCGGAGGTGAGCAGCATGTCCATCTCGCGGGCGGGCGGCACCGGGGACACCTGGCGGGCGAGGTCGAGCAGCTCGTCGGTCGTGTCGCCCATGGCCGAGACGGCGACCACGACGTCGTTGCCCGCTTTGCGGGTCGCGACGATGCGCTCGGCCACCCGTTTGATCCGCTCGGCGCTCCCGACCGAGGAACCGCCGTACTTCTGGACGACGAGCGCCACAGACCCACTCCCTCCAGGTGCTTCAAGCCCAGCTCACCGGGGAGACTACCTGGCCCAAGGAGTGGACAGCGGTCGCCGTGACGCCCACTACTCTCGACCCCGTGTCGACCCTGGAGGCCGTTCGCGTGGACCCCGAGGACGCGCCCGACGCGCGTGAGCGGCTGGCGCGCGTCGCCAGACACCGGGTCACGGTCGTGCTCGCCCCCGCCGTGCTCTACCTGGCCGTCCGCGAACTCGGACTGCTCGTGGTGCAGCTGATGGCGGCGCGGTGGGACAAGGACGTCACGCGGGCGCTCACCTCGTGGGACGGGCAGTGGTTCCTGGGCATCGCCGAGGGCGGCTACGCGAACGTGCCGCGGTGGCTCGTGGACGCGTTCGGGCGGCGCACGGCGGAGACGCCGCTGGCGTTCTTCCCCGGCTACCCGACGCTGGTGCGGTGGGTGGACGGGCTGCCCGGCGTGCCCACGGTCGGCGCGGCGTTCGCGGTGAGCCTGGTCAGCGGCGTGGTCTGCGCCTACGGGCTGGCCCGGCTCGGGTCGCGGGTGTTCGGCGGGTCACCGGTGGCCGGGCTGGTGCTGGTGGTGCTGTTCGCGGCGTCGCCGATGGCCGTGGTGCTGTCGATGACGTACTCCGAGGCGACGTTCTGCGCGTTCGCGGTGTGGTCGCTGGTCGGCGTGGTGGAGCGGCGCTGGGTGTTGGCCGGTGCGTGCTGCGCGGCGGCGGGGCTGGTGCGGCCGACGGCGGCGGCGCTGATCCTCGCGGTGTGCGCGGCGGCGGCCGTGGCGATCTGGCAGCGGCGGGACGACTGGCGGCCGTGGGTCGGCGCGCTGGTCGCGCCGCTCGGGCTGCTCGGCTACCTCGGGTACGTCGCGGTGCGCACCGGGCGGTGGGACGGCTGGTTCGCCGTGCAGCAGGTCGGCTGGGACTCGCGGTTCGACGGCGGTGCGGCCACCTGGAAGTTCGCGCTGCTCATCCTGGGTGAACCCCGGTCGGTGCTGGAGCTGGCCACGGTGTGGCTGCTGGTGGTGGCGCTGGCCCTGGTGGTGCTGAGCTTCCGGCGCGGGCTGGAGTGGCCGCTGATCGTCTACGGCGTCGGCGTGCTCGCCATGGACCTCGGGTCGAACGGGCTGATGAACTCGAAGGCGCGGCTGCTGCTGCCCGCGTTCACGCTGCTGGTGCCGATCGCGCTGGCCCTGGCCCGGCGACGGACCAGCACGGTCGCGGCGGTGCTGGTGGGCGTGTCGGTGTTCAGCGCGTGGTTCGGCGCGTACGCCATCACGGCCTGGCCGTATGCGATCTGATCGAGGGACGGGGGGTGGCCGGTGGACGGCGACGACGTGATCATGCGGCGCTGGAGCCCGCGCGCGTTCGACGGCACGGCCGAGGTGCCGCCGGACACCGTGCGGGTGCTGCTCGAAGCGGCCCGGTGGGCGGCCTCGCACGGCAACACGCAACCCGCCCGGTTCCTCGTCGGCTACCGCGGCGATGACACGTTCGAGCGAATCTTCGCGGCGTTGCGGCCGGGCAACCGGACGTGGGCGGGGCGGGCGTCCGTGCTGCTGGTGGGCGCGGTGGCCGAGTCCGACGACCGCGGGCCGATGCCGAACACCGAGTACGCGCTGGGGCTGGCGGTGCAGAACCTGGTGCTGCGGGCCGTGGAGCTGGGGCTGGTCACGCACCAGGTGGGCGGGTTCTCGCCGGACGCGGTGCGCGAGGCGTTCGGCGTGCCGGAAGGCGTGCGGCCGGTCGTCGTGATCGCGGTCGGCCTGCTCGGCGACCCCGCGGAACTGCCCGACGACCTGCGAGAACGGGAGCGGCGGCCGAGGGTGCGCAAGCCGCTGAGCGAGACCGTTTTCGCAGGTCGTTGGGGTGAGCCGGCGTTTGGGGACTAGGGGCTAGCGGGCGACGACGCGAGCCAGGAGGCCGGCCACGACGAGCCAGAACACCGCCGCGAGGCCGTAGTTCAGGATCACGTCGAGGTTGACGTTGCCCGTCTGGAACAACCCCGGGAAGAACAGCGCCAGCGGCTCGGCGAGCTGCTGGATGAAGCGGAAGAACGCGTTGGCCGTGTTCACGCCGATGAGCAGCATGAGGATGTACAGCACCTCGATGCCCGCGAACACGGCACCGACACCGCGGATCACTCGGGCAGCGGTGTAGTTCCCGCTGCGCGTGGAGGTTCGCCATCTGGACATGTCAAGAAAATGCCCACCCCACGATCGAGTGAAACTCGACCAGGTGAAGTTCCACCATCTGGGCCCCCGGTTCCACGCCGGCGCGAAAGCCGGTTAACCTGTCCGACATGGCACGTGCCCTCCTGCTTCGCCGCCGTGACGGGGTCTGATCAGACCGGCCCCCCGTCGCGGGAACGAGCGTTGCCGCCGGTCGTCATCCCACCGGCAGCAGGAGCACCCCGACCATGAGCACGAGCCCCGACGCCTACACCTCCGGCACGAGCCGCATCCGGCCGCCCGCCCGCCCCGTGCCCGACCAGCCCGCCTGGAACCCGCAGCGCGGCACCTCCATGCCGGTGCACCGCTACCGGCCGTTCCACGAACAGGTGGAAACGGTCGACGTACCGGACCGCACCTGGCCGGGCAAGCGGATCACCGAGGCGCCGCTGTGGTGCGCCGTCGACCTGCGTGACGGCAACCAGGCCCTGATCGACCCCATGTCGCCCGCCCGCAAGCGCAAGATGTTCGACCTGCTCGTGCGGATGGGCTACAAGGAGATCGAGGTCGGCTTCCCGGCCGCCTCGCAGACCGACTTCGACTTCGTCCGCGAGATCATCGAGGACGGCGCGATCCCGCCCGACGTCACCATCCAGGTGCTGACCCAGTGCCGCCCCGAGCTGATCACCCGCACGTTCGAGTCGCTGCGCGGCGCGGCCAAGGCGATCGTGCACTTCTACAACTCGACGTCCATCCTGCAGCGCCGGGTCGTGTTCAAGTCCGACCGCGCGGGCATCAAGAAGATCGCCACGGACGCCGCCGCGTTCGCGCTGGAGCAGGAGAAGCTCTACCCGGAGACCGAGTTCCGCTACGAGTACTCGCCCGAGTCCTACACCGGCACCGAGCTGTCGTACGCGCTGGAGGTCTGCGACGCCGTGTCGGAGATCATCGCGCCGACGCCCGACAAGCCGCTGATCATCAACCTGCCGGCGACGGTCGAGATGGCCACCCCGAACGTGTACGCCGACTCGATCGAGTGGATGTCGCGCAACCTGGCCCGGCGTGAGTCGATCATCCTGTCGCTGCACCCGCACAACGACCGGGGCACCGGCGTGGCCGCCGCCGAACTGGGCTACCTGGCGGGCGCCGACCGGATCGAGGGCTGCCTGTTCGGCAACGGCGAGCGCACCGGCAACGTGTGCCTGGTGACGCTGGGCATGAACCTGTTCAGCCAGGGCGTCGACCCGCAGATCGACTTCTCCGACATCGACGAGATCCGGCGCACGGTCGAGTACTGCAACCAGCTGCCCGTGCCCGAGCGGCACCCCTACGGCGGCGACCTGGTGTTCACCGCGTTCTCCGGCTCGCACCAGGACGCGATCAAGAAGGGCTTCGAGGCCCTGGAGGACGCCGCCAAGGCCGCCGGGCAGCACGTGGACGAGTTCCCGTGGGACGTGCCCTACCTGCCGATCGACCCGAAGGACGTCGGCCGCAACTACGAGGCCGTCATCCGGGTCAACTCGCAGTCCGGCAAGGGCGGCGTGGCCTACCTGATGAAGACCGAGCACCACCTGGACCTGCCGCGCCGGCTGCAGGTGGAGTTCTCCCGGGTCATCCAGGAGGTCACCGACACCCAGGGCGGCGAGATCGGGCCCAAGGACATGTGGGACGCGTTCTCCGACGAGTACCTGGACGCCACCGCGCCGCTGAAGCTGCTGCGGCAGAAGGTGTCCGGCGACGGCAGCGGCCACGAGAAGATCAAGGCCGTGGTCGTGGTGGACGGCGAGACGCAGGAGATCACCGGCACCGGCAACGGCCCGATCGCCGCTTTCGTGGACGCCCTGGCCACCGTCGGCTACGACGTGCGGGTGCTGGACTACTTCGAGCACGCCATGTCGTCGGGTGACGACGCCCGTGCGGCGGCGTACCTGGAGTGCGCCGTGTCCGACCGCGTGCTGTGGGGCGTGGGCATCGACAGCTCCACGGTGTCGGCGTCGCTGCGCGCCCTGGTGTCGGCGATCAACCGCGCCAACAGGTAGTCGGGAGGTCGCCTCGCCGGCGCCGGGCCGGCGAGGCGACACCTCACTTCACCCCGGCGAAGAAGGCCCGCACGTCGGTGACCAGCAGGTCCGGCTGTTCCATGGCCAGGAAGTGGCCGCCCCGCTCCAGCTCGGTCCAGCGGACGACGTGGTGGTCGCGTTCGGCCCACCGGCGGATCGTCAAGTCGTGCACGGACACCAGCACGCCGGTCGGCACGGAGATCCGTTCGGTGTCGGCCCACTCCTTCGCGCTGATCTCCTCGTAGTAGACCTGCGCCGCCGACGCGGCCGTGCCGGTCAGCCAGTACAGCGTCACGTCGGTCAGGACGTGGTCCCGGTCGACGCTGTCCTCCGGCAGGCCGTCCGCCGGGTCGGTGAGCTCCTTGAACTTCTCCACGATCCAGGCGAGCTGTCCCACCGGTGAGTCGTGCAACCCGTAGGCGACCGTCTGCGGGCGCTTGCCGTTGCACTGCAGGTAGCCGTCGTTGAAGTCCTGCATGGCGGCCCACCGGCGCCGCTCGACCTCGGTGAGGCCCTCGACCTCGCCGTCCGGGAACGTGAGCAGGGCGTTCAGGTGGATGCCCACCACCCGGTCGGGAGCCTGCCTGGCCATCTCCGGGCCGACCCACGCACCGGTGTCGTAGCCCTGCACGCCGTACCGCTCGTAGCCGAGCGCGTGCATCAGCTCCACCAGCACTCCCGCCATCCGTGCCGCGTTCATGCCGGGACCGGCCAGCGGGGTGGAGAAGCCGAAGCCCGGCAGCGACGGGACGACCAGGTGGAACGCTCGGGCCGGGTCGCCGCCGTGCGCGCGGGGGTTCGACAGCGGGCCGATGACGTCCAGGAAGTCGACCACCCCGCCCGGCCAGCCGTGCAGCAGGACGAGCGGCAGGGCGTCGGGCTCGGGTGAGCGCACGTGCAGGAAGTGCACGCGCTGGCCGCCCACCGTGGCCAGGTACTGCGGGTGCTCGTTGATCGCCGCCTCGTGCGCCCGCCAGTCGTAGGTGGTGCGCCAGTGCTCGGCGAGGTCCTTCAGGTAGGCCACCGGCACGCCCCGGCTCCAGCCGACGCCGGGCAGTTCGTCGGGCCAGCGGGTGCCGGCCAGCCGCGCGTTCAGGTCGTCGAGCTGTTCTTGCGGGATGTCGATGCGGAACGGGCGGATGTCTGTCATGGCGGCGACGCTAAAGACCGGTTGGGACAGTTCCGGTCCTAAGGTGGAGCGGTGGACACGACCGCTCGGCTCCTCCGGCTGCTGTCGCTGTTGCAGACCCCGCGCGAGTGGTCGGGCGCCGAGTTGGCCGAACGGTTGGCCGTCACCACGCGCACCGTCCGCCGTGACGTCGAACGGCTGCGCGACCGGGGCTACCCGGTGCGCGCCAGCCGGGGCACGGCCGGTTACCGGCTCGACGCGGGCGCCGCGCTGCCGCCGTTGCTGCTGGAGGACGACGAGGCGGTGGCGGTGGCCGTGGGGCTGCGGACGGCGGCGGGCGGCTCGGTCGCCGGGATCGAGGAGACGTCACTGCGGGCGTTGGCCAAGCTGGAGCAGGTGCTGCCCGCGCGGCTGCGGCACCGGGTCGGCACGCTGCACGCGGCGACCGCCCGGGTCGAGACCAGCGGGCCGCGCGTCGACCCGGACGTGCTCATGGCCATCGCCGACGCCTGCCGTCGGCACGAGTCGCTGCGGTTCGACTACGACAGCCCGCGCGGCGGCGCGACGACCCGGTCCGCGCAGCCGCACCGCCTGGTCAACTTCGAGCGGCACTGGTACCTGGTCGCCTGGGACACCGACCGCGACGACTGGCGCAGCTTCCGCGTCGACCGGCTGGTGCTGCGGACCCCGAACGGCCCCCGGTTCACGCCCCGCGAACCACCCGACGGCGACGCGGCGACCTACCTGGCCCACCGCCTGTCGTCCCGCGCGTGGCCGGTGCGGGCGACCGTGACGCTGCACGAACCGGCGGACACCGTGACCGATCGAATCTGGCCGGGCATGGGCGTGGTCGAACCGGTGGACTCCCGGACCTGCCTGCTGCACCTCGGCGCCGACACCGCCCGCGACCTGGCGTGGATGATCACGTCGGTGGACGTGGACTTCAGCCTGACCGACGGGCCACCTGCCCTGGCGGACGCGCTGCGTGCGCACGCCGAGCGGTGCGCGCGGGCGGTCAGGCAGTAGCGAGGAAGGCGACCCACCGGTCGGCCGGAAACGTCAACACCGGCCCTTCGGCGTTCTTCGAGTCCCGGACCCCGATCACGGTGTCGCCGACAGCCACCTCGACACAACTGCCGTTCTCCATCGAGTAGCTGGACTTGACCCAGCGGACCGAGGTGGTCACGACGACCTCCAGTTGCTACAGCGCCCGGATCATCGACTCGATCAGGGAAGCGGACTCGTGCTGATCCAGGGCAATATCGCGAAGAGTCTTCGCAGTCATGTTATAGGCCCTGACCTTCCCCGAGTCGTGGAGATAGACCGCGTCCTCCTGCAACTCCACGTACACCGTCTCGTCGAACTCCTCGAACCCGAACAAGGTGAACTCACCCGTCAGCCCGGGGTGCATCCCGACCTCCGCCTCGATCACCTGAATGTCCACAGTGGGCAGTCGAGCCGCCTCCAGCAGGTGTTCCGCCTGCCGCCGCAGGACGTCCTTGCCGCCGATCGGGCGGAGGAGCGCCGTCTCCTCGATCACGAAGTGCAGTTTCAGCGGGCTCGTCTCGTCGGTGAGCCACCGTTGGCGCTCCATGCGGAACGCCACCATCCGATCCATGTCCACCGGCCGCACACGGCGCGCCGAACTCGCCACGGCGGTGGCGTACTCCTCGGTCTGCAGCAGGGCGTGCACGAACAGGGGCGAGTACACGAACGCCGAGGCGGCCATCCCTTCCAGGCCGGCGAAGAGCCGCAGCCACTGCGGGATGACGCTCGACCAAGGCGCCCACCAGCTACCCGTGTCGTCCTCCTGCCCCAACGCGACGATCCGCGCGATGCGGTCCGGGTCGGCGTCGTAGAAGGCGAGCAGCTTCGCGACCTCCTCGGGCGGCTGCCCGTAGCGGCCCGACTCCATGTTGCTGATCTTGCTCTCCGAAACACCGAGGTGCGCGGCGCTGTGCTCCAACGTCTTCCGCGCGGCCTTGCGGTGGTTGCGGAGGGTCGCGCCGAGGAGCCACTTGAGTGCGACGGTGTCGCGTCGGGACATGTGCGCCATCCTGCCGTGCCCCGGTGCACCCGATCAGGCGACTATTCCTTCCAAACTCTTTTGGCCAAGCTTTGAGGCATCGATGATCCGCACTCGCGGGAGGGCTCGTGTGGCAGGAATTGCATCTCCAGGTCCGGAACCGGTTGGAAGTGATCGAGGGGGTCGCGGTCGAGGGCGACGACCGGGTGGCGGCCGATCTCGCCCGCGCCGAGGTTCCCCTGCTCGTGACGGCGGTCCGCGTGCTGCTGGAGGGCCACCGGCCGGACGCTGACGGCTACTGCCGCACGTGCTGGGGTCGGCGGTGGTGGCAGCGGCCGACAGTTCCGTGCCGCCAGTACCTGCTGGCGCGCACGGCGTTGCTCGATCTCGGCCTCGACTCGCGGGAGGTGGCGTGATGGCGGTGCCGACGTTGCGCGGACGGCTGCTGGGGCTGGAGGTCCGGGCGTTGCGCGAAGCCGCCGGGATCAGCGTCGAGGAACTCGCCGCGCGGTCGCGGGGGTCGGTGCGGGGCATCCAGCGGGTCGAGGGTGGGTACGCGCCGGTCCGGTTCCCCGACATGGTGGCCTGCGCGCCCGCGCTCGGGGACCAGTACCAGCGGCTGTTCGAGGCGTCGCAGCGGGCCCACCTGCCGGAACTGCGGTGTGCTTGGGGCACCGAGGCGACCCGGGTGCTCGACCTGCTCCATGCCACGGCCACCGGCGTGCACACGGTCGCCGGAGGGGCGCGGCCGTTCACGTTGTTCGTGATGCCGGAAGGTCCGGACGTCGTCTTCCACGCCCACCTCGCCGCCGCGTTCTTCACCGAAGACCTCAGCGAGACGTGTGTCGCACGTAACACGATCGACGCGCTACCAGCGGATATGTGACCGCGAAGGTGACGGGATCATGACCGCGTTCGTGGTGCCCCGATTGACGGTCCTCGACTCGGTCAGACCTCGATACTTGATGGTCGAGCGGTGGCTGCGTGCCTACTTCGGCAACCGTGGCTCGATGGCGGTGGCGACCTTCGCCGCTGCGTCACACGCCTCATCAAGGGACGCCCTCGCGGATGAGACGACGTCGACCCGCGAACTGGAAGTGATCTCGATGGTGACCGCGCATGAACTGGAGGACGCGGGCGCGGTCACGCGCTTGGCCTTATGGCTTTCCATAGGAAAGTCGGTGATCTGCGAATTGGCTCCTGGCACATACTCCTCGATGCTCAGCTCGGGAAACGCCTTGACCAAGACGCCCACAGTCCCAGCGTATCGGGCCTTGCACTGCCGAACGCCGTCCTCCGTGATGGCAGTGAGACCGAGTTCGGATGCCACCCCTTCGAGCTGGCCACACGCGTCGAAGTCCGCCAAGCTGTCACCCGCTGGGGCCGATGTCGTGGTAGAGCCCGCATCGCCGGCGGCAGAGGTCGTGGCACCGGTCGTCTCCGGCACGGGCGAACCCGGAGTGTTCGAACACCCGGCCAGCACGGCGCCGAACACGGCGACCGCAAGGACGGACCTGGCCACCAGGTTCGTGGTCAACTGCATCCCCATCTCAGTAACGCCGGTAGTCGGTGGCTGCGGAGTCATCGACTTCCCGGTAGTTCTCGACAGCCTTCCGCAAAGCCAGACGCGCGTCTTCCAAAGCCGCTTTCAACTGCTCGATCGCCGGGATGATGCCAGTGGTGCCGGCACCACCCGACGCATTCTCCGTGTTGTACCGACTCATCGCCTGGCCATCCGGGCTGGTGCCCAGCTTCGTCTCCTGCCGCAGGACAGCGATGTTCATATCGAGGTCGATGAGGCTCTGCTGCGCCCTCTCGATGGCCGTGATGTATGCCTGAGCGCCCTCCTCGCTGATCGCGAACGACCCAGACTCGGCGGCTTGCTTCAAGCCCACCATGTTGGACGTCATCGCCTGCATCGACTGCGCGCTCCACGCGCCCCCTGGCTCCACCGGTCACCCCCGCGAGTCGGTCGCCCCAGTGGTCAAGATACCCCTGGACGGGTGACCACGTGCCGACTTTGACCCTTGGGACACATCACCGGTTCCCCGTCACCCGAAAAGGCTAAAGGCCATTCAGCGCAGGAGGCGAGGGCCCGTACGCGCGATCAGGCAGTCGTGGCGGCACGAACGAGCCCGTCGTCGCCGAATGCACGCCGACCTCGGTGCGGATGACCTGGACGTCCACGTTGGGCCGAGCGCCCAACTCTAACAGGTGCTCCAGTTGGCCCTTCATGACGTCGGCGTCGCCGACTGGTCGGTGCAGCGCCGACTCCTCGATGATCGCGTGCAGCGCCAGCGGGTTCTCCTCGGCGAACAGGCGTCGTTGGCGCTCCATCGGGAAGTGAACGACCCGGTCACCGTGATCGGGTCGAACACGTCGCGAAGACGTGGTCACCGCCGTGGCGTAAGCCTCGGCCTGGAGCAGGGCGGGCAGGACGATCGGCTCGTAGGTGAACTCGGTCGCGGCGGGGACGGCTGCTGGGGCAGGAGGTCCGGGCGCTGCGCGAAGCCGCCGGGATCAGCGTCGAGGAACTCGCCGCGCGGTCGCGGGGGTCGGTGCGGGGCATCGAGCGGGTCGAGGCGGGGTACGCGCCCACCAGGTTCACCGACATGGTGCCGTTCGCCTCCGTGCTCGGGGACGACTACCAGCGGCTGTTGAAGGTGTCCCAGCAGGCTCACGTGCCGGAACTGAGGTGTGCTTGGGGCACCGAGGCGACCCGGGTGCTCGACCTGCTCCATGCCACGGCCACCGGCGTGCACACGGTCGCCGGAGGGGCGCGGCCGTTCACGTTGTTCGTGATGCCGGAAGGTCCGGACGTCGTCTTCCACGCCCACCTCGCCGCCGCGTTCTTCACCGAAGACCTCAGCGAGACGTGTGTCGCGCGTAACACGATCGATGCGCTACCAGCGGATATGTGACCGCGAAGGTGACGGGAAGCTGAAGACACCGACAGTTCGGAGATGATCCGGAACTCCGCGACGTTCCCCGGTCATGACCGCGTTCGTGGTGCTGTTCGTCGTCGCCGTCGTGCCGCTGGCGCCGACCGAGGCCGTGTTGATCGGGTACGGCGTGCTGGCCGCCTCCGGTGAGTTGTCGTTGACGGCGGTGATCGCCGTGGCGGCCGCCGGGTGCGCGCTGTCCGACCTGGTGAACTTCAGCATCGGGCGGAGTGTGGGGATGCGGGCGTTGAGCCGGGTCAGCCAACGACCCGGACCGCAGGCCGTGATCGCGTGGACGGCGGCGAAGTTGGCCACGCGCGGTGAGTCGATCCTGGTCGCGGTGCGGTTCGTGCCCGGTGGTGGGCTGGTGGGCGCGGTGCTGGCCGGGGCGTTGCGGTGGCCGATCCGGCGGTTCACGCCGATCGCGCTGGTCGGCGCCCTGCTGTGGAGCGCTTATACGGCCACGCTCGGCTACTTCGGCGGTCAGCTGTTCACCGACCCGGTGGTGGCGACGCTGATCTCGTTCGGGGTGGCCACGCTGATCAGCGTGCCGATCGGGATGGCCGTGAAAGCCGCTCAGCGCCGGGCCGTGGACGCGGCCGTGCCCGCCTGAGCCAACCGTGCCCGCACGGCGACGCGGGCACGTGAGTAGGCGTCCGGGTCGTCGTGCAGGACGGACTGGGCGTTGGCCATCTCCAGGAACGCGACCAGCTCGAACGCCAGCTGGTCGGGGTCGGTGATCCCCGGGATGGCGGCGACGGTCTCGCGGACGTAGGAGTTCCACTCGCGCCCGTACCCGGCGATCGCGTCACGCACCCGGCCCGGCCGGGCGTCGAACTCGGCCTGCACGGCGTAGAAGAAGCACCCGCCGGGGAACGTGCGGTTCTCCGAGTACGCCAGCCAGCCGTCCAGCAGCCGCTCCAGGCGGGCGAGGCCCGGCGGCTCGGTCAGCGCCGGCTCCACGACCTGCTGCACGAAGATCGCCGCCGCCGCGCGCACGGTCGAGAGCTGCAGCTCCTCCTTCGACCCGAAGTGCGCGAACACCCCGCTCTTGCTGACCTCCAGCTCACCGGCCAGCCGCCCGATCGACAGGCCCTCCAGCCCTTCCACCGAGGCGATCTCCGCCGCGCGCCGCAGGATCTGCCGCCGCGTCTGCTCGCCGCGCTCCACCCGTCCGTCGACCTTCACGTCCTCCACGCTAGCCCCCTTGACCCGTCCCAAACTAATTGTACGATCGTTCGTACAACTAGAGGGGTGGAACCACATGGATCTCCTGGACCTGAACCGGTCGGCGCTCGACCTGAACCTCAAGCTCATGGCGGAGCTGGAGGAGGCCCACCTGGACATGGCCACGCCGTGCGCCGGCTGGACCGTCTACGAACTGCTGCGCCACCAAGTGGAGTCCACGCTGTCGTTCACCGCGTCCGTCCGCCGCACGACCGTGGCCGAGCCGGCGAGCGACGACCTGGTCACCGCCTACCGGGTGGCGACCGACGCGGTCACCGAGGCGTTCCGCGCCGACGGCGTGCTGGAGGCCGAGGCCGAGTTCCCCGGTTACGGCCTGCGCCGCGGCCGCGAACTGGTGGCCGGGCACTTCGTGGACAACCTGGTGCACGCCTGGGACCTGTGCCGCGCGATCGGCATCGACAGCACCCTGGACGCCGAACTCGCCACCGCCGCCTACCGGATGGCGCGGCACTTCCCGACCACGCCGGACGTCCGGGGTCCGGGCGGGGCGTTCGCGATGCCGGTCGACGTGCCGGAGGACGCGCCGATCACCGACCGCCTGGTGGGCCTGCTCGGGCGTTCACCGAACTGGCCCGCGTGACGGCCTGGGCGGGGGCACCACCACAGGGGGAGGCGCCCCCGCCCAGGTACTACCCGGGTATGACGGACCGTGGGCTGACGACAGGCCTCCCCGGCGCGCCTAGCGTTCGTGCGGTGAAAGCACTTCTCGGCATCCACCCGCGGCCCGGGGTCGGCCGCGCGCTCGTCGCCGCGGTGCCCGCGCTGCTCGCCCTCTACCTGGTCGCCCGCGGCTGGCTGTACCCGTTCTGGCCGGACACCGTCGGCGCGATCGGCCACCCGTTCACCGCCGACCCCGACCTCGGCGGGGCGTGGGGCGGACCCACGCTCGCCGGCGCCTGGCTCGTGCACGCCCTGATCGCGCTGGGCCTCCAGGCCGTCTGCCTGCTGATCCTCCGGGCGCTCTACAGACCCGAGAGACTCTAAGACCGCTCGGCGCGCACCTGGTCCATCGGGATCACCACGCCCTCCTCGTCCACGAAGCGCACCGTCACCGGACGCCCGTCGGCCGTGCGGAACCCGACCCGCGACGGCGCGCCCGGCAGGTGCTCGTCGCCCCACTCCTGCAACGCGCACAGCACCACGCCCAGCTGCCTGCCCGACTCGGTGAGGCGGTAGCAGTCACGCGGGCGCTGCCCCGGTTCCCGGTAGCTCTGCCGGGCCATCAGCCCGCTGTCGACCAGTTTCGACAGCCTGGCGGCGAGCACGTCGGACGCGATGCCGAGCCGGGCCCGGAACTCCGAGAAGCGGCTCGCGCCGACCAACGCCTCGCGCAGCACGAACAACGTCCAGCGCTCGCCGACGACCTCCACGGCCTTGACCGTGGAACAGCCGGGGTCGTCGGGTTGCGCCACCGCCCCAGTATGGCTCGGTTGTGCATCCCAATCCAGCCAGGCTAGGTTGGAAAAGCCAACCCAACCCACGGGGAGACAGCCATGAAGATCGCCAACTCGGTCGCCCTGGTCACCGGGGCCAACCGCGGCCTCGGCAGGCACTTCGCCCGGCAGTTGCTGGAACGGGGCGCGGCGAAGGTCTACGCGACCGCGCGCAACCCCGACGCGGTCGACCTGCCCGACGTCGAAGTCCTGCCGCTGGACATCACCGACCCGGCCGCCGTGGCCGCCGCTGCCGCCGCCGCGGGCGACGTGAACCTGCTGGTCAACAACGCGGGCATCATCACCGGCCAGAACCTGGTCACCGGCGACCCGGCCGCGATCAGGCAGGAGCTGGACACGAACTTCTACGGCACGCTGGAGATGGTGCGCGCCTTCGCGCCGGTCCTCGCGGCCAACGGCGGCGGCGCGATCCTGAACGTGCTGTCCTCGATGTCGTGGGTGTCCTACGAGTACGCCACCGCCTACAGCGCGGCCAAGGCGGCGCAGTGGAGCCTCACCAACGGCGTCCGGGTCGAGCTCGCCGGCCAGGGCACGCTGGTCACCGGCCTGCACCTGGGCCCGACCGACACCGACATGACCGCGAGCCTCGACGTGCCGAAGAACGACCCCGCCGACGTCGTGCGCGCCGCGCTGGACGGCATCGAGGCCGACCTCGTGGAGGTGCTGGCCGACCAGGGCGTCGTGGAGCTGAAGGCCGCGCTGTCCGCCGACCCGCGCACCCTCTACCCGCACGTGGTCTGACCGACGTGTCCGGGGGCGCCGGCGGGCACCCCCGGACACGGGCTCACGGGTTCAACGCCTCCGTCACCGAGGCGGGTCCGACCAGGGGGATGTCCGGCGAGATCCCGTCCTCCTCCACCAGCACGGCCTCGACCTCGTGCGGCCGGAGCTTGCCCGCCCGGATGTCCTCCGCCCAGTGGCACGCCACCCGGTGCCCCGGCAGCACCTCGCGCAGCTCGGGACGTTCGGTGTCGCAGCGGGTCGCCTGCTTCCACGGGCAGCGGGTGTGGAAGCGGCAGCCCGTGGGCGGGTTCGCCGGTGACGGCAGGTCGCCGGTGAGCAGGATCCGCTCGCGCTGGTCCTCCACCAACGGGTCCGGCACGGGGATCGCCGACAGCAACGCCCTGGTGTACGGGTGCAGCGGCTCGGCGTAGAGGTCGTCCGAGGTCGCCTCCTCCACCAGGCCGCCCAGGTACATCACGCCGACCCGGTCGGAGATGTGCCGCACCACGGCGAGGTCGTGCGCGATCACCAGGTAGGTGAGCCCGAACTCGTCCTGCAGCTCCTCCAGCAGGTTGACGACCTGCGCCTGCACCGACACGTCCAGCGCGGACACCGGCTCGTCGGCGATGATCAGGTCGGGCTCGACCGCCAGCGCCCGCGCGATGCCGATGCGCTGCCGCTGGCCACCGGAGAACTCGTGCGGGTACTTGCGCAGCGACGTCGACGGCAGCCCGACGGCCGACAGCAGCTCGCGCAGCCGCTTCCCGGTCGCCTCACGGCCCTTGTCCAGGCCGTGCGCCCGCAGGCCCTCGACCAGGATCGACTCCACCGACTGCCGGGGGTCCAGCGACGACATGGGGTCCTGGAACACCATCTGCATCCGGCGGCGCATCCGGCGCAGTTCCTCGCCCTTCAACGACGACAGGTCCGTGCCGTCGAACACGACCCGCCCGGCCGTCGGCTCGGTCAGCCGCAGCACCGCCCGCCCGAGGGTGGACTTGCCGCAGCCCGACTCGCCGACCAGGCCGTACGTCTCGCCGCGCCGCACCGACAGGTCGACACCGTCCACCGCGTACACGTGGCCGACCGTGCGGTCGAGGATCACGCCGCGCTTGATCGGGAAGTGGACCTTGATGCCCTCGACGGACACCAACGTGTCCACCGCAGTCCCCGGCTGGGGAGTCACCGCAGTGCTCACGCCGACACCTCCTCGGCCACCGGCGGCTTCACCGGGTTGTGGCAGCGCAGCAGCCGGCCGCCGCCGATGTCCTCCTGCTCGGGCGTCACCCGCACGCACACGTCCAGCTTGTTGGGGCAGCGGGGCGCGAACGCGCAGCCCTCCGACCAGGGGATGTTGTCCGACACGGAGCCACGGATCGGGTTGAGCTTCTCGCCGCGCGGCGCGTCCAGCCGCGGGATCGACGACAGCAGGCCGTGCGTGTACGGGTGACGCGGCGCGGCGAACAGCTCGTGCCGCTGCGCCTTCTCCACCACGCGACCGGCGTAGAGCACGTTCACCTCGTCGCACAGGCCCGCGACCACGCCCAGGTCGTGCGTGATCATGACCAGCGCGGTGCCCAGGTCGTGCACCAGTTCCTTCAGCAGCGCCAGGATCTGCGCCTGGATCGTCACGTCCAGCGCCGTGGTCGGCTCGTCCGCGATGAGCAGCCGGGGACGGCACGCCAGCGCGATGGCGATCAGCGCGCGTTGCCGCATGCCGCCGGACAGCTGGTGCGGGTACTCCGACAGCCGCCGGGTCGGGTCGGGGATGCCGACCTTGTCCAGCAGCTCGGCCGCCTCCACCATCGCCTTCTTGCGCGGCATGTCCCGGTGCCGTTCCAGCACCTCGGTCACCTGCAACCCGATCGGGATCACCGGGTTCAGCGAGGACAGCGGGTCCTGGAACACCATGCCCAGGTCACGGCCGCGCTTGTCGCGCATCTCGCGGTCGGACAGCGACAGCAGGTTCACGCCTTCGTACTGCACGGAACCGGACACGCGCGCGCCGCGCTTGGGCAGCAACCCCATGATCGCCAACGACGTCACGGACTTGCCGCACCCCGACTCGCCGACCAGGCCGACGGTCTGGCCCGGCTCCACGTCGAAGCTCACGTGGTCGACGGCGGTGAAGGGCTTCTCCCCCTTGCGCTCGAAAACCACGGTGAGGTCACGTACTTCGAGGAGTGGCACGACTCACCGCCTGCTCTTGGGGTCGAGGGCTTCGCGCAGCGTTTCGCCCATCAGGGTGAAGCCGAGCGCGACGACGATGATGCAGCCCGCCGGCCAGAACGCCAGCTGCGGGTGCGTGTCGAACACGGTCTGCACGTCGCCGAGCATCTGCCCCCACTCCGGGATCCGGTCGTCGGGGTTGCCCAGGCCGAGGAACGACAGCGCCGCCGCGTCGATGATGGCCGTGGCCAGCACCAGCGTGGACTGCACGATCACCGGTCCGAGCGAGTTGGGCAGCATGTGCCGGAACACGATGGCACCCGGTTTCACGCCCAGCGCGGTCGCGGCCAGCACGTGGTCGCTGTGCCGCTGGGCGAGCATCGAGCCGCGCAGCAGCCGCGCGAACACCGGGATCTGCACCACCGCCACCGCGATGATCACGGTGTACTGGTTGGGCCGGGCGAACATCGCGCTGATGCTGAACGCCAGCAGCAGGCTGGGCAGCGACAGCATGACGTCGACCAGGCGCATGACGACCGAGTCGACCCAGCCGCCGAACGCGCCCGCCAGCGTGCCGAGCGTGAGCCCGCCCGCCAACCCGATCAGGGTCGCCAGCACGCCGACGATCAGCGTCTGCTGCGAGCCGATGAGCAGCCGGGACAGGAAGTCGCGGCCCTGCAGGTCGCCGCCGAGCGGGTGGCCGTCCTGGGGCGGCGGGATCTCGTTGCGCGCCTTGATGACCTGGTCGATCAGCATCGCCTCGGACGGGTCGTGCGGCGCCAGCCACGGCGACAGCAGCGACACCAGCACGAACAGGCTGATGATGGTGGCGCCGGTGAGGAACACCGGGCTGCGGCGCAACGTGCGCCACGCGCTCGCGGCGAGGCTGACACCGGCGTCGGCGCTGCTCTCGGCGAGCGAGTCGATCCGGTCTTTCTTGCGAGTCGGAGTGACCATCGCGGCCTACCTCGTCCTGATCCGCGGGTCGATGAGCGCGTACGAGAGGTCCACCAGCAGGTTGACCACCACGTACACGATCGTGGCCATGATGATCAACAGCAGCAGCACCGGGTAGTCACGTCTCTCGAACCCGAGGGCCAGTGCCTCCCCGACACCGGCGAAGGCGAACACCTTCTCGGTGAGCACCGCGCCCGCCAGCAGCGCGCCGGTCTGCAGGCCGATGGTGGTCACCACCGGCAGCATCGCGTTGCGCAGCACGTGCCTGCGCCGGATGGTCGGCGCGGTGAGGCCCTTGGACTCGGCGGTGCGCACGAAGTCCTCGTCGAGCACGTCGAGCACGGCGGCCCGGGTGATCCGGAAGACCACCGCGAACGGGATGGTGGCCAGCGCCATCGCCGGCAGCACGAGGTGCTCGAGCGCGTTCAGCGCCGCGTCCCACTCCTGGGTGAGCACGCCGTCGAGCACGAAGAAACCCGTGACCCGGGTGGCGTCGATCGCGTCCTGGCGTCCACCGGTCGGCAGGCCCAGCGCGGACGACAGCACGTCCTTGAGCACGTAGGCCAGGAAGAACACCGGCACGGCCACGCCGAGCAGCGAGCCCGCCACGCTGAGGTTGTCGAACCAGCCGCCGCGGCGCTTCGCGGCCAGGTAGCCGAGCGGGATGCCGAGGGCGATGGCGATGAGGATGGCGAGGAAGCTCAACTCCAGCGTCGCGGGGAAGCGCTGGAGGAAGATGTCGAGGGCCGCGTCGCCGGGCTGCACGCCCGTCGACACGCCGAAGTCGCCCGACAGGGCCCGGCCCATGAACTTGAGGTACTGGACGAAGATCGGCTGGTCCAAGCCGAGCTGTTTGGTGAGGGCTTCCCGCTTCTCCGGCGTGGAGCGCTCCCCCAGGAGGGCCGAGACCGGCCCTCCCGGGAGAGCGCGCAACCACGCGAAGAGCAGCAGGGACAGCACCAGCACCACGCCGACGAGCTGGATGAGCCGTCGGATCGTGTAGCGGAGCATTGAGCTACCCCGTGATCTCTATCCGGAGGTGTGCGACTCAGCCCTTGCTTGCCTGGCCGAACCGCTCGTCGGTCAGCGGGCTGGGCACGACGCCCTTGACGTCCGACTTGAGCACCAGGGCCGGCGGCGAGTGCGACACCGGGATGGCGGGCAGGTACTGCTCCATGATCTTCTTGTTCAGCTCGACGTACATCTCGCTGCGCTTGGTCTCGTCCGGCTCGGAGCTCGCCTTGGCCAGCTCGGCGGCCAGCTCCGTGCCCCACGGCGACGCGCCGGTGTTGAACCGGTTGTCGGTGCGGCCGAAGAAGGTGCCGATCCAGTTGTGCGCGGTGCCGTTGTCACCGGTCCAGCCCAGCATGAACAGGTCCGGGATGCCCTGGTCGACGTCGGTCAGGTAACCGCCGTTCCACGGCTTGGAGGAGACCTCCAGCTTGATGCCCGCCTTCTCCAGGTCACCGGCGATGGCAGCCTGGATGTCCTTCGGGCTCGGCATGTACGGCCGGGTGACCTCGGTCGGCCAGAAGAACTTCAGCGTCAGGTCGGACGCGCCCGCCTCGGCCAGCAGCGACTTGGCCTTCTCGGGGTCGTAGCCGACCGCCTTCAGGTCCTTGTTGTAGCCGTCCACGGTGCTCGGCATGAACTGCGTGGCCACCGACGCGCCCTCGGGCAGCTGCGACTTCACCAGCTGCTCGCGGTTGAGCGCGTACATCAGGGCCTGGCGGACCCGCAGGTCCTGCAGCTTCGGGTTGTTCTTCTGGTTGATGCCCAGGTAGAGGACGTTGAACGCCGGGCGGACCGCGACGTTGAAGCCCTTCTCCTTCAGACCCGGCCAGTCGGCGGCGTTCGGCAGGTCGTAGCCGTCGATGTCGCCCGCCTCGAGCGCCTGCTTGCGGGCGGTCTCGTCCGGGATGATCCGGAAGACGATCTTGTCGAGCTTCGCCTTGGTGCCGTGGTAGTTGTCGTTGCGCACGAGCTCGACGACGTTGTTCGCCTTGTCGAACTTCGAGAACTTGAACGGCCCGGTGCCGGTCGGGTGCTCGTTGGCGTAAGCCGGGTAGGTGAAACTGTCACCGGCCGCGACCACGTTGTCCGCGTCGTACTGCTTGAGCGCGGTCGGGCTCGAGATCGAGAACGACGTGAAGCCCAGCACCGACGGGAACTGCGAGGTGGCCTCGTTCAGCTCGACGACGGCGGTCTTGGCGTCCTTGGCGGTGCAGGACTTGTAGAGCGACGGCTTGTCGGGGGTGTCCGCGAAGCCGCCGAAGTTGTCCAGCCAGTACTGCGAAACGGCGTCGGACTGACCGGCGCCCTTCTGGTTGTACCAGCGGTTGAAGTTGAAGCACACCGCTTCGGCGTTGAAGTCCGTGTCGTCGTGGAATTTCACATTTTCTTTCAGTGTGAACGTCCACGTCTTGCCGTCTTCCGACGAGTCCCACTTCGTCGCCAGGGCGGGCTCGACCTCGGCCGTTCCGGGCTTGAAGCCGACCAGACCCTCGTACATCTGGCGGGCGACGCGGAACGTCTCGCCGTCAGTGGCGTAGAACGGGTCGAACAGCTTGGGAGCACCAGCCGCACCGAAGGTGAGCGTGCCACCGACCTGGCCGGCCCCCGGGTCGTCCGTGCGGCCGGATTCGGCGCAGGCGGACAGTGCGAGCGCGGCGACGCCGGTCAGGCCGATCGCGGCCGTCCAACGGCGCCGGGCCGTTCGGGAATGAGCCATCAAACACCCCTAGGGAAATCCGGGATCTCACGGTGTGGTCAGGGACCCTAACCGGTCACCACAACCCTTCCGAGGCAACACAGGTCACGATCCGGCCACGTGAATGAGCATTCTCATACGTCCGGCGCACCTTCGCTGACCCAACGTGACCACGGCCGATCGGGCAAACGCCCTCCTACGCTGTACAACGGACAACAGAAACCTGCACACGTGCGGAGGGAGGTCGCCGGTGAGCCCTGTGGTCGAGTTCCGCGTCCTCGGCCCGTTGCAGGTGCTGGTCGACGGCGAGCAGGTCGTGGTGCGGGCGGGACGGCAGCGGTCGCTGCTGGTGTCGCTGCTCCTGCGCGCCGGAGCCGGCGTCTCGGTGGACGAGCTGGCGGAGCACATCTGGGGCGCCGAGCCTCCCGCGCGGGCCCGCGGCACGCTGCAGACCTACGTGATGCGGCTGCGGCAGGTGCTCGGCCCGGCGGTGCCGATCCGGACCGTGCCGGACGGCTACCTGATCGACGTCGACGAGCGCACGATCGACGTGCGGCGGTTCGAGCAGCTGGTCGAGGAGGGCGAGCGGGAACGGGCCGCGGGCAGGCTGGAGTCGGCGTCAGCGATCTTCACCGCGGCGCTGGCGCTGTGGCGCGGCCCGGCGATGGTGGACGTGCCGTCGGAGGTGCTGCACCGCGACGAGGTCCCCCGCCTGGGTGAACGGCGGCTGCACGTGGAGGAGCGCCGGGTCGAGGTGGAACTGGAACTGGGCCGCCACGCCGAGCTGATCCCCGAGCTGTCCCGGCTGACCAGCGAGCACCCGCTGCGGGAACGGCTGTGGGCCCAGCTGATGATCGCGCTGTACCGGTCCGGGCGGCAGGCCGACGCGCTGGGCGCCTACCGGCGGGTCAGCGGGCTGCTGGCCGAGCAGCTGGGCATCGACCCGGGCGACGAGCTGCGGCGCGTGCACCAGCAGGTGCTCGGCGGGTCGCCGTCGCCGGCCCCGGGGCAGCACGCGCCCGCGGCGCGGCGGGACCGGGTGGTGCCCTCGCAGCTGCCCGCCGACATCGGTGACTTCGTGGGCCGTGAGCAGGCCGTCCAGCTGATCGAGGCGTTGCTGCGGACCGCGCAGGGCGTGCCGGTGGTGACGCTGGCCGGGCCGCCCGGCGTGGGAAAGACGGCGCTGGCCGTGCACGCGGCGCACAAGATGCGGCACTTCTTCCCCGACGGGCAGCTGTACGTGAACCTGCGCGGGTACGCCCAGGGGCCGCCGTTGAGCGCGGTGGACGTGCTGCCGCGGTTCCTGCGGGCGCAGGGCGTGCCGCCCGAGTCGGTGCCGCTGGACCAGGACGAGCAGGAGGCGATGTTCCGGTCGCGGCTGACCGACCAGCAGGTGCTGCTGGTGCTGGACAACGCGGCCAACGCCGAGCAGATCCGGCCGCTGCTGCCCGGCTCGCCGGGGTGCGCGGTGCTCGTGACCAGCCGGGACACGTTGCGCGGGCTGGCGGTCAGCCACGCCGCGTCCAACGTGCGGCTCGACGTGCTCGACCGGGCCGAGACGCGGGCGCTGCTGGCCGGGATGCTGGGCGAGGACGTGGTGGCGTCGCAGTCCGACGCGGCCGACGAGCTGGCCGAGCTGTGCGCCCACCTGCCGCTGGCGCTGCGGATCGCGGCGGCGAACCTGCTGTCCCGGCCGGAGATCACCATCGCCTCGTACGTGGAGGAGCTGCGCGCCGGCAACCGGCTGGCGGCGCTGGCCGTGGAGGGCGACGAGCGGGCGGCCGTGCACGCGGCGTTCGACCTGTCGTACACGGCGCTGAAGCCGGAGCTGGCGTCGCTGTTCCGGCTGCTGTCGCTGGCCCCGGGCGACATCACGCCGGACGTGGCGGCGGCGTTGGGCGGGCTGACCACGCAGGACGCGCGGCGGCGCCTGGACCGGCTGGCCACCGCGAACCTCGTGGACAACCACGCGCCGGGCCGCTACCAATTCCACGACCTGCTGCGCGACTACGCGACCGAACGGCGGGAGATCGAGGACGACGCGGCGGAGAGCGCGCAGGCGTCGCGGCGGCTGCTGGACTGGTCGATCCGGTCGGTGGACAACGCCACGGACGCGTTCAAGAGCACGCTGCTGCGGCTGCCGCGCCACGACGTGGTGGCGGGCGTGACGCCGCGCCTGTTCTCCACCTCGGCCGAGGCCCTGGCCTGGCTGGACGTCGAGCGGAGCAACCTGGTCGGGCTCGTCGTGCACGCCGCCGACCGCCAGCCCGACCGGGACGTGTGGCAGCTGGCCGACGCGTTGCGGCGGTACTTCTACACGATCGGGTTGCCGGTGGAGTGGCTGGCGACCGCGAAGGCCGGGCTGTCGGTGGCGCAGGCCTCCCAGGACGCGGCGGGCGAGGTGGCGATGCTGTCCTCGCTGGGCACGCTGTACTGGGCGATCGGACAGCACCGGGTGGCCGTCGACTACTTCCGGCGGGCGATCCCGATCCAGCAGCGGACCGGTGCCGCGCCCGCCGTGGAGGCCGCCGTGCTGGCGAACCTCGGCGCGGTCTGCATCGACATCGGCGACCTGGAGGAGGCCGCGGAGCACCTGGAGCGCGCGCTCGTGATCACGCGGGCGATCGGGGCGTTGCAGCAGGAGGGCATCGCCCAGCTCAACCTCGGCGGCGTGTACATGCAGCTCGGGCAGCTCGACCGGGCCGTGTCGTCGTTCGAGGGCGCGTTGGACGTCGGCAACCGGCTCGGTGCCTGGATGACCCAGGCCGACAGCCACCGCGCGCTGGCCGAGGTGCACCTGTTCCTGGGCCAGCCGCAGCGCGCAGCCGAGCTCTACGAGAGGTGCGGTGAGCTGTACGAACGGGCCGGCGCCCGCCGGGTCGCGCACTTCTCGCACGAGGGCCTGGCGCTGGCGCACGTGATGCGCGGCCGCTGGGCCGACGCCGCGCACGAGGCCGGGCGGGCGGTGGGCATCGCGGAGGAGCTGGGCAACCTGAAGGGCCTGTGCGACGCGAAGAACGCCCTGGGTGAGGCCTTGTGCGGGCTGGGCAGGCTGGAGGAGGCGGTCGAGCGCACCACCGAGGCGTTGCGGATCGCCGAGGAGACCGGCTACCCGCTGGGCATCTGCGCGGCGCGGCGGAGCCTGGCGCTGACCCACCGCGCGGCGGGTCGGCTGGACGAGGCGCGCTACTCGGCGACCCAGGCCCTGGACAGCGCCGTCCGCTACCGGCTGCGGATCGCCGAGGTGGACGTGCTGGCCGTGCTCGGGCGGATCAGGCTCGACCAGGGCGACCCGGCCCAGGCCCTCGACCTGGCGTTGCGGAGCCTGGAGATGAGCGCCGCCACGGGGCAGCGGTGCGTGCACGCGCGGGCCGCGCACCTGGCCGGGGACGTCCTGGCCACCACCGGCGACCTCGCGGGTGCGAGGGAGCACTGGCGGCGGGCGCTGGAGTGGTTCACCGCCGTCGAAGCACCGGAAGCCGACGAAGTGCGGGTGTCGCTCGCCGGGGTCGAGCCCTGACCGGGCGCCGCGCTCAGTCGACCAGCACGACCCGGTCGGCGCGGGCCTTCGTGCCGTCCACGGCGAACCAGCCGCGTTCGAACGCCTGCCAGCGCCGCAGGTGCTCACGGCTCGCTTCGCCGTCCCGCGCGACGGCGCGGCGCAGGCGTTCCCCCGGGTCGGGCAGCTCCACCCAGATCGCCTCGTCCAGGCGTGCGGCGATCGACCGGCGGGCCGCCGAGACGCCCTCGACGACCAGCACGTCCGGCACCGGCACGGTGACCTGCTCGCCGAGCTCCGGCAGGCCGCCGGTCCAGTCCAGCTTCCGATAACGGGCCTCGCGGCCGTGCCACAGCGGCTCGAGCACGTCGGCGAGCAGGCGCGGCCACCACGACACCGGGTCGTCCCAGGTGGCGAAGTGGTCGGTCGGCACCACGGGCACGCCGCCCAGCTCGGCGGCGAGGCGTGCCGCGAACGTCGACTTGCCCGAGCCGGACGGCCCGTCGACGGCGATGAGCCTCACATGCTGCGCCGGCCGGACAGCGCCCGGCCGAGGGTGAGCTCGTCGGCGAACTCCAGGTCGCCGCCCATCGGCAGGCCCGACGCGAGCCTGGTGACGGTGAGGCCCGGGAAGTCCCGCAGCATCCGCACCAGGTACGTCGCCGTCGCCTCGCCCTCGGTGTTCGGGTCGGTGGCGATGATGATCTCCGACACCTCCGTGCCGATCCGGGTGAGCAGCTGCCTGATCCGCAGCTGGTCCGGCCCGACACCCGACAACGGGTCGAGCGCGCCGCCCAGGACGTGGTAGCGGCCCTTGAACTCCCGGGTCCGCTCGACCGCGAGCACGTCCTTCGGCTCCTCCACCACGCAGATCAGGGTCAGGTCGCGGCGCGGGTCGCGACAGATGCGGCAGGTCGCCTCGGCCGAGACGTTGCCGCACACGTCGCAGAACACCACGCCGTCCTTGACCTTCTGCAACGCGTCCTGGAGCCGGCCGATGTCGGCCGGGTCCGCGGCGAGCAGGTGGAAGGCGATGCGCTGCGCGCTCTTCGGACCGACGCCCGGCAGCCTGCCGAGTTCGTCGATCAAGTCCTGGACGGGCCCCTCGTACATCAGCCGAACAGCTTCCCGAGACCGCCCAGGTCGTCCATCCCGCCCATGCCGCTGGCCAGCGGACCCATCTTCTGGGCCGCCAGCTCCTGCGCGGCGCGGTTGGCGTCGCGCACGGCCGCGACGACCAGGTCGGACAGCGTCTCGACGTCGTCCGGGTCGACCGCCTTCGGGTCGATGGTCAGGCTCTTGAGCTCGCCGCCACCGGACACGACGGCGGTGACCAGGCCGCCGCCGGAGGTGCCGGTGACCTCGGCCTCGGCCAGTTCCTGCTGCGCTTCAGCGAGCTGCTGCTGCATCTTCTGCGCCTGCTGGAGGATTTGCTGCATGTTGGGCCCACCGGGTTGCACCGCGGGTTCCTCTCTTCGGGGTCTGCCGCCGTTCACCAGCGTAGTCGCGTCGATCAGCCCTTCAACGGCCGAGCGCCAAGCTCGTCGGCGAGGAGCTTGAGCACGACCGCCTCCGGGTCGAGCCGCTGGCCGTCCGCGTCGCCGGGGAGGGCGGCCTCGGCCAGCATCTCCTCCTCGTCCACCGGTTCCGGCGGGAGGGGCTCATCGGGCTCCGGCGGCTCGGGCGGCGGCGGCACGTCGTCGGCGGGCGGACGGCCGGACGGCGCGGGCCGGGACGGCTCGGGCTGGCGGACCTGGCCCGGCTGCGGCGCCTGGCTCGGCCTGGTCGGCGCGGGCCGGGCCGGTTTCTGCGGCGCCGGGCGCGCCGGTGCGGCGCTCACCGCGTCGGCGGGCACGCACCGCACCTGCCACGTGCCGCCGAGGACCTG
The DNA here is from genome assembly GCF_001905065.1 of Saccharothrix sp. CB00851. NCBI lineage: Bacteria > Bacillati > Actinomycetota > Actinomycetes > Pseudonocardiales > Pseudonocardiaceae > Saccharothrix > Saccharothrix sp. CB00851. Next base: position 44,575 of record NZ_LWLC01000045.1, read on the forward strand.
CGCGAACGCGGCGGCGATGGCATCGGCGTTGCGCGGCTCGGCGAGCCTGCGGGCCAGCGGGGCGGAGGTGTGGGTGAGGGTGACCGTGGTGCCGTCGACGTCGGCGACCGCGGCGTTGGTGAGCATCGCCTCGGTGCTCCGGCTCGTGCCGCGGACCACGCTCAGCAGCTCCGACCAGCGGCGACGCACCTCCATCGCGTCGACACCGCCCGCCGCGGCCACCGGTGCGGCCGGTGCCTCGGCGGGAGGCGGTGCGACGGGTGGCGGAACAGGCTCGACCCGGTCCGGCACACCGGCGGGGGTGTCCTCGGCGGGCTCGGGCCGGGCCGGTGCGCCGGCGGACCTCATCGCCGCCGACTTCAGCACCGGAGGAGCGGGCAGTCCGGGCGGCGCGGCGCTCGGTTGCGGCCCGGCCGCGGGTGGGCTCGGGTGCCCGGCGGACGGTGTGGCCGCGGGAGGCGGGGCTTGCGGCGCGGCGGCAGGCGGTGGGGCTTGCGACGCCGCGGGTGCGGGGTCGGCGGCACGTTGCGAAGGGCGCTGGAACCGGGGCTCCGGTGCCGCGCCACCGGCCGCCGCCGGTGCGCCGCCGGCCGGTGGGCCGTGGCGTTCCAGCTGTTCGACGCGCTGCAGCAGGCCCGACTCGACATCGCCGACCGACGGCAGGAGCATCCGCGCGGTCACGAGTTCGAGCAGCAGGCGGGGTGCGGTCGAGCCGCGCATCTCGGTCAGGCCCTGGTGCAGGATCTCCGCCCACCGGGTCACGGTCGCGGGCCGGGTCGCGTCACGTTGCGCGGTCATCTTGGCCAGCTCGTCGTCCGGCGCGGACACCAGGCCGCGCTCCGCCGCGTCCGGCACGGCGTGCAGCAGCACCAGGTCGCGCAGCCGGTCGAGCAGGTCGGACGCGAACCGGCGCGGGTCGTGCCCGGCCTCGACCAAGCGGTCGATCGTGCCGAACACCGCCGAGCCGTCACCCTGCGCGAGCCCGTCCACCACGTCGTCGATCAACGCCGCGTCCGTCACGCCGAGCAGCGCGATCGCCCGCTCGTAGCGCACCCCTTCGGGGCCCGCGCCGGACAGCAGCTGGTCCAGCACCGACTGCGTGTCCCGTGCCGACCCACCGCCCGCGCGGATCACCAGCGGGAACACCGACGGCTCGACCGCCACGCCCTCGGCGGCGCAGTTGCGCTCCAGCAGGGCCCGCATGTCCCTCGGCGGGATCAGCCGGAACGGGTAGTGGTGCGTGCGCGAGCGGATGGTGGGCAGCACCTTGTCCGGCTCGGTGGTGGCGAAGATGAAGATGAGGTGCTCGGGCGGTTCCTCCACGATCTTCAGCAGGGCGTTGAAGCCCTGCGTGGTGACCATGTGCGCCTCGTCGATGATGAACACCCGGTACCGCGACTCGGCCGGCGCGTAGAACGCCTTGTCCCGCAGCTCGCGCGCGTCGTCCACGCCGCCGTGGCTGGCCGCGTCGAGCTCGACCACGTCCACGCTGCCCGGCCCGTTGGGCGCGAGGCCGACGCACGAGTTGCACTCGCCGCACGGGTCGGGCGTCGGACCGTTCACGCAGTTCAGCGAGCGCGCCATGATGCGGGCGCTGGAGGTCTTGCCGCAGCCGCGCGGCCCGGAGAACAGGTACGCGTGGTTGACCCGACCGGCCGCCAGGGCGGTGCGCAGCGGTTCGGTGACGTGCTCCTGGCCGACGACCTCGCCGAAGGTCGCCGGACGGTACTTGCGGTAGAGGGCGAGCGCCACGTCGGCGACCTTACCGGGAGGGTCCGACAACGAAAGGGGACCCCGTGCACCCACCAGAGCCCGCTTATCCTTGCTGCCTTCCGGCCCTGGGGAGGTTCGCGAGATGTGTGCCGCACGAGGTCCGACTCCAGTGTAACCCGTCGCCCCACTGGCTCTGTGCGCACCCACTCCCTTCACGGGAGGATTTCACTGGTTAGTGGCACCAACCGGTGAAGGAGGAACCAGATGAGGGCACTCGTCCTCGCGTGCACCGCCCTGTTGCTCGGAGCCACCACCGCCGCGGCCGAACCGGTACCGCCCCGGCACGCCATCGTCGTCTGCCAGACCGCGAGCTTCTACGGCAACTACAACCACGCCGTCGGCCCGGTCGAGTTCAAGCGCACCCTGACCTACGGCAACAAGATCGGCCACACGCCCGGCGCCCACCCCGTCTACAACGGGTGGGCGGCGAGCATGGACTACGGCCCCAACGACTGGGGTTACCTGCGGATCGAGTGCATCGGGGGTTACGACTCGTGGTGAAAGCAGCAGCGGTCGCGCTCGCCGCCGTCGCCCTGGTCGCCACCGCGACCCCGGCCCAGGCGGCCAACGGCACCGTCGGCGAGCGCGAGACGGTGTGCGCCAACGACCTCTACGTCCGCACCGCGCCCAACGACGGCCCGTGGATGGGCACCCTCTACCGGGGCCAGACGTTCCTGGTGAAGGGGCCGAAGATCGGCAACTACGTCTACGGCTTCGCCTACGGGCACATCAACGCGCACGGCTGGGTGGCCGACGGCTGGTTCTGCTAGCCCTGGTCAGCCGAGCGCGGCGGTGAACAGCGGCACGGCGTGGTCGAGCGCGTGGGCCAGGCCGAGCGACGAACCGCTGGAGAAGGCGTTGATCAGGGCCTTGTCCTCCAGGATCAGCGCCTTCTCCGGCACCAGGGGGTTGCCCTTGAGCGCCGACGCGTCACCGCCGATCGGGAACAGCACGCTCAGGTCGGCGGTCAGCAGGTCCAGCCGCTCGGCGGAGATGTCCACGTAGAACGTGCCCGAGGCCAGCGCCTCGACGTCCTCGCGCAGCGTGAAGCCCACCGCCTTCATGAAGTCGGCCCGGGAGTCGCCGGAGACGTAGGCGCCGAACTTGCCGTCGAAGTACGCGCCGACCACGGTGGTCCGGCCGTCGAACTTCTTGTTCGCGGCGAACTTCGCGTCCAGGTCGGCGACGATCTTCTCGCCCTCGGGCACCTTGCCCAGCGCCTTCGCGACCAGTTCGACCTGCTGCCGCCACGACGTGCCGTAGGGGATGACGTCCTTAGGCGCGCCGATCGTGGGCGCGATCTTGGACAGCGTCTCGTGCTTCTGGGGGTCGTTGTCCGACCGGGTGTTGAGGATGAGGTCCGGCTGGAGCGCGGCGACGGCCTCGTAGTCGATCTCGGTGGTGCCCAGCAGCTTGGGTGCCTCCTGGTAGAGGCCCTCGGCCCACGGCCCGACGCCCTTGCCGCCGAACGCCAGCCAGTCGCTCGCACCGACCGGCTGCACGCCGAGCGCGAGCGCGGCCTCCGCGTCCGACCAGCCCAGCGCCACCACGCGCGTCGGCGGCTGCTCGATCGTCACCGGACCGAACCGGGTGTCGACCGTCACACCCGAGGTGGACGGTCCGGCCTCACCGCCCCCGCCACCGCAGGCGGCCAGCAGCAGGGCGGACAGGACGACCACGAGACCACGCTTCATTAGGCGAGCCTAACCGAACCCATTGGTCACCGATGCACTCAGCCCGCCGACCACCCGTTTTGGGGCGCGCGCCGGCCCTCCGTTAGACTCCGCCACGGAGGATTCGCATAGCGGCCTAGTGCGCACGACTGGAAATCGTGTTGGGTTAACCCCCTCACGGGTTCAAATCCCGTATCCTCCGCGGACCAGAGCCCCGGCACCGTCAGGTGACCGGGGCTCTGGTCATTCGCGGAGCTCTTTGCGGGCACGGCAGCTCGATGCAACACCTGGGCCGGCTGGGGCGTCTTATCAGTGATCGACTGATTACTGGGAGGACACGTCCATGAGGATCCGCAACACGGCCGTCGCAGTCGCCGCAGCCGCCACGGGGCTGCTCGCCGGCGGTTTCGCCTCGGCCTCTGCCTCGGCCGAGGTCGGTGCGAGCGGGCCGCCGCAGTACTCCGCCACGGCGTGGCACGACGTCAACGTCCGGCACTGCCCCTCGACGTCGTGCACGCAGGCGCCGGGCAGCCCGGTCCTGGCCGGCTCGACGGTCGGGGTGTACTGCTGGGTGCACGGCGAGTCGGTCACGGACTTCGGCTACACCAACGACGTGTGGCTCAACATCGGCAGGCAGGACGGCGGCACGCAGTGGTCCAGCGCCATCTACTTCAAGGGCGACGAGTACGCCAACCTGCCGAAGGACGCGCACTGCGCTGACGCGCCCCAGCCGCCCACCACGACCACCAGGCCCCCGGTCACCACGACGGTCAACCCGACCGTCACCACGACGGCCAAGCCCACCACCACCACGTCACCCCAGCCGACCACGACCACGGTGCGGCCGACGGTGACCACCACGGTCCGGCCGACCGTCACCACCACGGCACGCCCCACCACCGCACCCGGCGCGTGAACGGGACCGGCCCCCTCGGACGCGTTGTCCGAGGGGGCCGGTGGCGCTGCTGCGGGCTACGCCCTGGGCAGGTGCTCCACGAGGTCCTCCAGCAGGAACACCCACTGGTCGACGTGCGCGTTGCCGGTGCTCGGGCGCAGCTTCACGACCTGCGGGTCGTGGTCGCTCGCCTGGTCGGCGAACTCCGCGTTGATGTGCACCACGTCGTAGCGGTACCGGGTGATGTTGGAGCTGACCAGGATGTGGTCCAGGGTCTGCGAGTTGCCCTCGAACACGTAGCTGTACCGCTCGTTCGCGGGCAGCGTGTCCATCAAGGCCACCACGTCGCCGGTGCCGGTCAGGGTGCGGACCACCGGGGAGAACTGGTAGTCGTTGATGTCACCCGCGAGGACCACGTTGGCGCCCCGGTCGACCGCCTTGACCTGGTCCACGAAACCGCGCAGCAGTGCGGCCTGCCGGGCGCGCTGCACCTCGGAGGAGCGCACCGGCTCCTGGTAGCGGCCGTGCATGGCCTGGTCGCCGCCCTTGGAGGCGAAGTGGTTCGCGACCACGAACACCGTGCGGCCGCGGAACTTGAACTCGCCGGCCAGCGGCTTGCGGCTGTCCTCCCACGCCTCGTCGGCGGGCGCCACCCGGCCCGGCGACACCGACAGCGCGGCCCGGCCGTGCTGCTTCACGACCGACACCGCCGTGGTGGCGTCCCCGCCCGGCCGGTCCACGAAGGACACCCGCGCCGGGTTGAACAGGAACGCCACCCGGATGTTGCCGCCCGGCTGGCCGCCGTCGGCCTTGTTGACCGGGTCGATCTGGCGCCACTGGTAGCGGGGACCGCCCGCGGCCGCGATGGCGTCGGTGAACTTGGCGAACGTCGCGTCCGCCGCCACCGTGCCGTCGTCGGTCGGGCCGTTGTTGTCCTGGATCTCCTCCAGCACGACGACGTCCGGGCTCTTCAGGTTGGTCACGACCGCCGCGGCGAGGCGGTCGAACTTCGCCTGGTCGTTGGTGGCGGCCAGGTTCTCCACGTTGTAGGTGGCGACGGACAGCTCGTGCGCGCGCTGCGCGTCGGTGACTTCCGGCGTGATGCCGCCGGAGACGTGCTCGCCGACCGTCTTCGTGGCCAGGGTGTAGCCGCCGAAGTTGGTGTACTCGACGTTGCCGACCGTCGTGCCGCGCCACACGTCGCCGACGTTGCTCACCCGCGGCGTCGCGGCGCCGGGCTTGACCTTGATCCGGCCGCTGTTGGGCTGGTCGTAGCCGAGGTAGATCGTGCCGCCGCGGGGCGTCGGGTTCTGGGTGGGGTTGGTGGTGATCCACGTCTCGCCGAAGCGGTTCGTGGGCCCGACCACGCGGGCGTCCGCCACCTGGACGTACATGCCCTCGCGGGACTCGTAGTAGTCCTGGCCGTAGGTCGCCGGGTCCAGCGGCAGGGACTCGATGCTGCCGCCGTTCGCGGTGGGCAGGTAGCCCGCCGGCGGGTTCAGGGTCTCCGGCGCGGGCAGGGCGTTGCCCTTGGACTTCACGGTGACCGTCGCGCCGGTGATCTCGGTGAGCGTCTGGTTGGAGTTGCTCGCCGCGTCACCGCCCGGCCGGTACTCGGCGACGGTGCCGGAGACCAGCACCTCGTCACCCGGCTCCACGGTCGGCGCCAGGTCGGCGGTGTAGACGAACACGCCCTCGCTGGTGCGCGGGTCGGTGTCCGGGGTGGTGTCCTGGATCCAGAAGCCGCGGTCGCCGGTGGCGCGGGTGGCGGTGACGACGCCCGGCACGCCGGCGACCTTCTGGCCGAGCAGCGGCGAGATGCGGGTCGTGCCCTGGATGTCGCGGATGCGCTTGTCGCCGGGCTCGGGCTCCGGGTCCGGGTCGGGGGTGCCGGGGCCCTGGCCCTTCGAGTTGACCGGGGTCGGCGCGCCGATGGTGAAGTCCGCGGCGTTGTCGTCGGTGTCGGTCAACGCGGGGCGGGCCGCGGAGGTGGTGTTGCTCGTGCTGGGCGTCGGGGTGGTCTCCCGGACGACGGTCGACGTGCCGTAGCCGACCAGGTCGCGCACGCGCGCGTCGGCGGCGCAGTCGGCGGCGGTCTTGCAGGTCAACGGCGTGGTCTCGGTGACCAGGGCGATCGTGCCGCCGGTGCCGCTCATGGCGGTCGTGCCGGTGACGTCCGGCGCGGGCAGTTCCACCGTGCCGCCGGAGCCCTTGGCCTGGGCGACCAGGAACCGCGCGCCGGCGGCGATCGAGCCGGTCAGCGGGGTGACCTGCCACTTGCTGGAGGCGCTCGCGCTCGCCGGGAGGTACTGCACGCTCCAGCCGTCGACGGTGACCGGCGCGGTGCCCGCGTTGCCGAGTTCGACGAAGTCCCGGGTCAGCGTGGCACCGGAGTTGCCGCCACCGCCGTAGACCTCGGCGATGAGGGCGTCCTGGCTCGGGGCCGCGTGGATCGGCGTGGCGAGGGCGAACGTCACGGCCGAGGCGGCGGTGACCGCCAGTCCGACGCGGAGCGGGGTAGGTCTCAACGGGTCCTCCGTAGTTGGCGGGTGCCGCGCATCCTCCCCGTATCGAGTGAACGGCGGAAGACACCGTCACTAACGGTTGACCTTTACCGCCCTCGAACGTGTGTTCGAACGTAGGGTAGGGTCATGGCCGTGCCCCTCCCGGTGGCCCTCCCAGCGCCGGCCCGGGCACGCCACGCACGACAGGGGCGCCGACCCGGACCTGACGAGGCCCGGCTCGGCGCCCGTGCGCGCCACCGGTGCCCCGCCGGGAAGTGGGCCCGGCACCGGCCTCACCGCGCCGCGTGACCATTGCCACCCCCCGAATTTCCGCCAAACGTCAGAGCCCCGGTTGCCATGATCGGCAACCGGGGCTCTGAGCAGCGGTGGCGGTGGGATTTGAACCCACGGAGGCTTTCACCTCACACGCTTTCGAGGCGTGCTCCTTCGGCCGCTCGGACACGCCACCGCCGAGAACAATACAAGACCGGCGCGCTGCGTCCCAACAGGGGGTGGCCGGTGACATCCGCGCTGGTCAGGGCGTCCGAGGGTCACAGGTCGGCGAAGAACGACTCCAGCAGTGCCGCGCACCGCTCGGCCAGCACGCCGCCGACCACTTCCGGGCGGTGGTTGAGGCGGCGGTCGCGGACCACGTCCCAGAGGGAGCCGACGGCGCCGGTGCGGGGTTCCCAGCAGCCGAAGACCACGCGGTCGACGCGGGCCAGGACCAGGGCGCCCGCGCACATCGTGCACGGCTCGACGGTCACCGCCAGCGTGCAGCCGGTGAGGCGCCAGCCGTCACCGTGGACCGCGGCGGCGGCGCGCAGCGCCAGGACCTCGGCGTGCGCGGTCGGGTCGCCGAGGGCTTCCCGGGCGTTGCAGGCCCGCGCCAGCACGGCGCCGTCCGGGCCGTAGACGACCGCGCCGATCGGGATGTCACCCGTCGTGGGCGCCTCGGCGGCGACCTCCAGGGCCGCTTCGACCATCGCCTCGTCGGACGCCTGGCTGATCACGCGACCACGCCCGTCACGCCTGGATGCTGTCCAGCAGCTTGGTGAACTCGTCGCCGAAACCGCAGCGCTGCGCGATCATCTGCAGCTGCTCGTCCGGGTACAGGTCGACCTCGTCCACGATCACCTGCATCTCGTGCTGCGGCATGCCGAGGTCGGCGAGCACGGCGAGGTCGCCCTCGGGCCACAGCTCGTCGTCCTCCTCGTCCGGCGGGTCGACCCGAAGCAGGTCGAGGACGTCCGCGGCGATGTCGTAGTCCAGCGCCGCCGCGGCGTCGGACAGCAGGAGGGACACCCCGCCGGGCACCGGGCGCAGGACGATGAAGAACTCGTCGTCCACCGCCAGCAGCCCGAACACGGCACCCGTCGAGCGCAGTTGGCGCAGTTCCGTGATCGCCGCGTCGAGCTCGGACAACGCCGAGCTGTCCATCTTGCCGCACCGCCACCGGCCGTCCTCACGGACAACCGCGACAGCGAAGCCGTTGACCGGCTCCTGGTGTGCCATGTGCACACCGTAGGGCCACGCCGACGCACCCGGTAGCACGGGGGCCTCGGCCACGGGCACGGGGGGCGCGTCGATGCCACTATCGAGGGATGAGCACAACTCTGCCGAACGCACAGACGGCCGTCCCCGAGCCCCGGTTCACCGGGCTGGTCGAGGCCGCCCGAGCCCTTCAGCCCAGGACAGTGGCGTTGCGACGGCAGGTGCACCGGCACCCGGAGCAGGGCTTGGACCTGCCCGCGACCCAGGCCGCGATCCAGCACGCGCTGTCCGGCCTGCCGGTCGAGGTGACCACCGGCAAGTCGAGCAGCTCGGTCACCGCGGTGCTGCGCGGCAGCAAGCCGGGACCGACCGTCCTGCTGCGCGGCGACATGGACGCGCTGCCGCTCCAGGAGGAAACGGGCCTGGCCTACGCCTCCGAGGTCGACGGCTCCATGCACGCCTGCGGCCACGACACGCACGTCGCCATGCTCGCCTCCGCCGCACGCCTGCTCTCCTCACGCCGGGACGCGCTGGCCGGCCAGGTCGTGTTCATGTTCCAGCCCGGTGAAGAGGGCCAGCACGGCGCGCGGCACATGCTCGACGAGGGCGTGCTCGACGCGGCGGGCACACCGGTGGAGAAGGCCTTCGCCCTGCACATCACCTCTACGCTCCAGTCGGGAGTCGTCGTCAGCCGACCCGGGCCGACGATGGCCTCGGCGGACACCTTCCACATCACCGTCAAGGGCCGCGGCGGGCACGGCGGCATGCCGCACGACGCGATCGACCCCGTGCCGCCCGCCGCCGCCATGGTCGGCGCGCTGCAGACGATGGTCGCCAGGCGGGTCAGCGTGCACCACCCGGCCGTGATCACCATCGGTCACCTCGTCGCGGGCACGACGACCAACATCATCCCGGAGACCGCGCTGGTCGAGGGCACCATCCGGACGCTCTCGGAGGACACCAGGGCCCTGGTGCACCGCGAGCTCCAGCAGGTCGTCACGCACGTGGCCGCCGCGCACGGCTGCACGGCCGAGGTGGAGATCGTCCCCGGCTACCCGGTCACGGTGAACGACGACGTGGTCGGGCCGCACGTCATCGACATCACCGCGGCGGCCCTCGGCGCGCGCTGGGCGGCACCCATGGACGACCCGCTGATGGGCGCCGAGGACTTCTCGTACGTGCTGCAACGGGTGCCGGGCGCGATCTCCTTCCTGGGCGCCTGCCCGCGCGGGGTCGAGCTGGACCGGGCGGAGCCGAACCACTCGAACCGGGTGCTCTTCGACGAAGCCGCCATGGAGCACGGGGTCGTCGTCTACACGGCGTTCGCGTTGGACGCCCTGCGGTGAGCCGAAGCGGGGTCGGGGCTGTGGTGTTGTCCATGGCCTCGACCCTGCCGCCGATCGGCGGGTGTGGCGAGGGGCGTTCGCGGATCTGTGGACAACTCCTGTCCTGTGGACAAGTAGGGGCGTCGGGGCCCGCGCCGGCAGGATGAGCGCCGTGCGAAGCGTCTGCGTGGTCGGGCTCGGGTTGATCGGCGGTTCGGTGTTGCGCGCGGCAGCCGCCGCCGGGCGCGTGACCTGGGGCGCGACCGCTTCGACAGCCGACGCGGAGGCCGCCGCGCGGGAGGGTCACGACGTGGTCGACCTCGCCGAGGCACTCGAACGCGCGCGTGTACACGATGCGCTCGTCGTCGTGGCGGTTCCGCTGCCGGCTGTGGAAGAAGTGCTGCGGGCCCTGCCCGAGGGCGTCCGTCTCACCGACGTCGTCAGCGTCAAGGGCCCGGTCACCGACCTGGTCCGCCGGGTCGCGCCGCACGCCCGGTACGTCGGCGGCCACCCCATGGCGGGCACCTCCGCGTCCGGCTGGTCCGCGGGCCGCGCCGACCTGTTCCACGACGCCGCCTGGGTCGTCACCGCCGAGGACGACGCCGACCTGGACGTCCTCACCGACGTCATCGAGCTGGCCCTCGCCGCGAAAGCCCACGTCGTGCCCACCACCGCCGCGGAGCACGACGCCGCGGTGGCCCGCATCTCCCACCTGCCGCACCTGCTCGCCGCCGTGCTGGCCAGCGTCGGCGCGGACGGCGGACCGCTCGCCCTGGCCCTGGCCGCGGGCTCGTTCGGCGACGGCACGCGCGTCGCGGGCAGCCGCCCCGAACTGGTCCGCGCGATGTGCGAGGGCAACCGCGGCGCGCTGCTCGACGCCGTGGACGACGCGCTCGGCCGGCTGGGCGCGGCCCGCGGCTCGCTCGCCTCGACCGGCGGCCTGGCCAAGACCATCGACGCGGGTCACGCGGCCCGCCTGGCGCTGGTCGACAAGCCGACCCTGACCGACCTGACCATCGACCTCACCGCCCCCGACGCCCGGCGGGCGCTGCGCGACCTGGGGTCACGCGGAGGCCGGGTCGTTGCGCTGAACGGCACAACCGCGCTCGCACTCACCCCATAGGGTGCTTCGGTGGAGCGTCGCAGACTCATCGCCGCCTTGGGGGGCCTCGTGCTCCTGGGCGCGGCGGTGGTGGTCCTGCGCAACGAATCCGCTCCCCCGCCACCGCGGGCCTTCGAACGGTTCCTGCACGAGAAGGTCGAGTACGTCCCCGACACCCAACGCCTGACGGCGCCCACCGACCTGAGGCTGACCGCGTCGGACCGCACCAGCCTGCGCGCGTCCTGGACGGCCACCGACGGCATCGGCCACGGCGGCTTCGAAGTGCGCTGGAACGGCCGGACGCGCCTGGTCCGCGGCACCGAGACCGAGCTGACCGACCTCGACGCCAACGCCGACGTGCACGTCGAAGTCCGCGCGCTCGATGCGATGGGCAACCGGTCCGACCCGGCCACCGCCCAAGCCGTGCCGCGACTCGTCTACGACGAAACGTGGCTCGACGGCCTGATGCCACCCCTCGACGTGTTCGACGGCCCGGAGGCGCTCAACCCGCGCCGGTGGCGGGTCTTCGACCGCGGCAACACCGACTGCCTGTGCCTGCGCCCGCTCAACGGCAAGCGGCTGGAGATCGACTGCGACCGCGTCGACCTGCAGTCCAACGTGCCGGTGCGGTTCGGCGTGCCCACCCCGGACGGCGCGGTCGCCCGCGTCTCGCTCACCACCGACGGCCCGGTCGGCGACCAGTCCGAGGACAGCTCGGTGCTGATCGCCCTGCTGCCCGACCCGGTGCACGACGTCGGCCACCTGGAGGAACCGTTCCCGCCGGACGCCGTGGTCCTGCGCATCACGCCGTTCGGCGCGCAGTTCGTGCTGGGTGGCGTCACGTCGCCGACGGAGCTGGGCGGCACCTACCCGCCGCCCACGTCGGGCGTCCGCCACCGCTGGGAGCTGCGCGTGATCCCCGGCGCCGTGGTGGCGCTGCGGGACGGGGTGAAGGTGGCCATGGCGGAGGTGGAGCTGCCGTGGATTTCCGCGCGGGCACGCCTGGTGTTCCGCAACGCCCGCGGCACCCACCTGGACACGTTCGGCATCGGCGGTGTGCCGGGCATGCCGGCGCCGGGTTCCGTGGCCCCGCTCGGTCCGAGCGCCAACGACAACGGCGTGGTGTCGCTGGGCAACGTGGCCAACTCCCAGCTGGCGGGCGCGTCCTCGGTGCGCGTGGTGGCGTCCGTGGTCGCCGAGCGCACCGCGCCGATCACCGTCGAGCTGGGCACGCGGTCCGCGCCCGCGGTGTTCATGCCGCCCGACCGCGGCCTCGACCGGTCCCGCCCGTCCGTCGTCTACGCCGACTTCCCGCTGCCGGCACCGGACTCCAACCCCCGGGTCGCGCTGCGCTCCGACGGCGGTCTCACCGCCTACGCCGCGCACCTGGTGATCGCCGACGGCCAGGACGCGCGCCACCGGCTGCCCCGGCTCGTCGACCGCGCGCTCCCCGACCCGCTGGTGCCCAGACCCGCCGTGTCCGTCGTGCACGAGGCCGCGGACGACTCGGGGACGCCCCGCCTCCCGAACGGGGGCAAGCTGCGGCTCACGGTCGAGTTGGCGGACTCGCGGGCGCGCGAGGTCGCCGCCGTGAAGGGCGTCGAAGTGGACCTCGACGGTGAACCGATCGTCGTGCTGCCCACGAACGGCTCGGCCGGCGGGCGGCACGAGTTCCTGGTCGACCTCGCCGGGCTGCCCGGCGGGCGGCACCGGCTGGACGTGCGCGTGCTCCCGGTGGACGAACGGCTGCTCGTGCAGTCGTACGAGCAGCCGTTCGAGATCCGGCCGCTGTAGGCCGTTCTTGGTCTCGGGTGCGCAACGACGTGGTGACCGGCGTCACCACGCGACCTAACTTGACTCAATGGAACGTCGCCGGGTCGCCCTCATCGCCGCGGGTGTGGTGCTGTTCGCCGGGGTGATCACGGTGTTGCGCACCACGGGCCTCGGCGAACCCGTCACCGCGACCAGCGTGTCCGCGCCGCCGCCCACCTCGCTGGCGCCGTTCGCCGCCGAAGGTGTGCTCGTGCCGACGGCCGGACCGCCGCCCGAGGCACCCCGCGCGCTGACCGTGTCGTCCGGGCCGCGGCGGTTGCAGCTGCGGTGGACCGGTGACGCGCCCGGTTACGAGGTGCGGTGGGGCGATCCCGGCCGACTCGACCGGTCCCGGCTGATCACCGAGCCCGTCACCCAGCTCGACGGCCTCGAGGACGAGCGGAGGTACGAGGTCGAGGTGTACGCCGTGGACGCGTTCGGGCAGCGGTCCGCGCCCGCGAAGGCCACCGGCACACCCCACGCCCTCCCTTCCGGCGACTACGCCCTGGAAGACCGGTTCGACCAGCCCGACGCGCCCGACCCGACCCGGTGGCGGTTGGCGTCACGGGGCAACTGCGCCCGCGCCACGCCGGGGCAGGACGACGACGGGCGGCGGCTCGTGCTCAGCAGCAACTGCGCGGCGGCTCCGGCGACGTTGCGGTCACGCACGCCGTTCGTGCTGCGGGACGCCGACGACCTGGGCCGGTTCGTGGTGGACACCGACGCGCCCGGCGGTGACGGCGAGCTGGTGCTGGACCTCGTGCCGGGACCGGTGTCGCTGGTCAGCGGTGACGCGTTGCCGCCGGACGCGGTGCGGCTGCGGGTGGCGACCGGTGCCGGTGCGACGTCCGTGCAGGTGGTGGTGGCGGCCGGGACGCCGACGACGGTGGTGCGCGGGGTGCCCGCGTTGGAGACCGGGATCAGCCACCGGTGGGAGCTGGTCCTGCGGCGCGACGGCGTTCGCGTGCTGCTCGACGGGCACGTGGTCGCGACCAGCCCCGTGGTGCCCGCGTGGCGTGAGGCGACGGCGCTGGTGTCCGTGGCCGGACCGACGGGGCAGCGTGCGGCGATCAGCCTGATCGCGTTCGACGGGGAGGAGGCTTCGCCACCGGCGTGGGTCCCGGCGCCGGCGGTCGACGTCACGGCGGCGGTGTCCGCCCCTTCGGCCCACGGGCTGGAACCGTTGCCCGGCGTGACCGGTGGCCTGCTCCGGATGGCCTTGCTGCACAGCGACACGGCCGCCGAGGCGCCGTCGTTCACCCTGTCGGTGGCCGGGGTCGTGGTGCCGGTGCGACCCGCGGTGGCCGGTGCGCCGTGGCGGCCCGGGGTGGCGTACCCGGTGGTCGCGGACCTGCCGGTGGAGGCGTTGCGGGTCGGTGCGTCGGGTGCGCTGGCCGTCACGCTGGTGACCGCGCTGCGGGTGCAGGCGACGCACGTCGACCTGGAGCTGACCGGGTCGTACTCGGGCGCGCCGCCCCGGCGCGAGACGCAACCGCTGACCGGGAGGGAGCGGGAGCTGGCGCGGGCGAGCGGCACGGTGCTCGACGCGAGCGGCCGGACCGTGCCCGAGGGTGCGGCGGTGCAGCGCGGGCGGATGGTGTTCGACCTGGTGCTGGAAGGGCAGCCGGGTGAGGCGCTGGCCGGCCTGGCCGGGTTCAGCGTGCGGGTGGACGACGAGCGGGTGGCCGTGGTGCCGACCGCGTCCGGCGGGCCGGGTGTCGCCGGGGAGTACCGGTTCGCGCTGAGCACCGGCGAGCTGTCCCTCGGGCCGCACATGATCGAGGTGCGGCTGTTCGGCACGTCCGGTGAGACCCGCCCCACCTCGGCTTACATCCCGTTCTTCGTCGGCCGGTGAGAGGATGGGGCGCATGTCGCGCCCCCTCATCCTCGACGCCGCCCGCACCCCGTTCGGCCGCTACCGCGGTGGGCTGTCCGGCGTGCGGGTGGACGACCTGGCCGCGCTGCCCATCGTGGAGCTGCTGCGGCGGCACCCCGGGCTGGACCCCGCGTCGATCGACGACGTGCTGCTGGGCAACACCAACGGCGCGGGCGAGGAGAACCGCAACGTCGGGCGGATGGCCGCGCTGCTGGCCGGGCTGCCGACGTCGGTGCCGGGCGTGGCGATCAACCGGCTGTGCGCGTCCGGTGGTGAGGCGATCGTGCAGGCCGCGCGGGCGTTGGCGCTCGGGGACGCGTCGCTGCTGTTCGCCGGTGGTGTCGAGGGGATGACGCGGGCGCCGTTCGTGGTGCCGCGGTCGGACCGGCCGTTCGCCGACCGGTTGGAGTCGGTGTCGACGGCGCTCGGGTGGCGGCTGGTGAACCCGCGGATGAAGCCCGAGTGGACCGTACCGCTGGGGCGGGCGGCGGAGGACGTCGCGGTGGAGTTGGGGATCACGCGGGAGCAGATGGACCTGTTCGCGCTGCGGTCGCACCGGCGCGCGTCGGCCGCTTGGGACGCCGGTGTGCACGACGGGTTCGCGTTCCCCGTGCAGTTGCGCGACGGTGCGCCGGTGCGGCGGGACGAGTCCGTGCGGCCGGAGACGTCGGCGGACAAGTTGGGGAAGCTGAAGTCGGCGTTCTCGGAGAGCGGGCCGGTGACGGCGGGCAACTCGTCGCCGTTGAACGACGGCGCGGCGGCGGTGCTGATGGGGTCGGAGGAGGTGGCGTCCTCGCTGGGGATCACGCCTCTGGGTGAGTTCCTCGGCTCGGCCGTGACGGCGGAGGACCCGCAGCGGTTCACGCTGGCCCCGGTGTCGGCGATCCGGAAGCTGCTGGCGCGGCTGAAGATCGAGTCGACGCAGGTCGACCTGTGGGAGATCAACGAGGCGTTCGCGGCGATGGCCCTGTCGGTGCTCCACCACCTGCCCGAGGTGGACCGGGAGAAGGTGAACGTGCACGGCGGCGCGATCGCCTACGGCCACCCGCTCGGCGCCTCGTTCCCGCGCGTGATCGTCGACGTGTGCCGGCACTTGCGCGCCCGCGGCGGCGGCCTGGGCGTGGCGGCGGCTTGCGTGGGCGTGGGTCAGGGCATGGCCATCGCCGTCCGGGTGTGAGATCGCCTGATCGAGCGACAGCACGATCGCGGGTGACTTGCGGTTTCGCGCCGTTCGCGATTCAGATGCGGTAGGCGATGCGGGGGTAGTCGACCACCAGGCCGGTCCGGTCGACGGTGATGTCCTGTTCGAACTCGCCGTGCGTGAAGGAGACGACCGAGCGGTCCTCGCCGATCGAGACCGTGCGGTAGCGCTGGCGGACCAGTTGGACCGACAGGTCCGGCAGGGTCACGTAGACGACCGGGATCTCGTGCTCGCCCTCCTCCTGCTGGAGGTTGAGCCTGCGGATCGGGATGGCGTTGAACAGGACCGCGAACTGCACGTCCACGTCCACCGCACCGTCGAAGTCCGCCCGCTCGGCGCCCTGGCCGTAGTCGACCAGCCAGATGCCCTCCGACGAACGGCTGACCGAGATCTGCCGCTCCTCCGACACCGTGGCGGTCCGCAGCAGCAGCCGGGTGACGGCACCGGTCTCGCCGACCGACACCTCGAACGACCCGCTGAACTGCTCGGCCGGACCGGCGGTCACCAGGCGGCCCGAGGCGCGGAGCTTGCGCTCCGAGAGCAGGAAGCGCACCTGCTCCAGCCGGGGCACGTCGTACCCCTGCCAGGTCACCATCTGCGCGGCCGCGGAGCGGGTCTCCCCGGACGACGGGTTCGCCCGCTCAGCCGTGTTGAACGAGTTCACTCTCCACCCGGAAGGATGTCCTTGGCCTTCTCGGCCACCGATTTGACCTGCTCTTCGTGGCCGAACCTGCCTGCGACGAACGCGGCGGCCTGGTCGATGCCCGCATCGACCTGCTCGTGGTGCTGCTCGAGCAGCTCGGACGCCTTGCTCTTGATCTCGTCGAAGTTCATCGTGCTCCCTCGCACTCCTGACGCAGGCTACCCGAATCGTCCTCACGCCCCCAGCGGCAAACCGTACCGCCGGGCACGGCGCACCGCCCGCACACCGCGACGGCCCCCCGGGAGGAGTCCCGGGGGGCCGTCGCGTCAGTCAGTGTGATCAGGCAGTGCGCTTGCGACGCACGAACAGCAGCGCGCCCGCACCCGCGCCGAGCAGGCCGAGCCCGATCAGCAGCGGCACGAAGATGGACGCACCGGTGTCGGCCAGGTCGTCGCCACCGCCACCGGCCACGGCCGTGGTCGTGGTGGTCGTCGGCGCCTCGGTCGTGGTGGTCGTCGGCACGGTGGTCGTGGTGGCCTCGGTCGTGGTGGTCACGACGGTGGCCTCGACCCACTTGGCCTTCGCCTTCGCCGAGACCGGGAAGGTCTCCGACTTGGCGATGATCAGCGACTGCGTCTTCTGGTTGCGGTCGCTGGACACGAACAGCCGGCCGCTGCGCAGCTTGGCGCTGGCCGAGACGGTGAACTCGACCTCACCTGGCTCGACGCCCGAGTCGACCTTCACCCACACCTCGGCGACGTTCGTCGTCGCGGCTGCGCTGCGGGAGTCCTCGTCGGCCACCGGCAGCGGGTTGCCGTCGGCGTCCACGATGGTGACGCCCGCGGGCAGCTCCGCGGTCAGGATGGCCTCGGTGGCCGTGGTGGAGACGACGAACGGGCCGATCTTCTCGCCCGCCTCGCCCTCCAGCTCGCCCGGCTCGATGGACAGGGTCGGCTTGGGCTCGGCCAGGTCCACGGCCTTGGTGGTCAGGTACTCGTAGGCCTTGTGGACCAGCTCGTCGACCGTGCCGCCGTAGACGTCCTCGGTCTCGGTGGTGGAGTCGTCCTTGCGCAGGTCGACGCCGTCACTGAAGTGCCACACGGCCGCCTGGGCGGCGGCGATCAGGATGCTGCGCTTCTTCTCCGCGTTCTTCGGGTCCAAGCCGTACAGCTTGAACGCGTCCTCCGCGCCCACCGCCGGGTAGCTGTTCTGCAGCACCCAGTTGACCTTGGCGGCGTTCTCCTTGAACTTGGTGTCCGGGTTGGGGTGCTCGCCCCACGGCACCTCTTCCAGCGGCTTGCCGTCCTCCAGCGGGGTCGGCAGCTCGACGCAGTACGCCTGGGCGGTGTGGTCCTCGCCGCCTTCGTGCAGCTTCAGGCCGATGAGGCTGGCGTTGAACGCCTGCTTGCCGTTTTCGCGCGCGTTGCCGTCCAGGAGCTCGCCGTCACGCTCCAGGTAGATGCCCATGCCGGGCTCGTCAGCGCCGTCGTAGGGCTCGACCTTCGGCTTGTCGGCGGCGGACGCGGGCAGGGCCGTCATCAGGACGAGCCCGGCACCGAGGATCGCAGCGCCGAAGCGCTGGAAAGTCGACCGGGAAACCATTTGTCTCCTTGAGGCTCACGAGGGCAGCCGTTGGTGTGGTGCAAGGCGGCGGTCCGTGTCGCTCGGGGAGCTACTTGGCAGAGCGCTCCGACACCGAAACGACAGGAATCAGCCGAACATTAGCTGATTGCGTTCACCCGATCGAGAATGGACGACACTGTCCGCAGAACCGCCTGCGAGCAGCGACAACAGAAGCCGTCCATCCACAATGGATGATCAAGCATATTCGACAGCCCGTCGAGGACCGACCGCGGGGTACTGTTTCGACAGACCCCGAAACGGACACCGACACCCTCCGCGGCAGCATTTCCGCAGTTCAGACGGTCCACAGTGGAATGCACGTAATCCGCGCCGACCTGCTTTCGACGCCACACCGTTGTGAAACGGTGATCTACGCGACCAGGGCGGACGGCGTGACCGGGCGGATGTCGCCGACCCTCAGCGACGTGCCCGGCAGGCACAGGTCCTTCGCGGTCGGCGGCTGGCCGGTCAGCATCCACTTCACCAGCGCCGCGAGCTGGAACGAGATCAGCGGCGGCACGGCGTCGCCCAGGTGCCGGTAGGCGTTGCCGATCACCGACACGTCGAACCGGAACCGGCGCGGGAAACCCTGCAGCAGCGCCATCTCCCGCACCGTGCACAACCGGTGCTGCTCGGGGTGCGCGTAACGCCCGTTGCCGACGTGCCCGCACTCCCGCTTGATCGTGCGCGCCGGCTCGTCCCACCACATCCGGCCGTACACGTCCGGGTGCGAACCCCACTTGCCCTCTTCGATGATCTTGCGCTGGGCCGGGTTGAGCAGCAGCTCCGCGGGCGAGCCGACCAGGTCGCCCCACGACCCGCCGTCGGCCGGGATGGCGCGCATCCGGTCCAGCGAGCGGTCGCGGCGGAACGACGGCGACACGTGCATCTCGTCCTCCGGGTGCGCCTCACCCGCCTCCACCGGCGGCAGCTTGCCGATCGCCCGCCGCACGGTCACCGCGCCCGGCCGCACCTCCCAGCCCTGCCACAGGTCCTCCAGCGTGCGCAGCGGCACGCCCGAGTCCACCGCCACCACCATCGCGCGCTCGCGCAACTGCGGCAGCCCGAAGCGCGACAGCATGTGGGTACCGGCGTCCACTTCGTACCCGA
Source organism: Saccharothrix sp. CB00851 (assembly GCF_001905065.1). Lineage (NCBI taxonomy): Bacteria > Bacillati > Actinomycetota > Actinomycetes > Pseudonocardiales > Pseudonocardiaceae > Saccharothrix > Saccharothrix sp. CB00851. The sequence continues at coordinate 63,606 of NZ_LWLC01000045.1, forward strand.
TCTCCAGCAGCTGGTCGACCAACCCGTCCAGGTGGTGCCGCTGCTTGCCCTTCACCAGCTCGCGCGCGTTCTCCAGCACCAGCACGCGGGGCCGGAACTCGGCCACGTACGCGGCGACCCGGCCGACCAGCGAGTTGCGCGGGTCGTCACGCAGGTGGTTGGCGGGCGCGATCCGGGTGAAGCCCGAGCACGGCGGGCACGCCACCAGCACGTCCAGCTCGCCGCGCTGGAGGTTCCACACCTGCCGCAGCACGGCCGGGTCGAGCCGGCCCAGGTCCACCTGCAACGGGTCGACGCCGATGTTGTCCCGGTAGATCCCGTTGCAGCGCAACGACCCCAGCCGGGACGACGGCTTGCCGATCTGCGCGTCGGCGGCCCCCACGATGGTGAAGTCCCGGTGCGCCTGGAAGCCGAGGCTCATGCCACCGGCGCCGGAGAACAGGTCGACGACTTTGAAGGTGGGTCCGCGCACCCGGCGATCCTACGGTGAGTGCCCGCACCGCCCTCAGGTGAGTGATGCCGCCGGTACCGGTGGCCGCGATCGCGTACGTTGCGCGCCATGGAGCTCCCACCTGCGTGGCAACGGCCGGATCCGTTGCGTGGACTGGAGGACATGCCCTGGTCGGTGCTGGCCCACGGGGCAGGCGTGGACGAGCTGATGCGCCGGGTGGTGCACGGCGAGCGCGTGACGCGGGAGGTGGCGTGCCAGGGCCTCGTCGACCGGCTGCTGGTCGACGACACGGTGTCCGAGGCGAGCGTGTGGGCCGTGCCCTTCCTGGTGGAGATGGGCGCGAGCTACCGGGTGCCCGCGGACAGCCGCGATCGGGTGATTTTCCTGCTGGCCGCGATGGCGCTGGCGAGCGCGGGCTTCACCGACGACGGCAAGCGCACCCGCCGCCGGTGGAACGCGCTCGGCCGCGAGCTGCCCCGCCGCCCGCCGGACTGGATCACGCAGACGCGGTACGAGGTGGCCAAGGGCGCGCCGAAGGTGTTCGAGGCGCTGGCGGGCGCGGAGGTGGCGTGCTCGATGGCGTTGGCCATCGCGGTGCCCGAGGTCGTGCCGCGGCACGTCGTGGCGGTGGCGGAGGACCTCTCCTCCGCCGACCGCTCACCGCGGCTGCTCGCGCTGGCCGCACGGGTCGCGCTGCACCTCGTGTGCGGCACGCCGGTCACCCCGGCGCTGCTGCGCGCCACCGCGCAGTGCAACCCCGAGCTGCTGCGCGCCTACCGCGCCAACGCCTACCCACCCAACCAGCCGCCGGAAGTGACCTTGCAGCTGATGGGCTACCGGTACGCCTACCTAGCCGCCTATGGAGACGACCACGAAGGCGTCACGATCACGCCGTGACGGCGGTCGGCTCCACGACCGCGGTCGCGGCCTCGTCGTCGGCGACGGGCACCGCGGGCTCCAGCGGGCCGAGCGCGGTGCCCCACTCCTGGTCGGCCAGGGCGAACGCGGCCACGGTCAGCGCCACCACCGGGCGGCCGAGCGGCAGCTGGTCGGCGTAGAAGTCCAGCTCCAGCCGCGCGCCCAGCGGTGACGGGCGCAGCCGCAGCACGCCGTGCGGCGTCTCGTCCGGGTGCGCGAACCGGCACGACCACTCGGTGAACACGATCGAGCGTTCCACCACCTCGGTCGGGTGGACCGCGCGCACGTTCGCGCCGACCGAGCCGTGCCGGTAGTCGTCCGCGGCGGAGACCAGCAGCTCCTCGAACTCGATGGACGAGACGCCGAGGTCGTGCCCGGCGACCAGGGCGACCTGCACCAGCGCCAGCGGCAGCTGCGGCAGGGCGTCCTCGAAGCACACCATCGCGCCGCCGTAGCGGGTGTTGATCTCGGTGGGCAGGAAGCCGTCGGCGGTGGCGATGCCGTCGAGGGTGAACGTGCCGCGGTAGTCGACGGTCTCGCGCAGCCGTTCGCCGACCCGGCGGGCCAGGTTGCGCATCTCCTCGCGGATGCGCGCGGGCGGGTCGTAGTAGGACGCGCAGCCCGCGTACAGGAACCGGGCCTGGCCCGCGCGGCGCGGCACGACCATCTCGATCGGCCGCAGCACGGCGGTGCCGTCGGGGAACACGATCCCGTGCACGCTCACCGGGATGCCTTCCAGGAACGGCATCACCCGGACGAACTCGCACTTGGCCGCGAGCACGTCGAACGCGTCGCGCGCCTCCTGCCGGTCGCGGACGCGGCGGACGAAGTTCGCCCCGCCGTTGATCGCCGGGCCGTCGCCGGACCAGACCACGCCCGCGCCGCGGTCGAGGCGCTGGGTCGCCTCCCACAGGCCGTCGAAGTCGAGGCCGAGCACGACGGCGGGCGCGCGGGGCGCGGACAGCTCGTCCCACAGGCCGTCGATCGTCGTCTTGTTCTCCAGCTCCACCCAGTCGGGGCGGCGGGCGTTGAGCACGGGCCGGCCCGCGAACTCCGGCGTGTGCACGTACGGGGTGCTGATCACCAGCGCCTCGCCGCGCGGGTCGAACTCCTCCAGCACCGCGCGGACCTTGCGGTTGGGCGAGGTGAGCAGCTTGGTGAGCCGGTTCTGCTCGACCGCGACGAAGCCGCCCGCGATGCCCAGCGGCACCCAGCGGGCCACGTCCGAGTCGTGCAGCGGCGCGTGGTCGTCCGTCGACAGCACGAGCGTATGGCGGGCACCGAGCTGGTGCAGCTCGCCGGCGCGACTACTCAGCCGAGTGCCGCCCGCGAGCACGACCAACCGGTCGCCGAACAGGGTGCCGAGGCGCGCTTGAAGCGCGGAAAGGACGTCATCCATCGCCGAGAACTCGCTTTATGAGAAGCAGACGAGACAGCCGGCGAGCGCCGGGTGTCACGCACTGTAGAGGCAGGCGACGGGATCGGCCTAGCACGGTCCGGCAACGACCGGATGAAACTTGCCGATGGGCTCAGGGGCGGCCTCGCGAGATCATCGAGCGGCGTCGCGAAGGACCTGGTCAACCCGGTTGAGGAAGGCACGCGGACCCCGGGCCTTGGGGAACGGGAGCAGCAGGCCCAGCAGCGTGTCGTCCACCGACGGCGGCGCGGCGGCCACGATGGCGGCGGCGGTCTCCAGGAACCTCTGCCGCTTGGCCTCGTGCACGGCGTACTCGGCGAGAACGCCCTCGATGCTCGTGTGCATGGCTGGATGCGGGTAACTCACTTGGGTTGTATCGGCCCCACCGGTCCCGACCTTTAGGGTGAATTTGCACCGAGTTCAGGTGTGTGGACGGTGCCGTGGACGTGCTGGGATGTGCCCATGCGCGTTCTGGTCACCGGGTCGACCGGGTACATCGGGCGGGTGGTGTTCGCGGAACTGGCCGCGGCGGGCCACACGCCCATCCCCTTTTCGGGTGACGTCCGGGTCGGGTCGTTCGACGGGCCGGTGGACGCGGTCGTGCACCTGGCGGGGCTCGGGCGGGTGCGCGAGTCGTTCGGTGACCCGGTGCGGTACTACGACGTGAACGTGGGCGGCACGGTGAACCTGCTGCGCTCGCCGCCGCCGCGGTTCGTGCTGGCGTCGACGGCGGGCGTGTACGGGTCGCCCGGTGTCGCGACGATCGGCGAGGACTGCCCGCGTGCCCCGGCGAACCCTTATGCGGCCTCGAAAGCCGCCGCGGAGGACGTCCTGTCCTGGGCCGCCGCGGCGGGTGCGGTGACCGGGGTGGCGTTGCGCCTGTTCAACGTCGCGGGTGGTGGGGACGTGGACGACACGCGGCTGATCACGCGGGCGTGCGGGGCGACGGCCGGGCGGCTGCCGCCGATGGAGGTGTTCGGGGACGGGTCGGCGGTGCGGGACTTCGTGCACGTGCGCGACGTGGCGCGGGCCTTCGTGACGGCGGTGGAGTGCGAGGTCGAGGGGTACGCGGCGCTCAACGTCGGCGCGACACCGGCAGGCGTGGCCGATGTCCTCGACTCGGTGGCCCGGGTGACCGGCCGCCCGGTGCCGGTCGTGCGGCGGCCGGCGCACCCCGGCGAGGTGCGCGAACTGCGCGCCGACACCACCCGCCTGCGCGCCCTGGGCTGGCGCCCGACCTCCTCGGACCTCGACACCCTGGTCCGCTCCCAGTGGGAGGCCGAGCGCGGGAACCTCCCCGCCGAACCCCCAACGCCAGGCGAGGGTCCCCGCCAAGGGGAACCCTTGTCGTAATTCTACCGACGGGGTACGACAAAACCGGGGGTCAAGCCTGGCGGCGGCGGGGCAGCGGCACGCGGTCCAGGTCCGAGGCGACCACGATCTCGCCGGAGAACACCTCGGCGGCCTCGTCGTGGAACAGGCGGGGATCGGTATAGCGCTGGGAGAAGTGGGTCAGGACGAGCTTGCGCACGCCGCACTCGGTCGCGGCCTTCGCCGCCTGGCGAGCGGTCAGGTGGCCGTACTCCGCGGCCAGCGCCTCGTCCACGTGCAGGTAGGTCGACTCGATGACCAGCAGGTCCGCGCCGTCGGCGAGCTCGAATACGCCGTCGCACAGCCGCGTGTCCATGACGAACGCGAACCGCTGGCCCCGGCGCGGCACGCTGACCTCGTCCAGCAGCGGCGGGCGCAGCTCGCGGATCGCCCGGCCGCGGATGCCGCGGGCGGCCAGCAGTTCGGGGACCATGGTCCGGCCGTCCGGCTCGACCAGGCGGTAGCCGTAGGCGGGCAGCGTGTGGTCGAGCCGTCGCGCTTCCAGCCGGCCGAACGGCCCTTCGGCGATCACGCCCGGCTCGACGACCGGCTCCGCCCGCACGTCCGCCACGTCGTGGAACGAGCTGGCGTGCCGCAGCCGCTCGAAGTACTCCGCGCCCTCGGCCGGGAAGTGCGCGTGCACGGTGTGCGGCACCCGGTCGAGCGACATCCGCTGCACGACGCCCGGCACGCCGAGGCAGTGGTCGCCGTGGAAGTGGGTGATGAACAGCCTGGTGACGTCGGTGGCCGCCACGCCCGCGCGCACCATCTGCCGCTGCGTGCCGTCCCCCGGGTCGAACAGGAAGCCCTCGGCGTCCCAGCGCAGCAGGTAGCCGTTGTGGTTGCGGGCGCGGGTGGGCACCTGGCTCGAGGTGCCGAGCACGACCAGCTCTCGTGGTGACACGTGGCAGAGTCTGCGGCATGGAGAGCTTGCATGCGGTGTCGTCGTGGCCGGTGGACACCGCGGCGGCGGCCGTGGTCGACGCGCGGGGCGAAGTGCTGGGCGCGCACGGACCGGTCGACCACCGGTTCCCGCTGGCGTCGGTGACCAAGCTGCTGACGTCGTACGCGGTGCTGGTGGCGGTGGAGGAGGGCGCGGTCGAGTGGGACGAGCCCGCCGGGCCCGAGGGGTCGACGGTGCGGCACCTGATCGCGCACACGTCCGGGTTGGCGTTCGACTCGGCCGACGTCCAGGCCGCGCCGGGGACCAAGCGGATCTACTCCAACACCGGCTTCCAGGTGCTCGCCGACCACCTGGAGGCGGCGAGCGGCATCCCGTTCGCGCGGTACCTGGCGGAGGCGGTGTTCGAGCCGCTGGGCATGGCGTCGTCGGAGTTGACCGGCTCGGCGGGCGCGGGCGCGGTGTCCACGGTGTCCGACCTGGTGCGGTTCGCGGCGGAGGTGCAGGCGCCGAAGCTGGTGTCGGCCGAGCTGGTGGCGGAGGCGACGACGGTGGCGTTCCCGGGGCTGCGCGGTGTGCTGCCGGGGTTCGGGCTCCAGAAGGAGAACGACTGGGGTCTCGGGTTCGAGATCCGGGCCGCGAAGTCGCCGCACTGGACGGGTGCCGCGAGCTCGCCGCGCACGTTCGGGCACTTCGGGCAGAGCGGCACGTTCCTGTGGGTCGACCCGGACGCCGGTGTCGCGTGCGTGGCCCTGACCGATCGGCGGTTCGGCGAGTGGGCCGTGGCGGCGTGGCCCGCGTTCACCGACGGGGTGCTGGCGGAGCTGGGTCGAGCGCGCGGCTGACGTTGACCGTCTCGCTGACGGTGGTGAAGCCGAGGGCTTCGTTCACCCGGCGCATGTGGGTGTTGGTCGCGCCGGTGCCGGTGTGGATGCGCTCGAGGTCGGGGCGGTCGGCGAGCAGCTGCCGGTAGAGGTGCGCCTTGAGCACGGTGCCGAGGCCGCGTCCCCGGTGCTCGGCGCGCACGGCGGTGTCGCGCTGGCTGCCCCAGTGCGGTCGTTGGGGCGCGACGTACAGCTCCGACATCCCGGCGACCTCTCCGGTCTCCTCGTGCACCGCCACCGCGACCCGCTGCTCCACGCCCTGGTCGCGCAGCTGTGCCTCCTCGGCGCGCACCTGGTCGGCCGTCCGCGCGGGCGACTGGTAGCCGGTGTCGCCGAGCGGCGCGTCCTGGATCGCCCGGCGGGCGCGGGCGTAGGACTCGACCAGCTCCGCCGGCGCGGCACCGAGCCAGTGCACGACGCGGTAGCCGGCGGGAATCGGCGTCGTCGGCCCGTGCCGGGTCGAACGGGTGCACTTCGATGGTCATGTGTTCCCCCCACGGCCATGATCCCGGGGTCGGTCGACGAGGGACAACCTTCAGCAAGCCGTCGCAAGTGCGCGTTCAGTCAGTGCAAGTAGACGACAATTTCTTGCAACTCTACAACAGACCCTTGTGAGCAAGGCCACAGCCTGCCTAAGGTCACCTCCCCCGGCCTTGAGAGAAACGAGTCCTCGATGTTGCGGATGCCCGCCAGGTTCGGCGTCGTCGTGGCGGTGCTCGCCGCAGGGATCGCGGTGCCCGCGGCCGACGCCGCACCCGCCCCCGTCGTCACCCGGGCCGCACTGGACCCCGCGCTCGTCGCGGGCCGGGGCGCGGACGTCGCGTTCCTCGAGCAGGAAGCGGAGAACGCGACCACCACCGGCACCGTCATCGGCCCCGACCGCACGGCCTACACGCTGCCGTCCGAGGCGTCCGGCCGCGCGGCGGTCCGGCTCGCGCCCGGCGAGCACGTCGAGTTCACCCTGCCGAAGGCCGCGAACGCGATCACCGTCCGCTACAGCATCCCGGACGCGCCGACCGGCGGCGGCATCACGGCGCCGCTGGACGTCACGGTCAACGGCAAGCACCGCCAGACGATGACGCTCACCTCGCAGTACGCGTGGCTCTACAACCAGTACCCCTTCACCAACGACCCGAACGCCGACCTGCTGCACCCGGACTGGTGGATCACCGAGTGCGCGTGCGTGCCGTCCCGGACCACACCCGCCCCTGTCATCGCGAAGCCGTTCCGCCCCAGCCACTTCTACGACGAGCAGCGCCTCAAGCTCGGCAGGACGCACCGCGCCGGCGACCGGATCCGCCTCACCGCCCCCGCCCGCACTAACGCCGCGTGGACCGTGATCGACCTGCTCGACACCGAGCTCGTGGCACCGCCGCACGTCAACCCGTTCGCGGCCAACGTGCTGCTGTTCGGCGCGGACCCGACCGGCCGGCGCGACTCGGCCGACGCCTTCGACCGCGCGATCGCGTTCGGCCGCCGCCACCGGCTCCCGGTCTACCTGCCGCCGGGCACGTTCCAGGTCAACCGCCACATCGTCGTGGACGACGTGACCATCGAAGGCGCGGGCAACTGGCACACCGTCGTCAAGGGACGCGAGGTCACCCTGCCGACCCCCGCGCCGGACGGCTCCGTCCACACCGGAGTCGGCTTCTACGGCAAGCCGGCGGCCGAAGGCGGCAGCCGCGACGTCCACCTGCGCGGGTTCGCGATCGAGGGCGACGTGCGCGAGCGCATCGACACCGACCAGGTCAACGGGATCGGCGGCGCCCTCAACGACTCCACCGTCCGCGGCCTGTACCTGCACCACACCAAGGTCGGCCTGTGGTTCGACGGTCCGATGTCGAACGTCTCGGTCACCGACAACATCGTGGTCGACCAGGTCGCCGACGCGCTGAACTTCCACACCGGCGTGACGAATTCGTTGGTGCGCAACAACTTCATCCGCAACACCGGTGACGACGGCCTGGCCATGTGGTCGGAGCACCAGCAGAACGCGGGCAACCGGTTCGAGCGCAACACCGTGCAGTCACCCGTGCTGGCCAACGGCATCGCGCTGTACGGCGGCACGGACAACGCCGTGGTCGGCAACCTGGTCGCCGACCCGGTGCGGGAGGGCAGCGGCATCCAGCTCGGGTCGCGGTTCGGCGCGCAGCCGTTCACCGGGCAGATCCTGATCACCGACAACACCACCGTCCGGGCCGGCACGCACGAGCTGAACTGGAACATCGGGCTGGGCGCGATCTGGTTCTATGCGCTGGAGCGGGACATCGACGCGGACATGCGGGTGGTGGGCAACCACTTCCTGGACAACACCTACAACGCGATCATGTTCGTGAGCGAGTGGTCGGTGAAGGACCTCCACTCGATCACCAACGTGCACTTCAAGGACGTCCGGGTGGACGGGACGGGCACGTCGGTGGTGAGCGCGCGGTCGGCCGGGTCGGCGACGTTCGAGAACGTGGACGCCCGCAACGTCGGCGCGGTGCCGGTGAACAACTGCGGTTCGTTCCACTTCCCGGCCGCCGGCTCGGAGTTCGCGCTGACCGACCGCGGCGGCAACGACGGCTGGCTGGCACCGTGGCTGCTGCCGAACACGATCACGTGCGACGACCGCCCGGCGGTCGTGCCACCGCCCGCGCCGTCGCGGTGGTGACTAGGGCGTGATGACGGCGTGGCCGCGCACCCGGCCGCGCCGCACGTCCTCGATCGCGGTGACGGCCTCGGTCAACGGGTAGGTGCGGTCGAGCACGGGCCTGACCGCGCCCGCCTCGATCAGCTCTCGCAGCAGCACCAGGTCGTCCAAGCGGTCCTTGTGCACCAACAGCCGCGCCTTGAACCCGAGGACCGGTGCCGCGACCAGCACGCGGAACCCCCGGTCCACGCCCATGAACCACCGCCCACCCGTGCCGCCCACCAGCGCGGCCGTCCCGCCCTTGCGCAGCAGCCGCTTGAGGGTGCGCGCCGACGGGTTGCCGTAGAGGTCGATCACCACGTCGAACCCGCTCGCGGTCAACGGCCCGGCCGTGTAGTCCAGCACGTGGTCCGCGCCGAGCTCCGCCACCAGGTCCGCCTTCGCCGCACCGCACACGGCGGTCACCTCGGCCCCGTAGTGCTTGGCGAGCTGCACGGCGTACGTGCCGACGCACCCGGAGGCACCCAGCACCAGCACCTTCTGCCCCGCCCGCACCCGCCCCGCGTCGCGCACCGCCTGCAACGCGGTGAACCCGGCGATCGGCACGGCCCCCGCCTCCTCCAGCGTGAGGTTGGCGGGCTTCACCGTCAGCTGCCCCTCGGGCACCGCGGCGTACTCGCAGAACGCGCCGGAACACCAGCCGAACACCTCGTCACCCGGCCCGACCGCGGTCACCCCGCGGCCGACGGCTTCGACGGTGCCGGCGAACTCCAGACCGGGCACGGTGTTGCGCGGCCGGCGCACCCCGACCACCGGCCGTGCCACGTAGGGCAGTCCGCGCAGGATGTGCCAGTCGGAACCGGAGACCGCGGCGGACCGCACGCGTACCAGCACCTCACCGTCCCCTGCCTCGGGCTTCTCGACCTCGTTCAGCCGTAACACGTCTTCGAGGACGCCGTACGCGTCCTGGGTCATCGCTCTCATGAGTCGTCCTCCGGGTACTGGAACACGTCGCCGAGCGGGACGTCGAACACGCGGGCGATCTGGAAGGCCATCTCCAGCGAGGGCGAGTAGCGGCCCTGCTCGATGGCGATGACGGTCTGGCGCGTGACGTCGAGGCGGCGGGCCAGCTCGGCCTGCGTCATCTCGCCGTGCGCGAAGCGGAGTGCGCGGATCGAGTTGGTGATCCTGGTCGGCTTGCCCACTCAGAACCCCCGCCGGTACGCGACGAGCTTGACCGCCGCCCCGAACACGGCCCACACGACGAACACCGCGTAGATCGCGTTGGCGATCCAGAAGTGCGCCGCCTCCACCAACGCCAGCCCGAGCGGCAACACCATGCCGACACCGAGCACACCGCCGGCCACGCGCTCACCGAACCGGCTGATGTCGCGGTCCCGTGCGTCGGCCCGCTGTCTCTCACTGGGCCTCGCGATCTCCACCGCGATCCGCCCGACCACGGCCAGCCCGACCGAGATCCCGATGGACCACAACAGGGGCGCCACGTACGCCACCTCGGCCGCCGGCCCGTCCCCGACCCGTCCCAGGACGACCACGACGTACCCCAGGTAGGTCAGCGCGCTGACCACCAGGTACACCCAGACGCCCTTCTCCTCGTACGACATCGCCCACCCTCCGATGTAAAGCAAACTTGACATCACGAGTGTCAGCTCTACTTGACCTGATGTCAAGCATCTTGGACATCGAAGAGGTTGGGTCGGACACCTCCCGACCACTCGACCCGACTGCGACCGCCCACCGCCGACCCGCCGCGGAAGACAACGTGAATGCCGGTCGATCGCCCACCTCGGCGATTCAGCGGCCGCACCGATGGGCCGGCACGCCGGGGGAAAACCGGGCACCGCAACCCCATTCCGAACGTCGTTCATCGACAGGGTGTCGAATCGGTACCGGCCCATCCGAAATTCGCAGTCGACAGGAATACAAATAGTCTTCACAGACTGCACCCGGGGACTGTACCTGCATAAATGCGGACTCCAGGCCCGTTGTCCAAGATCACCGGGCAGTCGATCTTCACCGTTAAGAACCAATGCACCACCCCCACGTGCACTCCTGCGGCGACCATGTAACCTTCCGCTTCACCCACGGCAGTAACGCCACCCGATAAGCACCGAATCGGACGTATGAGTGGGCAACTGAAGGCATGAACCGTCACGCACAGAGTCGATCAAGGTTCGGTTCTCGCTGGGGAACCGCGACGGGAGATCGCATTGTCCCAAGCATCAAACCAACACGCCTGGCTGCCCGGAACGTACCTCTTCCGCCTCAGCGATGATGTGCGGAACGGGCTGCTATCTCTCGGCGGACAGCGCGTCGTGCGGACCAACGAGCACTTGACCCGGCAGGGCGACCGCGAGACGGGCGTGTTCCTCCTCCGGTCGGCGGCTTCCGGCGGCGCGGTGTGCGCGAAGATCACCCGGCTGGCGCCGAACGGCTCCGAGGCGCTGCTTGGCGTCCGCGTCACCGGTGACGTGATCGGCGAGGGTGCCGCGCTGCGACAGGACCGGACCCGCTCGGCCACCGTGACGGCCTGCACCGACCTCCTCGTGCAAGTGGTCGAACGGCGACAGTTCCTGGCCTACCTCGACCGCAACCCCGAGGCGTGGCACGCGTTGTGCGGGCTGATCAGCGATCGCCTCGACTGGGCCAACCGCAGACGCGCCGAGTTCGCCTCGTACGACGTCAAGGTGCGGTTGGTGCGCGTGCTGCTGGACCTGGCCGAGGCACACGGCGTGCCGGGTCCACTCGGGATCGACCTCGGCGTCGACGTCTCGCAGGAGGAGCTGGGCCGGCTGATCGGTGCCAAGCCGGATGCGGTCGGCATCGCGCTGAAAGCGCTGAAGGCCAAGGGATTGGTGACGGCGCGCTACCGGGGCGTCCGCATCCGGGATCTCGAGGCTCTGCGCCGCACCGCGGATGACGACTGATCCCGACTTCCTCGAATCCCGGATTTTTCCGGAGTGTGCGGCACGACCGCCACGCAGACTCTTCGCCACACCACCACACGCGGAGGAAGCCACCGTGGACGACGACTTCACCCGGCGCGTCCTGCTCAGCTTGGACGTGGAGAACTACAGCGCGCGCACCGACGTCGAGCAGGAACGGGTGCAGCACGCCCTGGCAAACGTCATGCGGGACACCGCCGAGCGGGCGGGCTTCGACCGGTCCCGCTGGTCGGTCCAGGGCTCCGGCGACGGAGAACTTTCGGTGCTGCCCGCGGAAACCCCCGAGAAACGCGTCATCGACGACCTGCCCCGGGCGTTGGCCGAGTCGCTCGCCGCGCACAACGGCGGTGCGCCGCACGAGCTGAAGCTGCGGTTGCGCGTGGCGGTGCACCAAGGACTCGTGCGCGAGACGCCGTACGGCCACGCCGGGGCGGGCGTGACGATGGTGAGCCGCATCCTGGACAGCGACCCCGGTCGGCTCGCGTTGCGCGAGTGCCCCGCGGCCGACCTGGTACTCCTGCTGTCGCCGCTGCTCTACGCGGACCTGGTGATGCAGGGCCACACCAGGCTGTCACCGCGGGACTTCCGCGAAGTTCCGGTGGTCGCCAAGACGTTCAACAGCACGGCCTGGCTGCACGTGCCGGGCGTTGACGTGCGGTCACTGCCCCTTGACGCGGTCCGAAGGCCCGCCTCCGGACCCGAACCCATACCCGCGTCGACACCGGGAGCACCGCTCGCGCCGAACGCGCACAACACGACGGTGCACGGTGGCGTGCACGGCCAGAACGTCGTCATCGGCGTGCAGAACCGGGTCGGACGATGACCGCGCAGCAAGCGCAGGAGCACGCTCCGACTCCTACCGACGAACCGGCGGAGAACCCGGCACCGCGGTACGACCGGGCAACGCTGAACGAGGTCCAGATCAACCTCTACAGCCCTCGGTTCGAGCGCGCGGTGCTCGGTGCGCAGACGGTGGCCGGCTGGTCCGCGCGGCCGCTCACCCGGGCCACGGGTCGCGTCGACGACGGCGACATCTCCGCGCTCAGCCGGTTCGTCAGCCCGGAAGGCTTCGGCACGGCCGTCGAACGGCTCGCGGTCGACCACCTCCTGGTCCTGTGCGGCGCACCGGGGACGGGCAAGCGGTCGTCGGCGTTGGCGCTGCTGCGCCAGGTCACCGACCAGCCGCTCTACCTGATGTCGCCGCACGTGTCACCGACCGAGTTGGCCGACTACGAGTACGAGTCCGGGTGCGGCTACCTCGTGGTCGACCGCGTCACCGAGTACGGCGGTGACCCCGACTTCGAGTGGCGGGTCGTGCGCGACCGCGTCCGGGACCGCGAGTGCTACCTCGTCATCACCGAGCCACCGACCCTCGTCGTGGACCGTGCCTGCCACGTCGTCTGGCACCCGCCGGCGGCCGAGCGCGTGCTGCGGGCGTACTGGGACGGCACGCTGCCGGCCGACGAGGAACCGGTGCTGCACGAGGCTCTGGAATCGATCGACAGCGTCCGCGACGTGGTCGGGCTCGCCGAGCGGCTCGGCCGAGGCTTGCCTCTCGACCAAGCGCTCGAGCACCTCGATGCGCGGATCCGGCTCGAGGTGGCGGAGTGGTTCGAGGAGGCCGACCGACGCCGGGTGCTGGAGGTCACCGCGCTCGCGTTCGGCGCCGGTGTGGACGAGAGGACGTTCGAGGCCGCGCTTGGGCTGTTGCAGCAGGTCTTGGAACGCGACGTGCCACCCGCCGCGGACGAGGCCCAGGAGTACGACCGCCTCCCACAACTGCGCCGGGGCCTGCTGACCAACGAGCTGGTGGCCACCTCGACGTTGCACACCGACCTGGGCACGCGTGGCGCGTTGCGGTTCGCCCGGCCCGAGCACCACCGGCACGTGCTGGCGCAGCTGTGGCAGCGCATGGACGTCGTGTTCTGGGATGCGGTCGTCGAGTGGCTGGACGAGGTCGTCACCAAACCGGAGTACGAGGTGCCGATCGCGGTGGGCCTGGCCGAACTCGCCGCCATCGCCCTGGACGAGGTGGTGCGCGTGCTCGACCGGTGGGCACGTGGCGCCCGGCGTGCGGCGGGTCGGCGGGTGGCGGTCTACGTCCTGCACCTGATGGCCTACGACGACGTGCTGGCGCCCGCGGCGCTGAAGATCGCGGCGGGCTGGGTGGAGCAGGGCAAGCCGCAGCAGCGGTGGGTCGCGGCGATGGCGTTCATCGGCGGGCTCGGCGCCCGCTACCCGCATGACGCGCGTCGCCGCCTCTGGCGAGTGTGCACCCAGTCGCACGCGGTGGACGGTGACGTCGAGCACGTCTTCGGTGAGCTGTTCGCCACGCTGGTTCGTGACACCGACAACGCCCACCTGGTCCTGCACTACCTGCGGGACAAGGTCGAGCGCTTCACCGCGCCGGGCGCGCGACCGGCGAGCCGTGCGGTCGCCATGCACACCGCGCTCGCGGTGCTGGAGTCGTGGAAGTCGGACGCCAAGCGGTCCGCTGTGCTCCTGCACCTCGAAGAACACCCGGAACACCGCGACGTGGTCGCTCGTCTGCTCGCGGGCGTGCTGGTCTTCCGGCCGCTGCGCCTGCGGGCGATCAAGGCGCTGCGGGCCCTGCTGGAAGACATGGCCGAGAACGACCCCCGCGCCAGGACGAGCGCGCGCGACTTGGGCGTGTCACTGCACTCCGCCCTGCCCGCCGGGGAGCACGCGGCACTGGACGCGGACTTCCGCGTCGTGGCCGCGCGCCGGCCGGACACCGACATCAAGTCCCTCGTGGACGCCATCCTCGACGCGCTCAAGGGACGCGTCTCCTGACTTGGAGCGACTACGCATGGAGAAGCAGCCGTACCCGGTGATCACCGAACGCGTGCTCGAACCGCTGCCGCCGAAGCGGCTGTTCAGCCGCAGCCGCGGTCGCCTGCGGGAGGAGGTGCCGCTCGTGCTCGCCGGGCACCAGCTCGTGTACCGCACGCGCAACCAGCTCGTCCTGGACACGACCGACCTGCCACTCGACTCGCCGACCGTCGTGGACGCCTCCCACGTGTCGGTCGTGGACGTCACCGCGGACACCGAGGTGGTCGCCGAGCTGGTCATCCCGTCGCGTGACGCGGCGAACTTCACGCTCCGCGTGGCGTTCCTGTGCACCGTCGTGGATCCGGTCGCGGTCGTCGGCGCCGGTGGGAGTGACGCGGTCGCACTGCTGACCGGCTACCTCAAGGGGCACCAACGGATCTTCCAGCTCGGCTTGGACTACGACCTCGCGGACATCAACGACCTGCGCCGCAAGCTCGACGCTCAGGTCCGGGCGTACCACACGATCGAGCCGCCAGAGTTCGCCGGCCTCGCCGTGACGCTCGCCAGCGTCGAGGTCATGACGCCCGAGCAGGTAGCCGAGCTGAGGGCGAGACTGCGGGAGGCCGAGGGAACGCACGTGGTGAAGACCACGCAGCTCGGCCACAGCCACCGGCTGCACGACCTGGAGCAGATCCACCGGCAGTCCGTCGAGGTGCAGGACACCGAGCACGCGAGCTCGCTCGACGCGCTGAGGCGCGCGCACGCGCGCCGGGAGCTCGACCACACCACCCGGGCGGTGGGCTCGGACTCGGTCGCCGCGCTCTATCTCGCCCACGCCGCGGGCGAGATCAGCACGCGGGAGGTCGCCGACGAGTTGCGCCGGCTGCGCGAGCGCGAGGTCGCGCAGGACCGCGAGGACCTGCGGGAGGCGATCGCGAACGAGCGGGCGCGGGACCAGCTGCGGTGGGAGGCGGAGCGGGCCGACGTGCGGCACCGGCAGGAGAGCGAGCTGCGGCTGGAGACGTGGGCGCACGAGGATCACCGGTTCGAGATCGAGGCGACCGCCAGGCGGCGGGACGCCGAGCGGCAGTTCGGCCTGGAACAGTCCCGCGTGAAGCGGGAGGCCGAGCGCGCCGACGAGTTGCGCCGGGCCGAGTGGGAGCGCGAGGACCGGCACTTGGCGCGGGCGGAGGCGTTGCAGGAGCTGAACGCGCAACTGGACGTGGTCAAGGCACTGGCCGCGAGCGGTCACCTCGACACCGCCAACCTCGGGCCGGGCGTGCACCAGCTCGTCACCAACCTGCTCGGCAGCCGCACGAGGGCGGTCGACGCAACTGCTTCCCCCGATGAGGAGCGGGCGATTCCTGCGCCGCCGGCACAACCGGACACGTTGGAGGACGAAGACCTCGCGGACGACGACCGCAGCACGAAGGTGGAGGCATGACGGCACTCGACGACCGCCCGTCCGTCGACGAGCAGCCGCTGCGGGGCCGGCCGGGCACGCCACCGATCGGGACGCCGCCGGTCGACCGCCCCGTCCGGGCGTCGCTGCCGAACGACGTCGCGATCGGCGCCCTGCGCCCTGTGATGCCGCAGCGGGGCATACCCCGGTTGTTGCGGCGCACTATCGGCGTCAATGAGGACGTGCTCGACTGGGTGCCGGAGGAACGCCCCCGCTACACCCGCCTCGGCCTGATCGTGCTGAACACGGGCTTGCTGGCGGCGGTGTCGATGCACATGGCGCTCGCGAGCGTGCTGGGCGGGCACTGGTGGCTGGTGTTCGCCGACCTCGTGTGGGCGGTGATCATCGTCACCGCCGACAGCTGGCTGATCGCCAGCACCCACGGCGCGGCGCGGACGTCGCTGTTGGGCACCTACCTGCCCCGTTTGCTGCTCTCCGTGCTGCTGGGCGTGGTGATCGCCGAGCCGCTGGTGCTGGCGGTGTTCCACCAGTCGATCGACAACGAGATCAGCGAGACGCGCAAGGCGGACATCGACGCCTACGGGAGCGCGGTGAAGCGTTGCAACCCGCCGACCGGTGAGATCTCGACCGACCCGTCCTGCGCGGGCTTCCTCGTGGTGATCAGCGAACGGCCGCAGAGCGCGGTGGAGGAGTTGGGGCGGGCCACCGCGCACCGCGACCAGCTGGCCACCCGGATCGGCGAGATCAATGCCCAGCTGAACGAGCTGGAGCGCCTGGCCCGTGACGAGTGCGCGGGTCGCGGCGGTCCCGGCCTGACCGCCATACCGGGTGAGGGACCTGAGTGCACCCGCAATCGCGAGAAGGCCGACCAGTTCCGCCGGGACAGCCAGGTCGACCAGCTGAACGCGGACCTCGTGACCGCAGATCGGCAGGTGTCGGAGCTGACGACGAAGGTCGCGAACGCCTCGAGCCGGGCGGAGCGCGAGGTCAACGCCGCCATCAACGCGAAGATCGACGAGAAGCGCGAGAACTTGACCGAGCGCGGTCTGCTCGACGAGTTCGAGGCGCTGGCGAGCCTGTCCTCCAAGCACTTCTCGGTGTTGATGGCGCACGTGTTCCTGGCACTGCTCCTCGTCGTGCTCGACTGCCTACCGGTGCTGAGCAAGATGATGAGCGCGAGCACCGAGTACGACGCCCGGGTGCGCCGGCAACTCGACGTCTCAGGTCGGCTCCACGACTTGCAGTTGAGGGCCAGTGAGAAGCGCGACTCGGTCGACTTCGAGCTCCAGGAGCTCCGCTTCCGACAGAAGCTGAGGACGGGCATCGAGGAGATCGGCGGCGAGGACCGGACCGCCAAGGCGCGCCGTCGCATGGAGGTGGACGCCCAGATCGACCGCCTCGCGGCGACGCTGGAGAAGGCCCGCACGCCCGAACCCCGGTAGCGCACGGGTCGGTCCGGTCTTCCGCACCGGACCGACCCTCCCGCCGACAACTGCCGCGACAACCCATCAAGCCGCCGGAACATCCGCATCGTGATGCGCCGCGGATTCGTGATCAGCGGCCATGCGGCCGCATCGAGTACCGCCACCGGGCGGCGACTTCGACGCACCACCGAATTCCCAGCATGACGCAGGTTTCGCCCCACTACCGAAGGAGTGGTACATGGTTCGAGTTCGGCCTCACGTCCGCGGTGGCGTCACGGTCAAGGGCCATCACCGATCCGCTCCCGCCCGTACCAGCGGTGGTTCCGACAATCCGGTCGCGGTGTTCTTCGTGGTCCTCATCGGCCTCGCGGTCCTGGGCGGCGGGCTCGGCCACCGCGGGCTTCGATGCCTCGTCGCCTGCGGACTTCACGCACACCCACCTGAACCGCGTCGAGGGCGGCTCGTGCGCCGAGTCGTCCTACGGTCAGGTCCGCGACTACCTCGCCGCCCACCCCTGCACCAGCCTCACCCGTGTCCTCTACGACGCCTCCGACGGCACGGGCACCGCACGTGTCGCCGTGGCCTGGGTCACCATGCCCGACTCCGTCCAAGCCGCGGAGCTGAAAACCCTCGTCGACCGCCACGGGACCGGCAACATCACCGAGCTCACCAAGGACGGGATCCGCTTCACCGGACTGCGCTACGCCTCCCGGATCGACGGCAACACCATCGTCCTCGCCCAAGCCGAACGAGCCCCCGGAAGCACTCTGGCCGACCCCGTCCTCAAAGCCGCGGCAACCGAGGCCATCACACTCGCCCGCTGAACCGGTCCGACCCGGTGACTATTGCACCGGGTCTTGCGCCACAGGGCGGTCGCAAATGCGGTCAGAGGCCCCACCGATAGTTCTCGGTGGGGCCTCTGACCAGTGCGCGCTCGGCAGGATTCGAACCTGCAACCTTCTGATCCGTAGTCAGATGCTCTATCCGTTGAGCTACGAGCGCATCGTTCTTCAGTTGTCACCCGGCCGAAGCCGGGTGTTGCGGAGGCTCCGGGATTTGAACCCGGGATGGGCGATAAACCCAAACCGCATTAGCAGTGCGGCGCCATAGACCAGACTAGGCGAAGCCTCCCGGAGCCCTCGGCTACGACGCATAGATTACACATGCCCCCGCCGCTCTAGCAAAACGCCCCCCTCTTTACCGCATCTTCCCTGGTCAGAGGGAGTGGAGGGGGGCGTTTCGCAGGGCTCAGGGGGTGGTGGAGTGAGGTAGGTCTCGGGCCAGGTCGAGGAATGGGCGCAGGGCGGCCGGGTTGCGCAGGGCGTCCAGGCTGACGGCCCGCTCGGGTGGGGTGCCGGCCAGGATCTTCTTCACCGGGACCTCGCACTTCTTGCCGTTGAGGGTCCTCGGGATCTCGTCCACGGCCACGAACCGGTTCGGCACGTGGCGCGGGGAGAGGTTGGTGCGCAGTTCGGTCCTCAGGCGTGGTTCCAGGTCGGCCAGGGTGACGTCCTCCTCCAGGACCAGGAAGCACAGCAGTTCGCCGTCGGTCTGGCCGGCGCCGGACGTGTCGATCACCAGGGAGTCGGCCACGCCGGGCAGGCCTTCGACCACCCGGTAGAACTCGCTGGTGCCCATGCGGACCCCACCGCGGTTCAGGGTGGAGTCGCTTCGGCCGTAGATGACGGCCGAGCCGCGCCCGGTGATCCGGATCCAGTCGCCGTGGCGCCAGACGCCCTCGAACGTGGAGAAGTACGCCTCGCGCAGTTTCGCGCCGTCCTCGTCGCCCCAGAAGAACACCGGCATCGACGGCATCGGTTTGGTGATCACCAGCTCGCCGACCTCTTCGACCACCGGCACGCCGGACTCCGAGTAGGACTCCACGGCGGCACCCAGCGCACGGCACGAGAGCTCGCCCAGCCACACCGGGAGGTCCGGGGCGGCGGCGACGAACGCGGTGCACAGGTCGGTGCCGCCGGAGACCGAGGCGATCTGGACGTCCTCACCGACGGCGGACGCGATCCAGCGGAAGCCCTCGGGCGTCAGCGGCGCACCGGTGGAGCCGACCACGCGCAGGCCCGTCAGGTCGTAGCGCTCGGCCGGGTGGACGCCCTCCTTCAGGCAGGACTGGATGTACGGCGCCGACGTGCCGAAGTACGTCACCCGGTGCTGCTCGGCCAGGTGCCAGAGCACGTTCAGGTCGGGGTGCGCGGGACTGCCGTCGAACAGCACGACCGTCGACCCGACCAGCAGGCCGGAGACGAGGAAGTTCCACATCATCCAGCCGGTGGTGGTGAACCAGAAGAACCGGTCGCCCGGCCCCAGGTCGCTGTGCAGCGCCAGCATCTTCAGGTGCTCGACCACAATGCCGCCGTGCCCCTGCACGATGCCCTTGGGCAGGCCCGTGGTGCCGGACGAGTACAGGACCCAGAGCGGGTGGTCGAAGGGGACGGGTTCGAAGGCCAACGCGGCGTCGGCGTGCGAAGCCAGCAAGGAGTCCCAGGTCACGGTGCCGGGCAGGGGGGTGCCGCCCACGTAGTCGATCATCACGGTGGCGCGCAGGGACGGGATCTCCGCCCTCAGCTCCTCCACCGTCGGCCGCACGTCGAACGCCCGCCCGTTGTACCGGTACCCGTCCACGGCGACGAGCACGGTCGGCGAGATCTGGGTGAACCGGTCGGCGATGGCCCGCGCGCCGAAGTCCGGCGAGCACGACGACCAGGTCGCGCCGAGCGACGCCGCCGCCAGGAACGCGATCAGCGCCTCCGGCGAGTTCGGCACCAGCGCCACCACCCGGTCACCGCGCCGCACGCCCAGCTCCGCGAACCCGGCGCGCACGGCGGCCACCCGGCGGCGCAGCTCGCCGTACGTGAGTTGCGACGACAGCCCGTCCTCGCGGTGGAACACGACCGCCAGGTCGTCGTCCGGGCCCCTCAGGGCGTGCTCGGCGTAGTTCAGCGTGGCACCGGGGAACCAGGACGCACCGGGCATCACGGGTGCCTCCAGCACGCGCGTCGGCGCGCTGTGGAACACCACGTCGAAGAACTCCGCGATCGCGCCCCAGAACCCCTCCAGGTCGGAGGTGGACCACTCCCGCAGCGACTCGTAGTCGGGGAGGTCAAGGCCCTTGGTCGAGGCGAGCCAGGAGCGGAACGCGGTCATCCTGCTGTCCTGGACCCGGTCGGGGTCAGGGCGCCAGAGGACTTCCGCCTCGCCGGCGGCGGTGCCGGCACGCATCTCGGTCATACCTGAAGTTCCTAGCCGATCCGACGGCCCGGAACCACAGTAGGCATCCACACACCGGATCAGTTCCGGCCGGCGCTCGCCACCAGTCCCTCGACCGCGGAGATCAGCCTCGCCGCGTCCGTCGGCGCGACGACCAGCCACCCGTCGTCGCGCCGCACGAGGTACCGGCCCTCGGCGGTGTCCAGCCACGACACGACCGCGCCGGTCGGGTGCAGGTAACCGGCCCGGTTGCGGGCGATCACGCCGACCTGGCCGCCGCCGCTGCGCGTGGTCACGGCGCGCATCAGGGTGTTGGCCTCCGGCTCGCGCAGGCCGACGGCGCGCAGCGCGTCGAGGAACCCCTCGCTGCCGTCGTCCTGCCCGGCCTTGCCCGCGGCCAGGTAGTCGTCCCAGCGCACGTTGACCGACCGGCCGCCGCCGGGTGGCGCGGGCGGCAGGGTGTTGACCGTGGTGGCGGCCAGCGCGGTCGGCCGGAACCCGGCCACCTGCACCTGGTTGCCGAGCCTGCCCGCGAACGCGCCGTGCCACGCGGCCGTGGCCAGGCCGCGCGCCTGGGCGCCGCGCACGGTGAAGAACACCTCCAGGCCGATCTCGAACTCGGCCAGCCCGCGCAGCAGCCCGTACAGCTCTTCGTCCGGCCGGTGCACGGTGCCGAGGCCGCGCGCGGCCAGGTCGCGGGACGCGGTCTCGATCAGCGCGGCCCGTTCGCGCTGGGTGTGCCCGAAGTGCCTGGTGCCGAGCGGGACCGGGTGGGCGTCGCGGTGGACCGCCTGCCAGAGCAGGAAGAACTCCACTTCACTGAGCCGGAAGACGCGCTCGGTCACAGGCCGATCACCGGGGGTGCGGCCTTGCGGTCGACGCCGAAGACGTTGTCGTCGTCCTCCAGGTACCCGGGACGGTTGCGGTCCTTCTCGCCACCACCGCCACCGGCGACGGGCGGCGGCGCGGCCATCGGCGCGGCGCCGATCATGCCGGCCTGCGGCGTCACCGACTTGGGCGCCTGGAACTGGCTGGTCACGCTGCCGGGGTTGCTGCCGGAGCCACCCCGGTCGGCGCCGAGCGCACCCGTGGCGCCACCGGGACCGGCCAGCGGACCGCCGCCACCGCCACCGCCGGCCGCGCCGACGGGTGTGGGCATGACGGCGCGACCGGCGAACCCGCCGCGGCCACCGGCGAAGCCGCCGCGGCCGAACTGGGTGGACGTGCCGCCGGGACGCTGGTTCGGCGTGCCGCCGGGGTTGTTCACCACGGCGCCACCGCCACCGACGCCACCACCGCCACCGCCGTCGTTGACGGGCGGGTTCGGCGTGACGACCACGGGCGGCGGAGGGGGCGGCGCGACCGGGTTGGTCGGCGGGCTGAACGACGGCACGGTCCGGTCGACCTCGTAGGAGTTGAGCTGGAACATCGCCATGACCTCGGCGGCCTGGCGGTGCGTCGCGTCCGCGGTGGCGACCGAGTCGATCGCGGGCGCGGCGATGTTCTCGATGCCGGTGAACGCGCCCGGTGAGCGCGTGGTCGGGTTGGCGATCAGGCTCTCCCCCGGCACGGAGGACGAGCCGAAGCCTGCGTCTTCGACCAGCCGGTTGCGCACCAACGGCGTGCGCGGCGTGGCGATCGGGGTCGGGGTCGCGGTCTGGCTCGACGGCGCGTCGACGACCGGCGTGACGACCGGCGGCGCGGGGGCGGGCGGCGGCATCAGTTCGCGCGCCGTCTGCACGTGGTCGATCTCGGTGGCGATGCACTTGGCCACGTTGTCGGCGTGCTCGCTGGTGTTCAGCGCCCACTTCTCCACCGACTCCAGCGCCTCGCGGGCGCGTACGGCCGACTCGCCGGTCCACGCCTGGCTGGACTGGCCGATCGCCTTGGCCAGGTACTCCTGCACCTCGCCCAGGGCCTTGCCGACGGCCGCCCAGTCGGCCTGCGCGTTGCCCGCGGCCTTGAGGTCGACCCCGGTGTTGATCATCTCCCACAGCTGCTGGTGGGTGTAGGTCATCCAGTCGACCTTCTGGCCGAGGTCGGTGGGCTTGTCGTGGCCCTGGCCACCGCCGTGGCCGCCACCATGACCGCCACCGTGGCCCTGGCCGTGACCACCGCCGTGACCCTGGCCGTGGCCGCCACCATGACCCTGACCACCGCCATGACCACCGCCGTGGCCCTGACCGCCGTGGCCACCGTGCTGGCCGCCACCGTGGCCACCGCCGTGGTTGCCCCCGTGCGTGTTGTCGCCCATCAGCCCTTGGCCTCCCCCGCGGACCCGAAGGCGTCCGCAGCTTCGTCGTCGGCCCGTTCCAGGTTCCGCGCCGCTTCGCGGATGGTCTCCTCGACCTCGAAGAGCACCTGCATGAAGTCACCGATCACGTTGACCGCCGACTCCTCGTTGCCCACCGCCACCTCGCGCAGCCGCCTGCTGATCGCGTCGCTCACCCAGTTGTTGCCGAACTTGAGCTCGACGTCGAGGTTGTTCACCGCGCGGCTGTGCACCTCGTCCACCAGGCTGCGCGCCTGCGAGACCAGCTTGAGCAGGTCGTCGACGCCCTGCTTGTCCAGGTCGAGCCGCACCGAACCCTTGTCCACCGCGTCCAGCGCCGTGGTGGCCTTGTCCAGGTCGGTCTGCGCGGCCTTCGCGAAGCTCTCCGCGACGGGCTTGACCGTCTCGGGCTCGACCGCGGCCGGGGCCGGCAGGGTGACCGTGGCGCCGGGGTCGGCGGTCGGAGCGGTGGCCGGCGGCGGTGGAGCCGCGGGCTCCGGGGAACCCGGTGGAGCGACCGGGGCAACAGGGGCGGCGACCACCGGTGCCTCCGCCACGACCGCGGGCTGCACCACCGCGGGCGGCGCCGCGGACGGCGTGAAGCCCGGCGGGATCTGCACCGTCTGTGCACCCGCGAGTGGGACCGTGTTCCCGTCGCTCATCACTACCCCCTGCACTGCGATTCGCCGCGGGCCCACCGCGCGTTAGCCGGCGACGAGGAGAAAACCAGGCGTTCCGGACGCCTTCCTTAGATGTACCGGGAACGCGGTTCGGTTCCAAGCCGCCGACCAGAGGCTTAGCGAAGATGTGAGTCGAACCAGTTCAGCGCCCGCTGCCAGGCCTCCGCACTGGCCTCGGGCGTGGTGTCGAACCGGTGGCTGGTGTGCGAGAACCGGACCACGTCGGTCGCCACGGCCGCCGCCGCCGCGGCGTCGCGCAACTTCTCCACGTCGCTGAACGCGATCTCCGCGTCGTCGTCGCCGTACAGGCCCAGCCACGGGCACGTCAACTCCTCCGCGACCTCCACCAGCGACGGCAGCCCCTCGGCCAGCGGTTCGAGGATCCCACCACCTCCGACGGTCACCGCGGCACCGATGGTTCGGCTTCCCGCAACCACCATCGCGACCGATCCGCCCAGGTCGAAGCCCATGACACCCATGCGGTCCTGGCTGACGCCCTGCTGGCCGAGCCAGACGAACGCGACGTCGGTGTCGGCCAGCACGTCCTCGCCGGACAGCCCGCTCACCATCGCCGGCGCCTCGGCGCCGGACACCTCGGCGTAGAGGTGCGGCGCGACCGCCAGCCACCCCTCGGCGGCGAGACTGCTCACCAACCCGCGGACGGTGTCGGTGACGCCGCGCGCCTCGTGCAGCACGACCAAGCCGCCGCGGACGGCGTTCTCCGGCTCGGCGACGGTCAGCCGCAGCTCACGGCCGTCGGTGAGGGAGAGCGTCTCGGTGCGGGTAGCAATCATGGCCCAACCCTTCCACGTGGGGGTGAACGGCAGTCAACGTGAGCATCCGTACGGCAGGTATGCCCCATCCGGGTCTTTCACCGGATAACGTCCAGCTCGCCGCTCTCACACGAAGGGAGTCCTTGGTTGACACCCTCCCCTCCCTGAGGGTGGGGATTCCCCGCAGGGCTCGCGCCCGGCAGTTCCTGCTTCTTCTCCCCGGAAGGGAGGTTCCGCCGGATGCCTCGCCGACTAGTGTCGGGTCGGTCTGACTCCGGCTCCACAGGCTGTGACCGCCTGCCCGGCGGCCAGGATGTTGCGCGCGGCGTTGACGTCGCGGTCGTGCAAAGCCGCGCAGCCGGGGCAAATCCACTCGCGCACACGCAGCGGCAGCGTGTCGAGCAGGTGCCCGCAGTCCGAGCACGTCTTGCTGGAGGGCAACCACCGGTCGACCACGACCAGGTCGCGGCCGTACCACTGGCACTTGTACTCCAGCATGGACCGCAGGTCAGACCAGCCCGCGTCGGAGATCGCGCGGGCCAGCCTGCCGTTGCGCAGCATGTTGCGGACCGCCAGGTCCTCGATCACGACCAGTTGGTTCTCCTGGACGAGTCGGGTGGTCAGCTTGTGCAGCAGGTCCCGGCGGCGGTCGGCGATGCGGGCGTGGACACGGGCCACCCGCAGCCGGGCCTTCGCCCGGTTCGCGGAGCCGTTGCGCTTGCGGGCCAGCGCCCGCTGCGCGCGGGCCAGCCGTTCCCGGTCCCGCCGCTCGTGCCTCGGGTTGGTGATCTTCTCCCCGGTGGAGAGCGTGAGCAGGGAGGTGATCCCCGCGTCGACACCCACCACGCGGTCGGTGCGCGGGGCGTGGGCGATGGTGGTCTCGATAAGGATCGACACGTGCCACCGACCGGCCGGGTCGCGCGAGACGGTCACCGTGGACGGCTCGGCACCCTCGGGCAGCGGCCGGGACCACACGATGTCCAACGGCTCGGCCATCTTCGCCAGGGTGAGCCGCCCGTCGCGCCAGCGGAACGCCGACCGGGTGTACTCCGCCGACACCCTGCCTCGCTTGCGAGACTTGAACCGCGGGTAGTTGGCCCGTTTCTCCCAGAACGCGGTGAACGCGGTCTGGAGGTGCCGCAGCGACTGCTGCAACGGCACCGACGAGACCTCGTTGAGGAACCCCAGCCCCTCCGTGCGCTTCCACTCGGTCAGCAGGGCCGAGGTCTGCGCGTAGTTCACCCGACGCCGCTCGCCGTACCACGCCGCCGTACGGGCCTCCAACGCCCGGTTGTAGACCACCCGTACACACCCGAACGTGCGCAGCAACTCCACTTCCTGTGCCGAAGACGGAGAGAAGCGGTACCGGAACGCCCGCTTCACCACCGACCCCGCCATCATGCCTCACACACTAACACCACAGCCACTGAACCATCGCCACAGGTTCAGGGCACGCAATCCCTCCCCTGCAGGGCGAGATAACCACCAACAGGAGCCCAGATGACCGTGCGAACCCGTGCCGACCTCGTCGCGCTGCCCGGATATGTGCCCGGTAAGACGATCCCCGGCGCGATCAAGCTGGCCAGCAACGAGGTGTCGGCCGGACCGCTGCCCAGCGTGGTGCGGGCGATCGCGGACGCGGCCACCGCCGTGAACCGCTACCCCGACACCGCCGCCACCGACCTCGTGGCGCGGCTGGCGGACAAGCTCGGCGTGCCCGCCGACCAGGTGGCCGTCGGCTGCGGCTCGGTGACGCTGTGCCAGCAGCTGGTGCAGGCGACCTGCACCGGGGCCGACGAGGTGGTGTTCGCGTGGCGCTCGTTCGAGGCGTACCCGATCATCACCGCGGTCGTCGGCGCCCGGCAGACCAGGGTGCCGCTGACCGCGGGCCACGGGCTCGACCTGGACGCGATGGCCGACGCGATCACCCCGGACACGCGGCTGGTGTTCGTGTGCAACCCGAACAACCCGACCGGGACGGCGTTGCGCGCGGCGGAGATCGAGCGGTTCATCGAGCGGGTGCCGTCGGACGTGCTCGTCGTGATCGACGAGGCGTACAAGGAGTTCGTGGACGACGCGGACGTGCCGGACGGCGTGGAGCTGGCCAAGGCGCAGTGGGCCGCGGGCCGGGACAACGTGGCGGTGCTGCGCACGTTCTCCAAGGCGTACGGGCTGGCCGGGCTGCGCGTCGGGTACGCGGTGGCCTCGCCCGCGGTGGCCGAGACGCTGCGCAAGGTCTACGTGCCGTTCAGCGTGAACGCCCTGGCCCAGGTCGCGGCGCTGGCGTCGCTGGACGCCGAGGCCGAGCTGATGGCGCGGTGCCGGGCGATCGTGGCCGAGCGGGCCCGGGTGCGCGGCGAACTGCTGACCGCCGGGTTCGAGGTGCCCGAGTCGCAGGCGAACTTCGTGTGGCTGCCGCTGGGCGAGCGGACCGCCGCGTTCAACGAGCACTGCCTGGCGCACAAGGTGGTGGTGCGGGCGTTCGTCGGCGACGGCGCGCGCGTCACGATCGGCGAGCCGGAGGAGAACGACGCGTTCCTGGCCGCCGCGAAATCGTTCAGCGGGTGAGGATCTGGGTGATGGCCACGACTCCCACCACCACGATCACCGCGCGCAGCGCGGCGGGTGGGAGTCGGCGGCCGACCTTCGCGCCGAGCTGACCGCCGACCACCGAGCCGACCGCGAGCAGCAGCACGGCGAGCCACGCCACGTCGGCGATGAAGATGAACAGCACGCCCGCGACCAGGTTCACGAACGCGGTCAGCACGTTCTTCAGCGCGTTCATCCGCTGGATGTGCTCGCTCATCAGCACGCCCATGAGCCCCATCACCAGCACGCCCTGGGCCGCGCCGAAGTAGCCGCCGTAGATGCCCGCGAGGAAGATGCCGATCCACAGCGCCACGCCGCCGTGCTCGTGCCGTTCCCGCTCGGCGAGCTTGCGGTTGAGCCACGGCTGCGCGACCACCAGCACCAGCGCGATCGCGATCAGCACCGGCACGATCGCGGAGAACGCGTCCTCCGGCAGCACGACGAGCAGGATCGCGCCGCCCACGCCGCCCAGCACCGAGGCGGGCAGCAGCCGCTTCACCCGGCCCGCCTGCCCGGTCAGCTCGCGCCGGTAGCCGAACGCGCCGCTGAGCGAGCCGGGCACCAGCCCGAGGCTGTTCGACACGTTGGCCACCACCGGCGGGTAGCCGACGGCGAGCAGGACCGGGAACGTCACCAACGTCCCGGAACCCACCACGGTGTTGATCCCACCGGCGAACACACCGGCCAGGACGACGACGATCGCCTCCAGCGTCGTCACGGCCACTCTCCCCTGGGTTGCGCAGTTGGTTAGCGACGCTAACACCACGTTCGGCGGGGCGCGGTGTGGCACTTGCGACACCGCGCCCCGCCGGCTCAGGGCCGCGCCGGTTCGTGGAACTTCCGCAGGGTGTGCGCGTCGGACAGGCCCGTGCCGCTGACCAGCACGCCGAGGTCGCCGTCCACGACGTAGCTGCCGCGCGGTGAGCGGGCGATCGTCGTCGGCTCGTCGTCGCCCCACGGCACGGCCCGGTGGGTGGTGCGGGCGGTGCGCCAGCCGTCGGACGAGCGCAGCACGCTCACCGCCGCTTCACCCGGCGCGCCGAGGGAGTTGGTGACCACCGCCAGCGAGCCGTCCGGCCGCAGGTCCATGCCGTCGCCGCCGACCAGCGGGCGGTCCAGGGCGACCTCCGAGATGTCACCGGAACGGGTGATCTTGAACAACGCGCCGGTGTCGTAGCGGACCGCGAGCACGAAACCCCGCGGGTGCCAGACGATCCCGTTCAGCCCGATGGTGTCGCTGCCGAACCGCCCGTCGCGGGCCAGCACGGTGGCGCGACCGTGCCGGTCGACCCGGTAGAGCGCGTCGGAGGCCGGGTCGGTGACGTAGGCGTTGCCCGCGTGGTCGACGGCGACGTCGTTGGCGCTGTGCCTGCCGGGGCCGATGGCGAGGTCGACCACGTGCACCGGGCGGCCGGTGGCCAGGTCGAACACGCCCAGGCCGGAGGACTTGTAGGTGGTGCCCGGCGTGGACCGCTGACCGACGCCCATGTCGCCGTACGCGACGTAGACCCGGCCCCGGACCACGTGCACGCCGAACGCCGACACCATCCTCGGGTCGCTGATCAGGGTTTTCGTCGTGCCGTCCCGGACGACCTCGACCGTGCCGCGGCGGATCGAGCCGAGCAGGAACGTGTGCCGCAGCGGGTCCGCGCGCGGCGTTCGAGGTGGCCGACGAGCGGGCGTCGGCCGTCGAGTTCAGCGCGGAGGAGCGGGAGACCCTGCGAGCCCTGCTGGCCCGGTGCTCGAAGGCGCTGACCGAGCGGTCGTGAGGCCGCTCACCCCAGGTTGTCGGTGTCGAACGTGTCGCAGCGCGCCGGGTCGCCGGTCTCGTAGCCGGTCGTGTACCACTTCTGCCGCTGCGCCGACGTGCCGTGCGTGAACTGGGTCGTGTCGACGTGGCCGCCGCCCAGCTCGCCCTGGATGAAGTCGTCGCCGATGCGCGCCGCCGCGTCCAGCGCCGCGTTCACGTCGTCCTGCGTGACGCCGGTGATCAGCGGCTGACCCGAAGACGTCGGCACGGTCTCGGCGTGGTTGGCCCAGGCGCCCGCGTAGCAGTCGGCCTGCAGCTCCAGCCGCACCGAGTCCGACTTCGGCCCGGAACCCTGGCGCACCCGGTCGGACGTGCCGAGCAGGTTCTGGACGTGGTGGCCGTACTCGTGGGCCAGGATGTAGCCCTCGACGAACGGCCCGCCGGTCGCGCCGAACTTCTGCTGCATCTCCTGGAA
Source organism: Saccharothrix sp. CB00851 (assembly GCF_001905065.1). Lineage (NCBI taxonomy): Bacteria > Bacillati > Actinomycetota > Actinomycetes > Pseudonocardiales > Pseudonocardiaceae > Saccharothrix > Saccharothrix sp. CB00851. The sequence continues at coordinate 92,550 of NZ_LWLC01000045.1, forward strand.
GAACCCGAGGTCGATGTAGATTTGCGCGTCCGCGGGGCAGTAGAACGGCCCCACCGCGGACGACGCGCTGCCGCACCGGGTCGACACGCTGCCGGAGAAGAAGTTCGTCTGCGCGGCCTGGTACGTGCGACCCGATCGGGCGAACTGGTCGGTCCAGTAGGCCTGGATCGAGTTGATGAACGCCACCGCGCGGCAGTCGGACTCGCGGTTGGCGTCCGCGCCGGTGCGGCACTTCTCCTTGATGGCTTCGGACCCGACCTGCTGACCCTGGCCGACGTCGCTGAACCCCGAGCCGGACGGCAACTGCACGCCACCGCCGATCTGCGACAGCACGAAGTACAGGATCAGGCCGACGATGCCCAGCCCACCGCCGCCCAGGGCGACCCGGCCTCCGACACCGCGCTGGTCACTGACCTGTGACGTGTCCAGCTCGGCACCTTCGTTGAACTGCACGGCACGTCCTCTCAGCCGAAGCACCGGACCCGGACAGCACAAGCCCCGGGTGCGGGGCCCGACGTCGGGGCACCGCACCCGGGTTTTCCCATGTGGAAGTGACGAAACCTGCGTGACGAGGTCGGCGTGGACCGCGGTCGGCACCGACGGTGGAGACGGTGCCCTGAGACTTACCGGGTCAACATCGTCAAGCGCGGCGATGGCGCCGGTGGCGCCGTGCGCTCGAAACCTCGTCGGAACCGCTCACGTTCGCGATCGGGCCGGTCTTCAGACCGCTCCGCCCGCGGGGTTGCGGCTCGAACGCGGTTCGTCACCGCGAGGACTTACCTGCACCGCACCACCTACCCCTTCCGGGCGTGCCGCCGGCGGGTCAGCTCGGGTTCCACCGGTGGCAGGTCCTGTGTCGAGCATGCGCCTGTTCGGCGCGATGCACAACCGGAGCAGAAGCCCCTGAACTGGTGAAATGAGATTCATCCGGCCCAGTGGGACAGTCGTCGCGCACCGTGAGCGCCCGGTGAGCGGGCTCGTGCGTGCCCGCTCACCGAGCGTGTGTCACGGCGTGGTGGTGATGCGGCCGAGCGCCGGCGGCGCGGTGTTCGGGTTGGCGGTCAGGTAGGCCGTGAACCCGTCCAGGTCGATACCGCCACCGGTGATCTCGGTACCCGCGGTGAACGCGCTGAAGCCGTCGCCGCCGCCCTGCAGGAAGCTGTTGATGGTGACCCGGTAGTTCGCGGCCGGGTCCAGCGGCGTCCCGTTGAGCACGATGTTCGACACCTTCGAGCCGATCGGCGCGGACGCCGACCACGAGTAGGTCAGGCCGGCCGACGGCTGCAGGATGGTCTGCCGCTGCGCGCCGTCGACGATCCGCCACTGCTGCTCCAGCGCCGCCTTGAGCTGCGTGCCGGTCAGCGTGACCGTCTGCAGGATGTTGCCGAACGGCTGCACGGTGAACGCCTCGCCGTAGGTCACCGCGCCGTTGCCCTCACCGGCGGGCGAGGAGGCGTAGGTCAGGTCGGCGCGCACACCGCCCGGGTTCATCAGCGCGAGCACCGCGCCGTTGTCCGTCGTGGCGGCCAGCTGGGAGTCGGCGATCAGGTTGCCCAGCGCGGACTCGCCCGCCGCGTTCTGCGCGCGCAGGATGTCCTGGGCGATGGTGCCGACCGGGCGGTTGGCGATCGGGCCGGACTTCGACTTGGCCAGGTCGATGATCGCCTGGACCTCCGGGTCCGGTGCGACGTCCTTGGTCACCACGTGGTTGCGGGCGACCGTCGCCGAGCGGATGACCTCGCGGGTCCGCTTGTCGATCTTGAGGTCGACCACGGACAGCTCGCGGCCGAACGCCAGGCCCTCGATGAACGGGCGCGGGTTGCCCGCCGGGTCGTTCACCACGCAGTTGTAGTGCTGGTGGCTGTGGCCGGAGAAGATCGCGTCGATCTTCGGGCTGACCCGCTCGGCGATGGTGCGACCGGGGCCGCTGGGTACCGTGCGGCAGTCGTTCGGGCCGCCGCCGGAGGTGCTGTCGCCCTGGTGGATGAGCAGCACGATCGACTTCACGCCCAGCCAGTTGAGCAGGTCGGCGTACCGGTTGGCGGCGGCGACCTCGTCGCCGAACTCCAGCTCCTTGATGCCGTTCGGGTCGACCAGGATCGGCACGTCCTTCAGCGGCATGCCGATGAACCCGATCGGGACGCCGTCGCGGAACTCCACCCAGAACGGCGGCAGCGCAGGCCGGTCGTTCTTCGCCAGCGTCACGTTCGCGCCGAGGATCGGGAAGTCCGCGCCCTCGTAGGTCTCGCGGAACTGGCAGCCGTCGGCCGGGTGGCAGCCGCCGCGCTGCATCCGCAGCAGCTCCTGGTAGCCCTCGTCGAACTCGTGGTTGCCGGCGGCCGTGGTGTCCATGCCGAACCGGTTGAGGACCTCGATCGTCGGCTCGTCGTGGAACAGCGCGGACACGATCGGGGACGCGCCGATCAGGTCGCCCTGGCCGACGATCACCGAGTTGCGCACCTCGGCCTGGAGGTTGCGGATGTGGGTGGCGTTGTAGGCGGCGCCACCCGCTTCGACCTGCGTGCCGTCGGACAGCGTGACGCGGCCCGAGGAGCCCGTGGGCGGCTCGATGTTGCCGTGCAGGTCGTTGATGCCGATCAGGCGGACGTCGACGGTGCGCGCGGGCCGGTTGTCCTTCTCGGCCGTCGCCGGGTTCTGCGCGAGCGTGACCGCCAGCGCGGCCGCCGCCGTGACCGCGAGCGCGGCGGAGCGCTGCGCGGTACGTCTGAACGAGGTCATGGGGTGGGTCCTCCCTGCGGCGCCCCGGTAGGAGGGCGCGGTACGGCGCAGGAGTTTGCCTCGCCGAGCTGACCGACACCAGACATGGCGGTGGATCGTCCGTTAACGGATATGTGCGGCCTAACCTTGTGGGGTGACTGAGCGGGAGCCGCGGTGGCTCGACGATGGGGAGATGCGCGCCTGGCGCAACTACGTGATCGGTGCGTCGATGCTCGCCGACCGGCTGCACCGGGAGCTGCAGGACGGGCACGGGGTGTCGTTGGCCGACTACGAGGTGCTCGTGCGCCTGTCCGAGCGGCCGGGGCGGCGGATGCGGATGTCGCAGTTGGCGGACGAGGTGGCGTCGTCCAAGAGCCGCGTGTCGCACCAGGTGGCTCGGATGGAGCGGGAAGGGCTGCTGCGCAGGCGGGAGTGCCCGGAGGACGGTCGGGGCGTGTTCGCCGAGCTGACCGACGAGGGCATGACGCTGCTGGAGACGTCCGCGCCGACCCACGTCGAGGGCGTGCGCGAGCACATGATCGACCTGCTGTCGCGCGACGAGCAGGAGGTCGTGGCCAAGGTCTTCGACCGGATCATCACGCACCTGCGCGACCTGGACGCGTAGCTCCCCGAACGCGGCAGCGCCCCCGCACCCGGTGGGGGTGCGGGGGCGTCGATGCGGTAGCGGTGGGATTTGAACCCACGGAGGGGATCAACCCTCGCACGTTTTCAAGACGTGTCCCTTAGGCCGCTCGGGCACGCTACCTCTGCTGGGAGCGTAGCCGACGGGCGTCGCCGGCGAGGCACGCCCACCGCCGCTCCCCCGCGAACGGAACGTGCGAGGCCCCCGTACCGGGACCTCGCACGTCTCTACCGCGGTGCCGGTGTGGTGACCGGCGGGTGTTCGATCACTGGAAGAGGCCGAACGCGTCGATGACCAGGTGCGTCGTGCCGGCGTTGTTGTAGAACTGGTGCGCGGGGTAGTAATTGCCGGTGGCCTCGTCCTTCGTGGTGCCGAGGCGGACCGTGGCCATGTTCGGCGAGGTCTGACCCGGGACCAGGTTCAGCGCCGAGGTGCCGGGACGGCTCTGACCCGCCGGGTACGGCGTGACGTAGGTGTTCGCGGTCGGCTCGGTGCCGGTCAGGTTCAGCAGCAGGCTGTCGCCCACGAACAGGTCCGGGTCCAGGTAGAACAGGGTCAGCGTGCTGCCCGGCTGGATCGGCTGGCGATCGTCGCGGGTGTCGTACACGCGACCGGGGGTGAACGGGAAGAAGTCCGCGCCGCCGGTCTCGCTCGCCAGGTAGTACCCGGTGATGTCGACGATCAGGTTCACGTTGCCCGCGTTGTTGAACAGGTTGATCCTGCGGTCGGATCCGAGCGCGACGGTCACGCCGTTGGGCGTGGCGGCGTTCGGCTCGACGTTCAGGCTCGACGCGGTCGGCCGGGACGTGCCGGTCGGCCACGCGGTGACGTAGGTGCTCGCGGTCGCGTCGACACCGGTGATGTTCAGCGACACGGCCGAGGCGCCGGACGGCACGCCGAAGGCGGAGAAGTCGATGGCGCGGGACTCGCCGGCGGAGAACCGCCCGCCGGTGTTGCGGGAGTCGTACACGCGGGTCGGGCCGGTGGCGAAGTAGCGGCCGGGGGTGGTGTAGCCGGTGCCCGGGTCGTCGAAGACGTAGTAGCCGGCCAGGTCCGCGATCAGGTGGGTGCTGCCCGCGTTGTTGTACAGGTTGATGGTGTGGTTGAGCGACAGCCAGCTGGTCACCGAGTTGGCGCGGGTCTCACCGGGCACCAGGTTCAGCGTGGACACACCGGGGCGCTCGATGTCGGCGCCGCCCTCCCACACCGTCACGTAGGTCGAGCCGGTGGGCGAGGTGCCGGTCACGTTCAGCACGACCGCGGCGGTGACGTCCGGGAGGTCGGGCACCGCGACCTCGATCCGCCCACCCGGGCCGACCGGCGAGGTGCCCGGCCTGCCGACACCGAGGCGGGTGTCGAGAATCCGTCTGGGCGGGGTCGGGATGAACCGGGTGCCGACCCACTCCGCGGCCGCCTCGGCTTCCTGGCTGGTGCTCTCGGCGGCCTTCGTGCCGTAGGGACGGCCGACGCGACCGGAGCGGTCCAGCTTGACCTCGGTGCGGGCGACCTGGTCCCCGTTGTGGGCGGACGCGGGCTCGGCCGTGGCCGGAGCCGTGGCCGACACCACGGCAGCGGTCGCCGCGACGGCGACCAGCAGCGCAGCGGAACGACGCATTGATCCTCTTCCTCAGAGCAAGGTGAATAAAAGGCGTCGGTCTACCAGCCAGTCCGTGACAGAGACACGCGGACGTCGGCAGCGCGCAGCGCGACCCCCCTGTGGGACGAGCCCCCGACTCGACCGAACAGGCCGGACACTACCTGAGGGGTACGACAGTCCGAAAGCGAAATGCAGTCGGGTTCTCAGCTCTCGGGCTTGACCGAGACGTGCACGAATTCGTTGTACGTGAACACCTTCCCGGCCGCGCGGGGGAACGGGAAGGACATGCGGTCGCGCTCGACCAGCCCGAGCTGGGAGGTGACGTCCGCGAGGCCGTCGAGGTCGGTGAACGCCACGTGCGTGGGGTCGGACTCGTAGCCGCGCTCCTGCGGGCAGATGAGCACCATCAGGCCGCCGGGCGCCAGGAAGTCGACGTAGCCGCGCAGGATCTCCACGGCCTCCGGGCGGGGCATGTGCTCGACCAGGTGCGCCGCCAGCATGCCGCCGAAGCGGCCGGGCGCGGCGTACTCGGTGTCGAAGAACTCGTCCGTGGTGAACGCGGTCAGGCCCATGTCGCGGCAGGTCTGCACCGAGTGCGGGTTGTGGTCGACGCCGACGCCGTTGGGTTCGAGGTGCTTGAGGTTGCGGCCGATGCCGCAGCCGACGTCGAGCACCGTGCGGTCGCCGAAGATGCGGCGCACGTTCCACCGGTACGGGGCCTGGACGTTCAGGACGCGCTTCCAGGGCAGGTTCTGCAGGCGCGCGAGCCGGTCCGTGTAGTCCTGACCGTCAGTCTTGTCCACGGTCGTAACAGTAGACGACGGTGAGACCGGCGCCACCACCCCGACCCGGTGCCCGCCGGCGGGACAGCCGGCGGCGGGCGGCCCTCACGTGGAGGGACCGCCCGTCGCCGGTGGTCAGGCGCCGATCAGGCCCGCCCCGCGCCGCGTCACCCGCCGGCGCGGCGGACGTTCGTCAGGTCCGGGCCGGGCACGAGCCGGGACCACGACTCGAACTGGCAGTTCCCGCAGGTGCCCGCGAACAGGATGAACCCTTCGCCCTCGAGGTACCTCCACGAGCCGCGGAAGCGGACCTTGTACGGGCCGGAGGGCACGTTGTCGAAGCGCACGTGCCCCTGGGCGTCGGTGCGGCCCTGGGCCACGATCTCGCCGGTGATCGCGTCCGTCAGGTCCATCGCCAGGCCGCCGATCATCTCGTCGGCGTCACCGGTCCAGTCGTTGTCGCGGTCGTGGTAGAAGGCCTTGCGGACGGTCACGGCGGGGCCGGGCACCTTCGCCAGGGCGTAGGCCTGCGGGCGGCCGTCGGCGCTGTCCTCCCGGGGACCGAAGTCGCAGGGGTACCCGACCCCGCCGTACTCGGCCGTCTCCGCCGACACGCTGCCGCTGATGGTGACCGCGCGGGACTGGCCCGCCGGCACCGTCACGCCGGCCGCGTCCCACCCCAGGTCGCCCAGGGCGACGTCACGCAGCTCCGGGCCCTCGCCGCCGCTGCGGTCGCAGGCCGCCTTGATGCCGACGAGGTCGGTGGTACCGGAGTTGGTCAGCGTCACGACGATGTCGGCCCGGTCACCGACCTGGTAGACGTCCCGGGTGAACTTCATGGTCACGGACAGCTGGTCGGTCAGCGGGCGCTCGCCGCGCAGCACCATGTTCGCGGCCGAGCCGCTCCCGTCCACCGCGACCCGGGAGTACGACGGCTCGACGACCCAGCCGTCCGGCTCGTCGGTGAGGTAGAGCGTGTACACCTGCACCGGCAGGTCCGCGAACCGGAACCGGCCGTCGGCGCCGGTCGTCGCGTGCAGGTCCAGCCGCCCGGGTCCGCCGAGCGTGTAGGCGTTCACGCGGACCCCCGGGAGTTCCTCACCGGCATCCGACGTGCCGTTGCCGTTGCGGTCGCCGTAGACGAGGCCGCCCAGGGTGTCCTTGGCGGAGTTCGGGTCGCGGACCGGGATCGGCAGGTTGAAGCCGGTGACCGACGTGTTGCCCTGGAAGAGGGAGAACCGGACCACCGGGGCGCCGGTCCACTCCGAGAACTCGCCGTGGACGGTGAGGACTCGTTCCTGCCCGGCGGACAGGGTGACGCCGGGACCCGGCCAGAGGGCGAAGTCGCCCCACTCGGGGGGCTGGACGGAGAACGAGGACCCGGTGACCGGGTACTCGCTCGCCCTCACTCCGACGGCCTCGGTGTCGCCGGTGTTGGCGATCTTCACCACGACCGGGATCCGCTCGCCGACGAGGAAGGGACCGGCGCCGACGGTGGCCGAGATCGAGAGCTGCGCGGCGGCGGCCGTGGGCGACGACGAGGTCGTCGACGGTGCTGCCTGCCGAGCGCCGGCGGGCTGAGCGGAGTCGGTGTGCGCCGAGGTCGGCGTGGTCGCGACCGGTGGTGTGGTGGTGGTCGACGGAGCCGGTCGCGCCGTGGTGGTCGTGGCGACCGGCGGTGTCGGGGTCTGCTGGGCGTGGGCCGCGGCGGACAGCGTCGCGGTGATCGCGAGGGTCGCGACCACGGCGAGGGATCTTCGCGTGGCGGCGCGCTTCGAGAGAGTCAAGATCAGGCCCCCCTGACAGTGGATTCGGGTGGCGGCAACCTAGCCGACGCCGATCACCACCGCACCCCTTTGTCCTCTGTGGATGGTCATGGTCCGGTTGGCGAAGGCCGGTCCCCCGTGGGGGAGACCGGCCTTCGTTACCGTCTCGGACGTGTCCTACGCCACTTCAGCGTGCGAGTGACGGTGCTCCTCGACGTGCAGCGAACGCATCGAAGCCGCCCGCGCCTCGGCGCGCTGCGACCGCGCCGGCACGCCGTTCACGCTCTCCGTGCTGATCGCGTACGACGCCGTCACCCACGCCAACGCGTCGGAGTTGCGGTCCAGCGCGAGGCGGTCCACGTTGCCCAGGGTGTCACCGGGACCGTGGTAGTTCGGGTCGTAGGCGACACCCGCCGTGCCGCCCCACTTCGCCGCCTGCGCCTCGGTCTTGATGCCCTCGGCACCGGTGAACAGGCCACCCGCCGGGATGCCCTGCGCGATGAACTCGCCGTAGTCCGAGCGGCCGGTGAAGTCGGTGCCCTCGGTCTGCACGCCCTTCTCGACCGTCAGGTACTCCACGAACGCCTGCTCGATCTGGCCCGAGCCGTACGGACCCGCGCCCGCGCCGACACCGTCGGAGTCGTCGCCGTCGTAGACGAAGTACGCCGCGTTGGGCGAGCCGATCATGTCGAAGTTCAGGTACAGCGCGATGTCCAGCTGCTGCTCGAAGGTCAGCCCCTGCACGTACTTCGTGGAGCCGATCAGGCCGAGCTCCTCGGCGCCCCACCAGCCGAACCGCACCGCGTTGTTGACCTTCGGCGAGCCGCCCAGCTTCAGCGCGGTCTCCAGCAGGCCGGCCGAGCCGGTGCCGTTGTCGTTGATGCCCGCGCCGTCCTCGACGCTGTCGAGGTGGGCGCCCGCCATCACGACGTTGTCCGTGCGGCCGGTCTTCGTCTGCGCGATCACGTTGCGGGAGAGGCGCTCTTCCTCGTGGTAGCGCAGCTCGACGGTCACCTCCTGACCGGCGAGCTGGGCCAGCGCGGTGCCGTCGTCGCGGGTGACGCCGCCGGTGGGCACGACGCCCGGCGAGCCGAGCGTGACGCCCGACAGCTTGCCGTCGGCGTTGTTCGAGATGATCACCGCGATGGCGCCCGCGGCGGCCGCGTTGCGGTGCTTGAGGTCGAACGTGCACGCGCCGCGGCGGATCAGGGCGATCGAGCCGGTGAAGTCCTGCCCGGCGAAGTCGGTCGCCTCGCAGCCCGGGGTGCCGTCCTCGGGCACGACCCGCAGCGGGCCCGTGACCCCGCCGACCGGCGTCTGCGGCGAGAACTCCAGCGGGATGTTCTCGTAGGTGGTCGTGCCGACCTTCGCGGTCGCGGCGTCGGTGATCTGCACCGGGTAGGTGAACTCCGGCGTGGTCACGTCGAAGCCCGCGCCGCGCAGCTTGCCCGCCACGTAGTCGACGCTGGCGTCGTAGCCGGACGTGCCCGCGGCGCGGTTGCCGCCGTTGCGGTCGGCGATGCGCTGGAAGGCGATCAGGTGGCGGTGCACCCCGTTTGCGGTGACGTTCTTGGTGAGGGTCCTGGCCAACTTCGGGCCGTCGAGCGTCGCGGCCGACGCGACGTTGACGGCCGGAACGGCGACCAGTGCGAGGGACGCTGACGCCGCGAGGATCGCCGCGCGTCGGATCCCGGTTCTAGCTGACATGATCGAGTTCCCCTTCACTCGGATGCCGAACCCTCACAAGTCACGGAGGTGAGCGCAATCCGTCACTCGGCGGGTTCTCGCGCTGTGAGCAGGGGCAAGCACGGCGTGACACCGGTCACTCGCAGCGCCCAGTCGAGTCGGCGGAACGTGCCCGGGGTCACCAGCAGCCGGGTCTGCCGAGCCGGTTCACCCCGCCGGACCTGCGTGAACGTGCCGTCGGGTCGGTAGCCGAGCTTGTGGCTCACGGCGAGCGACGCGTGGTTGTCGGTGAACGCGCTCGACCGGGCCGCCACCGCGTCGAGGTGGTCGAACGCGAACAGCAGGACGGCGGCCCGCATCTCCGTGCCGATCCCGTCGCCCTGGTGCCGCAGCCCGAGCCACGACCCGGTCATGACCTCGCGCAGGACCGGGAAGTCGTCGGCGCCGAGCGACTGCACCCCCACCGCGCGGCCGTCCAGGCGCACGATGAAGTTCACCGTCCACCGCCGCGGCGAGAGCCTCGACCGCACGTCCCAGAAGTGCTGGAGGGTGTTCAGGCCGAGCCGCTCACGCGGCGCGTCGGTCCACTCCACGCCGAACGGCATCCGGTCGGGCGGGTGGACGCCGTCGAGCGCCAGGTCCGCCAGTTCGGCCAGGCCCGCGTCGTCGTCGGGGCGCAGTTCGAGGCGCGGTGTGCGGAGCACGAGGTCGTGGAACGGCCAGTGGTTCATGCCCGTCGATGGTGACGGTCGCGCGCGCGGGCGGCGACCCGATTACCGTCAGGCCATGCGCGCGATCACCATTCGTGAACCCGGCGGGCCCGACGTGCTGGCGTGGACGGAGGTTCGGGACCCCGAACCGCGGCCGGGAGAGGTGCTCCTCGACGTGGCCGCGACCGCGGTGAACCGGGCCGACCTGCTGCAACGCCAGGGCCACTACCCGCCGCCGAAGGGCACGTCGGACGTGCTCGGCCTGGAGTGCTCGGGCACGGTCGCGGCGCTCGGCGAGGGCGTGACGGGGTGGCGGGTCGGCGACGAGGTGTGCGCGCTGCTCGCCGGCGGCGGGTACGCGGAACGGGTCGTCGTCCCGGCCGCGCAACTCCTGCCCTTGCCGGCGGGCGTCGACCTGGTGACGGCCGCTTCGCTGCCCGAGGTCGCGTGCACGGTGTGGTCGAACGTCGTGATGGTGGCGGGGTTGGCGAGCGGCGAGACGTTCCTGGTGCACGGCGGGGCCGGCGGCATCGGCACGCACGCCATCCAGGTCGCCAAGGCGCTCGGTGCGCGCGTCGCCGTCACGGCGGGTTCGGCGCAGCGGCTGCGGCGTTGCGCCGAGCTGGGCGCCGACGTCCTGGTGAACTACCGCGAGCAGGACTTCGTGGCCGAGGTCGGGCAGGCGGACGTCGTGCTGGACAACATGGGCGCCTCTTACCTGGACCGGAACGTGGACGTGCTCGCGCCGGACGGCCGGTTGGTGATCATCGGCATGCAGGGCGGGGTGAAGGGTCAGCTGAACATCGGCAAGGTGCTGTCGAAGCGGGCGAGCGTGACGGCGACCGGGTTGCGGTTCCGGCCCGTGGACGGTCCGAGCGGCAAGGGTCGGATCGTGGCCGAGGTGCGCGAGCACCTGTGGCCGTTGATCGCGTCGGGGCGGGTCAAGCCGGTCGTGCACGACGTGCTGCCGATTGACCGGGCCGCCGGTGCCCATCGCGCCCTGGAGGGCGGCGACGTGTTCGGCAAGCTCGTGCTGACGATCTGAGTGCTGGCGGTCTGGCGGCCGTCACTCCAACGCGGTCGCGGTGGCGAGGAAGGTGCGCGGCGTCGTGCGGAAGCGCAGCGCGAACTCCTCGGCCCACCGCACCAGCACGGTCTGCTCGCCCGGCCGCTCCGCGTCGTCCACGAGCACCGCCGCACCCGGCGCGAGCACACCGCGCAGCACGGGCAACGCCGGATACCGCGCATCACCCAACAAGGGCCCGTCCACCAACAACAAGTCGACCAACCCGTACCGCTCCACGTACGCCGACACCTCGTCGTGCACGAGCTGCGGGTGGTACCACTGCGCGTTCCCCAACGCCGCCGGATGAGGTGTCAACGGCGCGTGGACGACCCGCGCCACGTGCCCCAGCCCTTCCCGCCGCAACTGGCTGGCCACGAACGCCGCCGTGCGCTCGTCGTGCTCGACCGACAGCAGGTGCCCGAACCCGCGCCGCGCCAACAGCCGCGCCAGCACCACCGACGACGCACCGCACCCGCACTCGACGAGCACGGTCCGCGAGCCGAGCAGCACCTCGTCCACCACGGCCGCCAGCGCGGCGGGCCGCAGCTCGTGCGCCGTGTTGGGCAGGTACTCCGTCATCAGGGGTGCCAGGCGGTGCAGTGCGGCGAGATCGGCGAGTTCCCGTGACAGCAGGTCGTCCACCCAGCCCCCCGGTCTCCGCGCAACCCGACCTCACGCCAGCTCGGCGACCGCCCGCACGAGCTCGTCCACTTCCACCGCGTTCGTGTAGTGCGCCAGGCCGACGCGGATCGCACCGCCCACCTCACCGACGCCCAACACCGAGAACACGCCGTGCTGCCCCGAGTCGGCGAACGCGCACACGCCCCGCTCGGACAGGTGCTCGACGCCGTCGGTCGCCTTCACGCCGGCCACCGTGAACGCCAGCGCCGGCACCCGGCGCATGGCGTCGCCGATCACCATGACGTGACGGAGCGATCGCAGTTCGTTGATGAGATTAGCCAGAAGTCCGGCTTGGTAGGCCTTCACCGACCCCAACGACGTGAGCACGCGCTCGCGGCGCGGACCGACCGCGGCGTCGTCCAGACCGGCCAGGTACTCGACCGACGCGACCAGCCCGGCCAGCAGCGGGTAGGCGTGCGGGCCCAGTTCCAGGCGTTCGGGACCCCGCGCGCCCGGCTCCACCGCCACCGACGGCAGCAGGTCGAGCATCGACGGGTCGCGGAACACCAGCGCGCCCACCGGCGGACCACCCCAGTTGTTCGCCGACACCGCCACCACGTCGGCGTCCATCGCGGTGATGTCCAGCGGCACGAACGGCGCGGCGGAGGAGGCGTCCACCACGACCAGCGCGTCCGTGCGGCGCGCGGCCTCGGCGATCTTGCGCAGGTCCGGGCGGGTGCCGACGGAGCCGGACGCGGCCGTCACCGCGACCAGCTTGCACTTGGGCGTGACCAGGTCGTCGTACTGCCAGGCGGGCAGCTCGCACGTCTCGATGTCGACCTCGGCCCACCGCACCACGCTGCCGGTGCGCTGCGCGGCCCGCTGCCACGGCGCGATGTTGCCGGGGTGGTCCAGCCGCGACACCACGACCTCGTCGCCGAGGAACCAGCCCTCCGACAGCGCGTCGGCCAGCCGTTGCAGCAGCACCGCGGAGCTCGGGCCGAGCACCACACCGGCCGGGTCGGCGCCGACCAGGTCGGCCACCGCCCGCCTGGCCGCGTCCACGATGGCCTCGGCGCGTTGTGATGCGGGGAATATGCCACCCGGCCCGGAGACGGGTGCGCGCAGCGCGGTGGAGACGGCCGTGGCCACCTGTTCGGGTACTTGCATGCCCGCAGGAGCGTCCAGATGAACCCAGCCGTCGCCGAGCGCGGGGAACAGCCCACGGACCCGGGCGACGTCGAACGCCATGCCGCACACCGTACGGAGGACGCCGGGACGAGCGACAGCAGGGGCCGCGGGTTTGCCACCCGATCTGTGACCCGGTTCGGCGTTCGCCACCCGATCGGGCCAGGATGGGAGGCATGAGCGAGGCACCCCGAGGTGATCAGGTGGAGAACGAGCGTCATGTGGTCGTGGTCGGCCCGGACGGCACCCCCGTGGGCGCCGCACGGGTGCCGGCCGGTGACGACGCGGGCGGCCAGGACGTGACCGACCTGGTCGAGCAGCCGGCGAAGGTCATGCGCATCGGCACGATGATCAAGCAGCTGTTGGAGGAGGTGCGCGCGGCACCCCTGGACGAGGCGAGCCGCAACCGGCTCAAGGAGATCCACAAGCGCTCCATCGACGAGCTGGAGGACGGCCTGGCGCCGGAGCTGCGCGACGAGCTGGAACGGCTTTCCCTGCCGTTCACCGAGGAGGGCACCCCCTCCGACGCGGAGCTGCGGATCGCCCAGGCACAGCTCGTGGGCTGGTTGGAGGGCCTGTTCCACGGCATTCAGACGGCCCTGTTCGCCCAGCAGATGGCAGCACGCGTCCAGTTGGAGCAGATGCGCGGCCGCGCGCTGCCCGCCGGTTCCGGCCACGCCGACGGCGAGAGCGGTCCGCACATCCGGGGGACCGGTCAGTACTTGTAACTTTCCGGTGCGGCGGTGAGGTCGCGGGCTGGACAACGGGCACCGCGCTGCCCGACCGTGTTCACCGCCACACCCGCGAGAGGAGCCCTCAGGTGCTCGACAAAGTCCGGCACAACCCGCTCGTCGAAGAAGTCCGCAAGCGCGTGCGCGGCAAGATCTTCCGGGTCATCGACGACGTGGTGCGCCCCTACCACCACGAACAGGCCGAGCGGATCGCCCGGCTCCAGCAAGAGGTGGAGGAGCTGCGCAGGCAGGCCGACCGGGCGGCCGACCGCGCGGTCGACGCGACCGTCCAGCACGAGATCCGCGCCCGGCGCGACCTGGTGTTCGCGGGCGAGCAGGAAGCGGCCCTGGAGAGCGCCCGGTTCGTGCGCAGGCACCTGCCGACCGCGCCGCACTTCGGCCACCCGCACGCCACGCTGGAGCACGCGCTCGGGCTGGTCGGGGCCGAGGGCATGGCGCTGGAGTTCGGCGTCTACACCGGCGGCACGCTCAAGCTGATCGCCACCGCGTTCGAGGGCCGCGACGTGTACGGCTTCGACTCGTTCGAGGGCCTGCCCGAGGACTGGCGCAACGGCTTCCCGGCCGGCCTGTTCGGCATGGACGGCCTGCCGGACGTGGACGGCGCGGAGCTGGTCGTCGGCTGGTTCGACGACACCCTGCCCGGCTTCCTGGAGGAGCACCCCGGCCCGGTGTCGTTCCTGCACGTCGACTGCGACCTCTACTCGTCCACGAAGACCGTGCTCGACCTGGTCGGACCCCGGTTGGTGCCGGGCAGCGTGATCGTCTTCGACGAGTACTTCAACTACCCCGGGTGGCAGGAGCACGAGCACAAGGCCTGGACGGAGTACGTCGAACGCACCGGAATAAAGTTCGACTACTGTGGGTACACGTACGATCACGAACAGGTGATCATGAAGGTGACCGGGGTGCCGGAGGCTCCTCAGCAGGGGTGACCGCACCGTGACAGCCCGGCGACAGGGTCATCACCCCGTCGCCGGTAGTCTCACCCCTCGTGCAACCCACGAGTACGGTCGAGCGACCTCCCGCTCCCCTGGCACCCAACTCGCGCACCTTCGCGCGCGCGTTCGGCGACGTGCGCGCCGGCTGGAAGCAGCGGGAGCTGTGGGGCCACCTCGGCTGGCAGGACATCAAGCAGCGGTACCGCCGGTCGGTCATCGGTCCCCTGTGGATCACCATCTCCATGGGCACGACGGCGCTCGCGCTCGGCCTGCTGTACTCCCAGCTGTTCAACCAGGAGCTGGGCACGTTCCTGCCGTACGTCACGGCGGGCTTCATCATCTGGAACTTCATCCTCGGCGTGGTTACCGAGGGCACCGAGGTCTTCATCGCCAACGAAGGCCTGATCAAGCACCTGCCCGCCCCCATCACGGTGCACGTGCTGCGCATGGTGTGGCGCCAGGTGCTGTTCCTCGCGCACAACATGGCCGTCTACATCGTCGTCGCCGCGATCTTCTTCCCGTCACTGGTCGGGGAGTACGTGATGTACGAGGGCGACCCGATCACGCAGCCCGGCCTGTCGTGGGCCGTGCTGATGGTGATCCCGGCGTTCGCCCTGATCGTGGTGAACGCGGTGTGGGTGGCGCTGCTGTTCGGCATCATCAGCACCCGGTTCCGCGACATCCCGCCGGTGATCAGCAGCTTCATCAACCTGGTCTTCTTCATGACGCCGATCGTGTGGCACGTGGGCGTGCTCAACAAGGTCACCGGCGCCGAGGGCGAGAGCGAGAGCGGTGGCTGGCGCATGCTGATCGCCGAGCTGAACCCGATCTACCACTACGTGGAGATCTTCCGGGCACCCCTGCTCGGGCACGTGCAGGACTGGCACCACTGGGTCGTCGTCGGCGGGTTCACCGTCGTCGGGTGGGCCCTGGCGCTGATCGCGATGCGGAACTACCGTGCCCGCGTCTCCTACTGGGTCTGAGTGAGGCCGCAAACACATCATGGTCAGCATCGACGTCTGGAACGCCTCGGTCGACTTCCCGATCTTCGACGCCAAGTCGAGGTCGCTGAAGAAGCTCGCGCTGGGCAAGGTCGGCGGCAAGATCGGCTCCGAGGGCCGGGTCCCGATCATCGAAGCCCTGCACGACATCAACATCTCGCTGCGGCACGGTGACCGCGTCGGCCTCGTCGGCCACAACGGCGCCGGCAAGTCGACCCTGCTGAGGTTGCTCGCGGGCATCTACGAGCCCACGCGGGGCAGCTCGCGCGTCGTCGGCAAGGTCGCGCCCGTGTTCGACCTCGGCGTCGGCATGGACCCGGAGATCTCCGGGTACGAGAACATCATGATCCGCGGCCTGTTCCTCGGCATGAGCCGCAAGGAGATGGAGAAGCGGGTCGACGACATCACCGAGTTCACCGAGCTCGGCGACTACCTCCAGATGCCGCTGCGCACCTACTCGACGGGTATGCGGGTGCGGTTGGCGCTGGGGATCGTGACCTCGATCGACCCGGAGATCCTGATCCTGGACGAGGGCATCGGCGCGGTCGACGCGGCCTTCATGGCCAAGGCCCGGGACCGGATGAACGACCTGGTGAAGCGATCGGGCATCCTGGTGTTCGCGAACCACTCCGACGACTTCCTCGCCGAGTTCTGCACCACGGCGATCTGGATGGACGAGGGCAAGGTCAAGATGCAGGGCTCGCTGCGCGAGGTGCTCACCTCCTACAAGGGGCGTGACCCGTTCGAGAACATGTCCGCCGAGGCGCTGGAGCGGATCGGTCAGCCGCGGGTGTTGAGCGGGAACGGTGGCGAGTAGGTGAGCGTGGTGGGCGCACTGCCGCAGGGTTCCGTCGTCGGGGTCGTGGTGACCAGGCACCGGCGCGACCTGCTGGCCGACTCGTTGAAGGTGCTGGCGTCGCAGACGCGCCCGCTGGACCACCTGGTGGTCGTGGACAACGGGCCGGACCAGCCGGTGGACGACCTCGTGGCGCAGTGCCCGATCCCGACCACGTACCTCGCCTCGCACCGCAACCTCGGTGGTGCCGGCGGGTTCGCGCTGGGGATGCTGCACGCGCTGTCGCTGGGCGCTGACTGGCTGTGGCTGGCCGACGACGACGGGCGGCCCGCCGACGAGACCGTGCTGGCCGTGCTGCTGGAGGAGGCCCAGCGGCGCAGGCTGGCCGCGATCTCGCCGGTGGTGGCGAACATCGAGCGGCCGGAGAAGCTGGCGTTCCCGCTGCGACGCGGGCTGACCTGGAAGCGCAACGCCTCCGAGCTCGGCGCGGACTTCCTGCCCGGCATCGCGTCGCTGTTCAACGGCGCGCTGTTCCGGGCGTCCACGGTGGACGTCATCGGCGTGCCGGACTACCGGCTGTTCTTCCGCGGCGACGAGGTGGAGATCCACCGGCGGCTGGTGCGCACCGGCCTGCCGTTCGGCACGTCGCTGAAGGTCGCCTACCTGCACCCGGACGGCTCGGACGAGTTCAAGCCGATGCTCGGCGGCCGGTTCCACGCGCAGGACCCGGAGAACGCGGTCAAGCGCTACTACACCTACCGCAACCGGGGTTACCTGCTGTCGCAGCCGGGCATGCGCAAGCTGGGCCTGCTGGAGGCGTTCCGGTTCGGGCTGTACTTCATCGGGGTGCGGCGCGACCCGAAGGCGTTCGTGGAGTGGTTGAAGCTGGTGCGCCTGGGCCAGCGGGAGCGCTTCTTCCGCAAGTGATCGGGTTCAGCCGGACGCGGAATCGCTGACGGCGAACCCGTCTTGCCTGGTCAGGCCCGCCCTGGTGGGCTGTGCGCCATGACTTCTGAAGCGCGTAAGACGGCCCTGGTCCTGCACCTCGCCGCGAACCCGAACCCGATCACCATCCGGATTTCCCCGGACACCGCCGACGACCTCGGCCCACGCCTGATCCAGGTCGTGCGCAACGGCCACACCCAAGCCATCCGGACCGCCGACGGCCAGGAGTTCGTGGTCAACTTCAGCCACGTCGTCGCCGCCCACTTCGCCTAGCCGCCGGCCGGTCGTCCGGAGACCGGGAACGACACCGCTGGTCACGCCACGCCTTGACGAGCATAATTTTGTGGCGCAAAATTGCCGGGGTGCGCCTCAGGTTCACCCAGTCTGCCCGCAAGCACCGCATCGGGCGGGCGCACGCCCTGCACGTGATCAACAATTACTTCCCGACCGCCCTGCCCCTCCAGGACGACGAAGATCCGAAGCTCCTGTGGCTCGGAGATGACGACCGAGGCGTGGAACTCGAGATCGTAGGAGTCGAACTCGAGGCCGATGACGTACTCCTCATCATCCACGTGATGCCCACCCACTACCGAGACCGCTAGCCCCGCCATGCACCGCACCGGAGGTGATCATCGTGGTTCGTGAGTACAAGTTTGATGCTGACCAGGTCGAGGACGTCGACCTGGACGAGGAAGTCGTCCTTGACAGCAAGGGGCGTCGGATCACCGAAGCACGTGCCGAGGAGATGGCACAGGAGGCTCTGGCTCGGGTCGGCCGCCCTTCTCTGTCGGCAGCCGGCAGCACGTCTCCCGAAGTCAAGGCACGCGTGCCCGCTCAACTGAAGGAACGAGTCGAGCAGTTGGCGAGGGATCGGCAGACGACGACCTCCATGGTCATCCGCGAGGCGCTGGAGGAGTACCTCGCTCACCACTGACCGTGGTGGGTCGACGCAGCCGACCGGTCAGTGGTTCTCGAAGGCCTTGCGCCAGCGCTCGGCCGACGTGAGGTCCGGCAGGGCGTCGCGGTACTGCTTGCGCAGCCTCGGCCACTCCTTGCCCAGCCGGCGGTAGTTGCGGACGGCCCTGGCCATCAGGGTGCGGAACTGCTCGGGGTCGCGCTTGTAGAACGCGACACCGGTGCCGTCGGCCGTCGAGACGGTGGCGCTGTCCAGGTTGCCCAGCAGGAACCAGCGGGCGTTCAGGGCGGGCACGTTGAGCTGCGGTCGTTCGCCCGCGGCCGGCTGTGGTGGGCGCAGGTTGTGCAGCACGGACTTCGCCGCGCGCACCGCGATCGTCGCCTTGCTCTTCGACGGCTGCAGCAACGCCTCGGCCCGCACCTGGTCGAACGTGGGCGGCGGGAACTCGCGGGCCGACTCCAGGCGCTGGGCGTCGCTGTACTCCTCGCGCATCGCCCGCACCATCGGCAACGCCGTGCGCAGCGAGTCGAACAGGCCCGCCGGGCCGTCCAGGAAGTCCTCGATCGCCTTCTGCTGCAACGCCACCGTGGAGTACTCCATGGACAGCAGGTGCCGCAGCGACAGCTTCAGCCCGTGCTTCACGATCACGTTCCGCACGTCGTACGGGCTGTGCAACGCGGCCAGCACCAGCCGGTTGCGGGTGTGGAAGTAGGCCTGCCAGTCGGTGGAGTCGTTCTTGTCCGTCCACGGCATGTGCCACACCGCCGAACCCGGCAGCGACACGGTCGGGAACCCGTGCTCCAGCGCCCGCAGCGAGTACTCGGCGTCGTCCCACTTGATGAACAGCGGCAGCGGGTAGCCGGTCCGCTGCACGACCTCGCGCGGGAACAGGCACATCCACCAGCCGTTGTAGGTGGCGTCCACGCGGGGGTGCAGCTCGGGCGTCTCGCGCAGCGACGACTCGGCGAAGTCGTGGTCGGTCACCGCACCGGGCGCGGCGCGCCAGAAGCACGTGCCCAAATCCACGATCTCGGCGGTGCTGTGGATCCTGGTCCTGGCCTGCAGGTTCAGCATGTGGCTGCCGACGATGACCGGCGACGCCGCCGCCCGCGCGAACGCGTTGGACCGCAGCACGGCCTCCGGCTCCAGCCGGATGTCGTCGTCCATCAGCATGATCTGGTCGGCGTCGGTGCGCTCGACCGCTTCGAGCATGCCCCGGGTGAACCCGCCGGCACCGCCGAGGTTGTCCTGCTCGATGACTTCGAGCCGGCCACCCAGCCCGGCCTCCGCCTCCACGAAACCGGGCACCGAGCGCACCTTCACCGCGCCCTGGTCGGCCACGAACACGTTGCTCACCACGTCGAGCACGGCCGGGTCGCTGCCCAGCGCCCGCAGCGCCGCGACCGCGTCGTGCGGACGCATCGTGGTAATGGTGACCGCGACCTTCTTCGCGGGCAGCGGCGACCGCACGGCCCACTCGGCGTCCCGGATGCTCAGCGGCGCCTCGTGCGTGAACACGTCGAACCAGATCAGCCCGCCGTCCTCGAACGGCCGCAGCGACACCGGGAACTCCAGCTCGGTCCAGTCCGCCGCGTCCCGGACGAACTCGCCCTCCAGGTGCACGACGTCGCCACTGGGCTTGGAGCGGTACACGTCGACCCGGCCGGAGCCGCGCACGCGCAGCCGCAGCACCACCTCGTCGACGACCGTCCACCGCTTCCAGTAGCTGGCCGGGAACGCGTTGAAGTACGTCGCGAACGACACCTTGGCGTGCTCGGGCACGGTCAGCCCGCGCCGCGAGTCGACCTGGCAGTGCACGTTCTCCGGCTCGTCCAGGTACATCGGCCGGACGTCGAGCGGGTCGTCGTCCCTCGGCAGGATGATCCGGTGCACTGCGTCCACTGAAGGTCCCTCGGTGAGAAGCACGGGAGAAGACGGGGAAAGAGAAGCGGGGCGACCGCTCACCGGCCGCCCCGCCCCTTCCATCACAGGTCGTACAACCGCCGCCAGTTCTCGCGGCTGGTCAGCTCGTCCATCGAGTCGCGGTACGCGCGCTGCATCTCGGGAGCGCGCTGGTACAGCTCCTTGAGCAGCTTGGTGCCCTGCTTGCCGAGCCGGATGGCCAGCTCGCGGTCGCGCCGCCGGACCCGCACGCCCTCCTGGGACGCGTCGGTGACCACGGCGGTGTTGAACAGCGACACGTGCCACCAGGCCGAGTCGCCCGCGGCCACCGCGCCGACGTCGTGCACGCTGCGGCCGAGCAGCTGGTTGACCACGCGCTTGGCCAGCACCGGCGCGAACAGCCGCGGCGCGGGCGGCGCGCTGATCAGCGGCAGGTCGCCGGACGAGATGCCGGGCACCTCCGAGGCCGGGTGCTTGACCGTCTCGGGGTACTCGGCGCGCAGCTTGCGGATGTCCGCCGCCGCCTGGACGCCGCCGTCACGCAGCACCTCGGGACCCTTGAGGAAGTCCTCGATGGCCTTGAGCTGCGTCGCCGCCAGGCCGTACTGCATGCCGACGAGGTAGGTGGCGAGCTGGGCCGCCATGGACCGGCAGATCCGCTTCGGGTCGAACTGGCTGTGCAGCGCCGAGGTGATCAGGGCGTTGCGCAGGTTGAAGTACCGGTGCCAGTCGTCCCAGTCCTTCCAGTGGAAGTCGGCGTGCCACACGCCCGCGCCGGGCAGCGTGACCGTGGCGAACCCGTGTGCCCGCGCGCGGTAGCCGTACTCGATGTCGTCCCACTGGAAGAACAGCGGCAGCGGGTAGCCGACCGCCTTGACGATCTCCGACGGGATCAGGCACGACCACCAGCCGTTGTAGCCCGCGTCGACCCGGCGGTCCTGCACGTTGCGCTTGCCGGTCTCCTCGTCGTACCCGGTGAGGTCGGCGTCGTGCAGCGCGCCCTCCACGACCTGGCCGGGGGCAAGCGTGTCGAGGTTGGCGTACTCCGCGCCCACGTGCAGGTGGTTCGGGTGCAGCAGGTACAGCATCTGCCCGCCGACGATGACCGGCTGCGCGGTGCGGTTGGCGAACGCGGTCGTGCGGACCACGATCTCCGGCTCGCACAGCACGTCGTCGTCCATGAAGAGCACGTTGGCGTGCTCGGCGTGGTCGACCTCCATGACCTCGTACAGGCCGCGGGTGAAGCCGCCCGCGCCGCCGAGGTTGGGCTGGCGGATGTAGCGCAGCTTGTCGCCCAGCGCGGCGGCGACCTCGGCGAACCGGGGCCGCGACTCGACCGGGTCGCTGCCCTGGTCCACCACGTACACCGCGTCGACCAGGCTCAACGGCTCCGGGTCCGACGCGAGGGCCGCCATCGTGTTGAGGCAGTCCTCGACCCGGTTGAACGTGCAGATGACGATCGCGGTCGGCCGGACGTTCTTCGGCGGCGCGACGGTCCACCGGGGGTGCTCGACCACCAGCTCGTGCTCGCCGGTGACGACGTCGAACCACAGCGCGCCGCCGTCGGTGAACTTGTCGATCCTGGCGGTCATCGTGACGACCCGCGCGTCCGCCCCCGAGACCTGCTCGGCGACGACGGTGCGGGTCTCGCCCTCGGCGTCGGAGGCGACGATCGAGACCGTGCCCGAACCGGTCAGGGTCAGGCTCAGCTCCACCTCGGCGCTGACGCACCACCGCTGCCAGTAGGTCGCCGGGAACCGGCCGAAGTAGGTGTTCATCGACACCGCGGCGTGCGGGTGCACGACCAGGCGGTGCCGCTCACGGTCGGCGATGCCCTGGGAGATCTCGGCGTAGAGGTCCTCGGAGACGATCTGCGACGGCCCGGCGAACAGGCCGCGCTGCGCCAGCAGTTTCTCCGGAGCCTCGTGCTCGACGAGGGTGGAGTTGCCCGACATAACCGAATCAGTCCTCCAGCGAACCGTCCAGCGCCCGACCGGAGGCCAGGTGCGGGGCGATCTTGTTGTCGAACACGCTCAGCGCCGAACCGATCGCCATGTGCATGTCCAGGTACTTGTAGGTGCCCAGTCGACCACCGAAGACGACGTTACGCTCGGCGGCTTCAGCTCGCGCGAGTTCGCGGTAGCGCTCCAGCTTCGCGCGGTCCTCGGCGGTGTTGATCGGGTAGTACGGCTCGTCGTCCTTCTCGGCCGCCCGGGAGAACTCCCGCACGATGACCGTCTTGTCCGACGGGTACTCGCGCTCGGGGTGGAAGTGCCGGAACTCGTGGATGCGGGTGTAGGGCACCTCGGCGTCGTTGTAGTTCATCACCGGCGTGCCCTGGAAGTCGCCGACGGGCAGGACTTCCTGCTCGAAGTCCAGCGTGCGCCAGCCCAGCCAGCCCTCGCTGTAGTCGAAGTAGCGGTCCAGCGGTCCGGTGTAGACGACGGGCGTGCCGGCCGGGATCTCGTCGCGGACGTCGAAGAAGTCGGTGTTCAGCCGCACCTCGATGTTCGGGTGGTCGGCCATCTTCTCCAGCCACGCGGTGTACCCGTCGACGGGCAGGCCCTCGTAGGTGTCGTTGAAGTAGCGGTTGTCGAAGGTGTAGCGCACCGGCAGGCGGCTGATGACCGCCGCGGGCAGCTCCTTCGGGTCGGTCTGCCACTGCTTGGCGGTGTAGTCGCGCACGAACGCCTCGTACAGCGGGCGGCCGATGAGCGAGATCGCCTTCTCCTCCAGGTTCTTCGCGTCCTTGGAGTCGATCTCGGCGGCGTGCTCGGCGACCCAGGCGCGGGCTTCGGAGGGGCTGAGGTAGCGGCCGACGAACTGGGAGATGAGGCCGAGGCCCATCGGGAACTGGTAGGCCTGCCCGGCGTGCATCGCGAACACCCGGTGCTGGTACCCGGTGAACTCGGTGAACTGGTTGACGTAGTCCCACACCCGCTTGTTGGAGGTGTGGAACAGGTGCGCGCCGTAGCGGTGCACCTCGATGCCCGTCTCGGGCTCTGGCTCGGAGTAGGCGTTGCCGCCGATGTGCGCGCGCCGCTCCAACACGAGCACGCGCTTGTCGAGCTGGGAGGCTGTGCGTTCGGCGACCGTCAGGCCGAAGAACCCGGAACCGACGACGATCAGGTCAAATCCAGCGAAGCTCACGGGGCCCGAGGATAGTCGCGCCGGGCGATCGGGCCGGCGGGTACCCACCCGGAGACCGCCGGCGCGCACGTCACCGGCGTGGGGGAACCACCCGCGCGCAGGTCGACCGGCCTGGGGGATGGCCGCCGGGCCGCGTCGGTACACTCCGCCACGAGGCCTTACCACAATGTCACAGCACCGTGCACCTGGCACGTTCACGCTGTCCGGTGTCGTCGTCACGCCACCGGTGGAGTGCCTCACGCATCTCTACGACGGTGGGGTAGCAGGGACATGAGCTGGTTCGAGGTTGTGCCGGTCGCGCTCGTCACCGCCGCGTGGCTGGTCGGTCCCGGTGCGGCGCTCTCCTACGCGATCGGCCTGCGCGGCCTGTCGGCCTGGGGCATGGCGCCGACGCTGAGCATGCTCATCGTGCCGGTCACCGCCGTGCTGGCGGACGTGCTCGGCCTGACCTGGTCGCCGGTCGTCGTGCTGGCCGCCACCGCCGTGGTCGTCGTACTGGCCGTGATCGTGTCGCTGCTGCTGCGGCGGGTCGCGCCACCCCGTCGGACGGACCCGCGCCGGGTGTTGGCCGCCGCCGCCCTCGGCCTGGTGCCCGCGATCGCGATCGGGTGGTACGTGCTGGTCAAGGGCATGGGACAGCCGGACCAGCTGAACCAGACCTACGACGCGATCTTCCACTACAGCGCGCTCGCGCACATCCTCGACTCCGGCAACGCCTCCTCGATGGAGATGGGCACGCTGGGCAACGTCGCCACCCCGACCACGTTCTACCCGGCGGGCTGGCACGGGCTGACCTCGCTGGTCGTGCTGAGCACGGGCGCGCCGATCGCGGTGGCGGCGAACATCGTCGCGGGTGCCATCGCGATGCTCGTGTGGCCGCTGAGCTGCCTGTTGCTGGTGCGCCAGCTCGTCGGCCGGTCGACCGCCGCCATGGCGGTGACCGGCGTGGTGAGCGTCGCGTTCACCGCGTTCCCGTGGGGCCTGCTCGGCTTCGGCGTGCTGTGGTCGAACCTGCTCGGCCTCGGCCTGGCGCCCGCCGGTGTCGCCATGGTGCTCGCCGCCACGTCGCTGGCCAGGGAGGACGTCATCGGCAGGCGCCGCGCCATGGCGCTGGCCCCGCTGGTGGTCGTGGCCTGCGCCTTCGCCCACCCCAACACGGTGTTCAGCCTGATCGTGGTGGCGCTGTTCCCGATCGCCACCAGCATCCTGCGGTGGGCGGTCCGGCTGCACCGCACCGGTCGCACCGGCCGCGCGGTGGCCGGCGTGGTGGCCGCGCTGGCCGCGTTCCTGGGCGCGTGGGCGTACGTGGCGGTCGCGCCGATGTTCGCCGAGGTCCGCAACCACTACTGGCCGCCGTTCGAGACGCCCGCGCGCGCGGTCGGCGAGGCCCTGCTCGGCGCGCCGAACGGCAAGCCGGCGCTGTGGGCGCTGTCCCTGGTCGCGATCATCGGCGCCGTGGTGGCGTGGCGGCTGCGGACCAGCCGCTGGCTGGTGGCGGCGTTCGCCGGCACCGTGTTCCTCTACGTGGTGGCGGCCGCGATCAACCGGCCGAGCACCCACTTCATCACCGGCTACTGGTACAACGACTCCTTCCGGCTCGCCGCGATGCTGCCGCTGACCACCGTGCCGCTCGCCGTGCTCGGCATCACGCGGCTGGCCGACCGGCTGGGCGCCCTGCTGGCCAAGGTGCCCGCGCCTGCGGCGACCGTGCCGCCCGGGATCGTGGTGGCGGGCGCCGACCAGGCCGCGGGCCCGGTGCGCCCGCCCCTGTGGCGCACCCCGACCGTGCTGAGCCTGCTGGTGCTGCTCGCGCTGGCGCCGCTGACCAAGGTCTTCTACGTCGGGGCCAACGTGGGCACCGTGGCCGGGTCGTACACGATCGAATCCGTGCCGCAGAGCACCACGCTGGTCGACCGGACCGAGAAGGAGTTCGTGTCCGAGCTGGAGGCCAAGCTGCCCGAGGACGCCCTGGTGGCGAACAACCCGTGGGACGGCAGCACCCTGATGCTCGCCGAGGTGGGCCGCCGGGCGCTGTTCCCGCACGCCAACATCCCGTGGAGCACCGAGCAGACCCTCCTGGCGGCGAACCTGGACGAAGCGGGCCGCGACCCGGAGGTGTGCCGCGCGGCCGAACGGCTGGGCGTGCACTACCTGCTGATGGCCAACCGGACGTTCTGGCCGCACGACGCGCGCAACAAGGACTACCCGGGGCTGCGGGTCTCGGCCTCGGACCCCGGGTTCGAGCTGCTGGCCCAGAAGGGCACGGTCAAGCTGTACCGGTTGGCGTGCGACGCCGGGAAAGCGGTGACGACCCGCTGACCGCGGGTGGACCCGGTCGACCGACGGCGGGCCCCGTGCCCCTAACGTGTGGCAGGTGTCGATCCCGATGAGCCTCCGGCGGCTCTTCAGCCCTTCCGTGCAGATGGCCCTCGGCTTGGGCGTGTTCGGGCTCGCCGGGTACCTGTTCGTGGCGCTGACGGGTCACACGCTGAGCACCGACCAGGCCAACCTGGCGGTGACCCTGTACTTCGTGGTCAACGTGATCGGGCCGGGCATCTTCGCCGCGCTCGAACAGGTGACCAGCCGCGCCGTCGCCTCCGGGCAGCCCCTGGGGTCGGTGGTCAGCCGGGTGTCCGCGTCGGGCGGGAGCCTGGCGGCGGCGGTCGTCGCGGTGCTCCTGCTGCTCGCGCCGTTCGCGGTCGACCGCACGCTCGGCGGTGACTGGGTGCTGTTCGCCGAGGTGCTGGCGACACCGGCGCTGATCGCGGCGCTGAGCGTGGTGCGCGGCCTGCTCGCCGGCCTGCAGCGGTTCAACGGCTACGCGATGACGCTGACCGTCGAGGGCGGCGTGCGGCTCGGGCTGTGCGGGCTGCTGGTGGTCCTGCAGGCGTCCGAGGCGTGGCTGTTCGGGCTCGCCTACCTGGGCGGATCGCTGCTCGCCGCGCTGGTCGGGCTGCTCTGGCTGCCGAAGGCGCGGTCCGCGTCGACCTCGCCGGCGCCCGCGGTGCCTCCGGTGGGGAAGGCGCTCCTCGCGCTGGCGGCGGCCACGCTGCTGTCCCAGCTGCTGCCCAACCTGGCGCCGCTGGCGGTCAACTCCCGGTTGCCGCTGGACAGCGTGGTGGCGCTGGCGTTCGGGCAGGCCGTGGTGGTCGCCCGCATCCCGCTGCTGCTGCTCTACCCGATCCAGACGATGCTGCTGCCGAGCCTGACCGCGGCGGTCGCCAAGGGCGACCACGCGTTCGTCGCCCGGCGGATCAAGCTCGCGCTCGCCGTGCTCTGCGGGCTCGGCCTGGTGTACGCGGTGGTGTTCACGCTGGTGGGGCCGTGGCTGCTGCGCACGTTCATGGGCACGAAGGTCGACCCGGCCACCGTGGTCACCATGCTGCTCGCGATCAGCACGGTCATCCTCATCGGCGCGTTCGTGGCGCAGCCCGCGCTGGTCGCGCTGGGTCGCGACAAGACGATCACGCTCGGGTGGGCGGTCGGGTCGGCGGCCACACTGGCGATGGTCATCCTTCCGGGTGACCCGCCGTTCATCGCGGCGTTGGCGCAGACCATCGGCCCGCTGCTGACCCTGCTGGTGATGCTGCTGGGACTGCGGGCCGCGCTCCGCAGGGCCTCGACGGTCGACGCGACCGAGGCGACGGACCAGCGGGGCGTCACGAGCTGACGCCCCGGTCGCACCGGGCGACCCGCGGCCGGGCGCGGTGGCCCGGCCGAGCGGTCACACCCGCTTGAACGCCCGGCCGGCCAGCGACTTGGCGAGCTTCAGGTCACGCGCCACCGCGGCGTCGATCGCCGACTTGGTGATGTGGCCGCGGCAGAGCAGGTGCAGCCGCGCGGCGCGCGCGGCCCTGTGCCAGCCGACCTCGCTGAGCTGCTCGGCCGCCGCGGCGTAGTACCGCTGCTCCTCCTCGAACCGCCGCACGCTGTGCGCGCCGATCGAGGAGTGGCTGGACGCGTGCCTGCGGTAGCGGAACACCGGCGTCGGGTCCAGGGCCAGCGTGCCGCCGCCGATGAGCATGTCGATCGACCACGCCAGGTCGGCGATCGAGCCGAACTCGCCGAGCCGCTTGATCCTGGGCACGGCGTCGTTGCGGAACGCCATGGCGGGCACGTACAGCCAGTTGCCGTTCATCAGGCTCTGCGCGGCGGTCGGGCCGTCCAGCTCCAGCTCTTTCCACGCCGACCGGGCGGCCACCCGCTTGATCTTGTCGGCGAGGCTGTCGGTCGGCCGGCTGTCGCCGTCGACCACGATCACGCCCGGGTGCACCATGACGGCGTTCGGGTACCGCTTGAACGCGTCCAGGACGACCTCGACGTACCTGGGCTCCAACGCGTCGTCGGCGCCCATGACGACGAGGTACTCCTCCTTGCCCATCGTCATGCACTGGCTCACGTTGGCGGTGGCGCCGAGGTTGCGCTCGTTGCGCACGTACTCGATGCGCGGGTCTGCCAACCCCCGCACGTACTCCTCCGCCGTCGTGTCCGGGTACCGGTCGTCGACGATGGTCAGCCGCCACTGGTCGCTGGTCTGCTTGCGGACGCTGTCCACCAGCTCGATCAGGAACCGCGCGTCCAGGTAGTAGGGGACGACGAAGTGCACGCTCATGACCGCTCCGCACCAGGCCCTTGACCAGCGGAAACCGGCGGCTCGGCCTGGCGGAGCGCGATCGCCCGCGCCAGCCGCGCGTACCGCAGCTCCAGCTCCTTGAACCTCAGGTAGGCGTTCAGGGTGGTGAAGGTGAACACCACGACCAGCGCGTACAGCAGCAGGTCGGTGCCCCGGCCGACGCCGAGCCAGCCGGCCACCACGGTCACGTCGCCCGGGCGGAGCACGGCGTAGATGCCGAACACCACGAACAGCATGAACGCGAGCTTCACGCTCGCCGCCGACTTGGTGGTCCCTCGCTTGCGCAGGAACAGCAGCAGGACGGCGATCGTGAACAGGACCAGGATGTACTGGATCAGCATGATCAGTGCGCCTTGCTCTTGAGCATGGTGTCGAACAGGATGTTCACACCGTTGATGAGCGACTGGCCCTTGGCCATCGAGTACTCGGTGTACAGGATCGTCACCGGCTCCTCGGCCACCCGCCACTTGCGGTGGTCGATCATCTCGACGATCTCCGACGCGTGACCCATGCCGTTCAGCGTGATGTTCATCTGCTCGGCCACCGTGCGGTTGAACACCCGCAGGCCGTTGTGCGCGTCGGTCAGGCCGAGCTTGCGCGTGCGGCGGCTGAGCATCACGACCGTCTTGAGCACGACCCGCTTGATCCACGGGATGTGCGCGGTGTCACCGTGGAAGCGGGTGCCGACGATGATGTCCAGCGGCTCGGACCGCAGTCTCTCCAACATGGACAGCACGTCCTCGACGCGGTGCTGGCCGTCGGCGTCGAAGGTGACGAAGTACTCGGCGCCCGGCTGCTTGCGCGCGTACTCGACGCCGGTCTGGATCGCCGCGCCCTGGCCGAGGTTGACCGGGTGCTGGACGAGGTGGGCGCCACCGGCCCGGATGCCGTCCGCGGAGTTGTCCCGGCTGCCGTCGTCCACGCACACGACGTTGGGGAACGTCTGCCGCGCGTGCCGGACGACGTCCTCGATGACCTGTCCCTCGTTGTAGACCGGGACGACGAGCCACACTTCCGACCAGTCGGTCACAAGAGGTCTCCAGATACCGCGCAAGTTGGACGAAGGTGGCTCGAAGAGTACTGCAACCCAGGACATCTACACTGCCTCGGGTACGCCCAGCCGACGCACGACGAGCGTGCGGAGTCGATGCCGCTCGCGGCCGCGCTGGTGCTTCCCAGACTCGGAGAGGATTTCGATGGTTGGTGTGGCCGTCATCGGTGCCGGTTACTGGGGGCCGAACCTGGTGCGCAACGTCCAGGCGACCCCTGAACTGCGGCTCACGACGTTGTGCGACCTCGACGTCGAGCGCGCGCGCAACGTCCTGGGCCGGTACAGCACCGTCCGGGTGACGTCATCCCTCGAAGAGGTGCTGGCCGACCCCGAGGTCGAGGCGGTGGCCGTGGCCACCCCGGCGGCCACCCACCTGAAGGTCGCGCTCGCCGCACTGGAGGCGGGCAAGCACGTCCTGGTCGAGAAGCCGCTGGCCTCGTCCTACGCCGACGGGTTGAAGCTGGTCACGGCCGCCGAGGACCGCGGCCTGACGCTGATGCTCGACCACACCTTCTGCTACACGCCGGTGGTGCGCAGGCTGCGCGAACTCGTCCGCGGTGGTGAACTGGGAGACATCCAGTACATCGACTCGGTGCGCATCAACCTGGGCCTGGTCCAGCCGGACATCGACGTGCTGTGGGACCTCGCGCCCCACGACCTGTCGATCCTCGACTCGATCCTGCCCGACGACGTGCACCCGGTGGCGGTCGCGGCGCACGGGTCGGACCCGGCGGGCGTCGGCCGTGCCTGCGTGGCGTACATGTCGGTGCAGCTGTCCAACGGCTCCATCGCGCACGCGCACGTGAACTGGCTGTCCCCCACCAAGATCCGCTCGATGATCGTCGGCGGCTCCGACAAGACCGCCGTGTGGAACGACCTCGACCCGACGCAGCCGCTGGCCGTCTACGACCGCGGCATCGAGCGGCCCGACGACGAGAGCGTGCGCGTCTCCTACCGCATCGGCGACATGGTCGCGCCCGCCCTGCCCGGTGGCGAGGCGCTGCGCGGAGTAATGGCCGAGTTCGCCGCGTCGATCCTGGAGAAGCGGGCGCCGCTGACCGACGGGCGCGCGGGCCTGCGGGTCCTGGCCCAGTTGGAGGCCGCGTCGGCCAGTCTTGCCGCCGGCGGCACATTCGTGCCGCTGACGGACGTGAACGGAGGAGTTTCCTGATGGACCTGACCGACCAGCGGGCCGTGGTGACCGGCGGCGCGGGCACGATCGGCTCGCACGTGGTCGACCAGCTGTTGGCCGCCGGAGCGCGCGAGGTCGTGGTGATCGACGACCTGAGCCGCGGCCGGGTGGAGAACCTGGCCGACGCCCTGGCGCAGGCACCGGACAAGGTCAAGCTCGTCGAGGGCGACATCCGCGACATCCCGCTGGTCAAGCGGACGATCGCGGGCGCCGACGTGGTGTTCCACCTCGCCGCGCTGCGCATCACGCGCTGCGCCGCCGAGCCCCGGGTCGCGCTGGAGGTGCTGGTCGACGGCACCTTCAACATCATCGAGGCCTCCGTCGAGGCCGAGGTGAAGAAGGTCGTCGCCTCGTCCACGGCGTCGGTGTACGGCCTCGCCGAGGAGTTCCCCACCACGGAGCGTCACCACCCGTACAACAACGACACGTTCTACGGTGCGGCCAAGGCGTTCAACGAGGGCATGCTGCGCAGCTTCAAGGCGATGAGCGACCTCGACTACGTGGCCCTGCGCTACTTCAACGTGTACGGCCCGCGCATGGACGCGCACGGCAAGTACACCGAGGTGCTGATCCGGTGGATGGAGCGCATCGAGGCCGGTGAGCCGCCGCTGATCCTGGGCGACGGCCAGCAGACCATGGACTTCGTGGACGTGCGCGACATCGCCCGCGCCAACATCCTGGCCGCGCGGGCGGACGTCACCGACACCGTCTACAACATCGCCACCTCGACCGAGACGTCGCTGCTGGAGCTGGCCGAGGCCCTCCAGCGGGTGATGGGGTCCACGGTGCCGCTGGAGTTCGGCCCGGCCCGCTCGGTGAACTCCGTGACCCGCCGGCTCGCCGACATCGGCGCCGCCGAGCGCGACCTGGGCTGGAAGCCGACCATCTCGCTGGACGAGGGCCTCGCGGACCTGGTCAAGTGGTGGAGGGAGCAGCGATGATCCCGGTGATCCGGCCGTTCCTCGGCGAGGAGGAGGCCCTGGCCGCGGCCGAGGTCGTCCGCTCCGGCTGGGTGGCGCAGGGGCCGCGGGTCGCCGCGTTCGAGCAGGCGTTCGCCGAGTCGGCGGGTGCCGCGCACGGCGTCGCGGTGTCGAACTGCACCACCGGCCTGCACCTGTCGCTGCACCTGCTCGGCGTCGGCCCCGGTGACGAGGTCGTGGTGCCGTCGTTCTCGTTCATCGCGACCGCGAACGCGGTGAAGTACGTGGGCGCGACCCCGGTGTTCGCCGACGTCGACCCGCTGACCGGCAACGTCACGGCCCAGACCGTGGACGCCGCCGTCACGCCGCACACGGTCGCCGTGATCGCGGTGCACCAGGGTGGCGTGCCGTTCGACGTGGACTCGGTGCAGGCGCTGTGCGACCAGCGCGGCATCGCGCTGGTGCACGACTCGGCGTGCGCGGCGGGCTCCACCTACCGCGGCCGCCCGGTCAGCTCCGGTGCCGGCCTCGCCGCCTGGTCGTTCCACCCGCGCAAGCTGCTCACCACCGGTGAGGGCGGCATGGTCACCACCGGGAACGCCGAGTGGGCGACCCGGCTGCGCAAGCTGCGCGAGCACGGCATGAGCGTGTCCGCCGCGGACCGCCACGCGGCGGGCGGCGTGAAGCTGGAGGAGTACGAAGAGGTCGGCTTCAACTTCCGGATGACCGACATGCAGGCCGCGGTGGGCCTGATCCAGCTGCGCAAGCTGGCCGACGTGATCGCCAAGCGGCGCGAGCTGGCCGGGCGCTACCACAAGCTGCTCGGCGAGCTGGACGGCCTGCGCTGCGTCGGTGACCCGGAGTACGGCACGACCAACTACCAGTCGTTCTGGGTGGTGCTGCCGGACGACTTCGCGGGCACCTCGGTGGACGTGCTGGCGGGCCTGGCCGAGCGGGGCGTGTCGGCCCGGCGCGGCATCATGGCCTCGCACCTGGAACCGGCCTACGCCGACCAGCGCGACGTCGACCTGCCCGTCACCGAGCACCTGACCAGGCGTTCGGTGATCCTGCCGCTGTTCCACCAGATGACCGAGGCCGAGCAGGACACCGTCGTCGGCGCGCTCGACGCGGTGCTCCGAGGGGCGAAGTGACCGCTGCTCCGCTGCTGCTCGTCGGCGCGGGCGGGTTGGCCAGGGAGGCGTTGGCCGCGATCGCCGCGGTCAACGCCGTCGCACCGCGCTGGTCCGTGCTCGGCCTGCTGGACGACAACGACTCGCGGCACGGCGAGCTGGTCGACGGCGTGCCCGTGCTCGGGCCGTCCGCGGCCGTCGCCGACCACCCCGACGCCCGGGTGCTGATCTGCACGGCCAGCACCCGCAACCAGGCCAGCCGCCGGCAGATCGCCGCGCGGCTCGACCTGCCCGCCGAGCGCTACGCCACCGTGGTGCACCCGTGGGCGAGCGTCGCGCCGGGCGGCGAGATCGGCGCCGGTTCGCTGCTGCTCGCGTTCGTCGCGGTGACCGCGCCGCAGGTGATCGGGTCGCACGTGGTGGTCATGCCGCACGTCACCATCACCCACGACGACGCGATCGCCGACCACGTCACGTTCGCCGCCCGGGTCGCCCTGGCCGGTGGCGTGAGCGTGGGCGAGGCGGCCTACCTGGGCAGCGGCGCGCTGGTCCGGGAAGGGCTCTCCATCGGCGCCGGCGCCCTCATCGGCATGGGAGCGGTGGTGCTCTCCGACGTTCCGCCCTTCGAGGTGTGGGCGGGCACCCCCGCCCGGCGCCTGCGCGCGCTCGACCAGACCACGCCCGGTCAAACCAGCACCGCTGGTGAAGCGATCTCACGAGGATGAGCAGATGACGATCCCGGCCCCGATCCCCCCTGTCGACCTGAAGTTCCAGCACGCCGAGGTGGCCGACGAGGTCGCCGAGGGCTGGGCGGCGGTGCTGGCCAGGACGGCGTTCGTCGGCGGTCCCGCCGTCGGCGAGTTCGAGCGGGCGTACGCCGAGTACAGCAACGTGGCGCACTGCGTCGGCGTGGCGAACGGCACCGACGCGCTGGAACTGGCCCTGCGTGCCGTCGGCGTGGGTGTCGGCGACGAGTGCGTCGTGCCCACGAACTCGTTCATCGCGACCGCCGAGGCGGTGGCCCGCACCGGTGCCACGCCGGTGTTCGTGGACTGCGACCCGGACACCTACCTGATCGACACGAAGGCGGCGCTGGCGGCGTTCACCGAGCGCACCAAGGCGGTGCTGCCGGTGCACCTCTACGGCCAGATGGCACCGGTGGAGGAGCTGAAGTCGGCGTGCGACGAGCAGGGCGTGTTCCTCGTCGAGGACGCCGCCCAGTCGCAGGGCGCACGCCGTGACGGCGCGGTGTCCGGCTCGCTCGGCCACCTGGCGGGCACCAGCTTCTACCCGGGCAAGAACCTCGGCGCCTACGGCGACGCGGGCGCGGTGACCACGCAGGACGAGGAGCTGGCGAACCGGGTCCGGCTGCTGAGCCAGCACGGCTCGCAGCAGAAGTACGTGCACAGCACGCTGGGCTTCAACAGCAGGCTGGACACGCTGCAGGCCGTGGTGCTGCACGCCAAGCTGCGCCGGCTGGAGGCGTGGAACGCGCTGCGCGTCGCCGCCGCCGAGTACTACGGCGAGCTGCTGGCCGGTGTCGAGGGCGTGGTGCCGCCGAAGACGCTCGACGGCAACGACCACGTGTGGCACCTGTACGTGGTGCGGGTCGCCGAGCGGGACCGGGTGCTCAAGCACCTGCAGGACAACGGGGTCGGCGGCGCGATCCACTACCCGACGCCGATCCACCTGACCGCGCCGTTCGCCTCGGACGCGCACGGGGTGGGCTCGTTCCCCAACGCCGAGCGGGTCGCGGGCGAGATC
Organism: Saccharothrix sp. CB00851; assembly: GCF_001905065.1. Taxonomy (NCBI): domain Bacteria; kingdom Bacillati; phylum Actinomycetota; class Actinomycetes; order Pseudonocardiales; family Pseudonocardiaceae; genus Saccharothrix; species Saccharothrix sp. CB00851. The sequence goes on from NZ_LWLC01000045.1 coordinate 126,417, forward strand.
CTGAGCCTGCCGATGTTCCCTGGCATCACCCGCGCGCAGCAGGAGCGGGTGGTCGAGGTGCTGGCCGAGGCCGTCCGTTGAGCGGGGTGTTCGTCCACCCGATGGGCCTGTGCGAGAGCGACGCGGTCGGCGCGGGCACCCGCGTGTGGGCGTTCGCGCACGTGCTCAAGGGCGCGAAGGTCGGCAAGGACTGCAACATCTGCGACGGCGCGTTCGTGGAGAACGAGGCCGTGCTCGGCGACAACGTCACGGTCAAGAACAACGTGCTCGTCTACAACGGCGTGACCTGCGAGGACAACGTGTTCCTCGGGCCGAACGCGGTGTTCACCAACGACATGCGGCCGCGGGCGCACCAGAAGCTGGGCAGCGACCAGTTGCTGCCCACGCTGGTGCGCGAGGGCGCCACGCTGGGCGCGGGCGTGGTCGTGGTGTGCGGCACGACGATCGGCCGCAACGCGTTCGTCGGCGCGGGCGCGGTGGTCGCCAAGGACGTGCCCGCGCACGCGTTCGTGGTGGGCAACCCCGCGCAGCAGAAGGGCTGGGTGTGCCGGTGCGCCACCCGGCTGGACGACGACCTGCGCTGCCCCGCCTGCGGGACCGAGCACGAGCGGGCCGACGACGGGCTCGTGGCCAAGCAGTAGTTCCGTGGAACGGCGGCCGGCCGGTGACGAGCGATCGTCACCGGCCGGCCGTCTTCGTCAGACCTGCCGGAAGTAGTCCACGGTCAGCCGCACGCCGGTGGCGATGTCCACCTCGGGCTTCCAGCCCAGCTCGGCCTGCGCGAGCGACGGGTCGATGGCCGACGCGCGCAGGTCACCCAGGCGGGCCGGGGCGAACTCGGGGTCGTCGGCCACGCCCGCCGCCTGCGCGACCAGCGTGTGCAGCTCGCGGTCGGACACCTGGTGCGCGGTGCCGATGTTGTAGCGCCGCCCGCCGCCCGCCTCGCCCGAGGCCGCGATGAACGCCGACACGACGTCCTCCACGAACACGTAGTCGCGGGTGTTGCCGCCGTCGCCGAACACCTTCGTCGGACGGCCCGCGAGCAGCGCGGACGCGAAGATCGCCACCACGCCCGCCTCGCCGTGCGGGTCCTGCCGGGGCCCGTAGACGTTGGCCAGCGCCAGGTGCGTGCACTCCAGGCCGTACAGCTGCCGGTAGGTGTTCAGGTACACCTCGCCGGACACCTTGGACGCCGCGTAGGGCGACTTCGGGTTGATCGGCGTGGACTCGGCGACCGGCAGCACCTCGGGCGTGCCGTAGATCGAGCCGCCGGACGAGGCGAACAGCACCTTGCGCACGCCCGCGCGGCGGGCGGCCTCGGCCAGGTTGACCGTGCCGAGCACGTTCTTGGTGGCGTCGAGCAACGGGTCGGCCACGGACACGCGCACGTCGATCTGCGCGGCCAGGTGGTACACCACCTCGGGCCCGAACGAGGCCACCACGTCGGCCAGCTCCGGCGAGGTGATGTCCACCCGGGAGAACGAGTAGCGGTCGGCGTGGGCCGGGTCGGCGGGCGCCGTCCGCTTGCCCCGGCTCAGGTCGTCGACGACGTGCACCTCGTGCCCGTCCCTCAGGAGCCTGTCGACCAGGGTCGAACCGATGAAGCCGGCACCGCCGGTCACGAGTGCGCGCACGGGTGTTTCTCCAGGTGGGGTCGGGAGAGCGGGACGAGTCGTCACAGGCAGCCTAGAACCACCGCTCCAGGACCAGCGCGACACCGTCCTCGGAGTTGGCCGCGGTGACCTCGTCGGCGGCGTCCAAGGCGTCCTGGTGCGCGTTGGCCATCGCCACCCCGTGACCCGCCCACGTGAGCATCGGTACGTCGTTGGGCATGTCGCCGAACGCCAGCACCCCGCTCGTGGGCACGCCGAGCAGGTCGGCGACGGCGGCCAGGCCGGACGCCTTCGTCACGCCCGGCGCGGCGAACTCCAGCAGGCCCTCGTTGGTCGACCAGGTCATCGCCACCGAGTCGCCGACCAGCGGCCCGGCGGCCCGCGCCATCTCGTCCGACGCCATGCCGGAGTGCCTGACCAGCAGCTTCACCGCGGGCTTGCCGAGCAGCTGGGCCCGCTGGTGGCCCGGCAGCGGCTGCGAGCCCTCGTCCCACGGGTGCAGGTAGTGCTCGTCGGCGATGAACTCCGGCTCGGTCGAGCCGCGGGCGGTCTCGCCGACCCGTTCCGCGGCCATCGCGCAGCCGGGCAGCGCCTCGTCCAGCACGGCGGCCAGGTCGGTCAGCTGCTCGGGGGTGAGCAGCTCGGCCGAGACGACGCGGTCCGCGCCGATGTCGTAGATCACCGCGCCGTTGGAGCACACCGCGTAGCCGGACAGCCCCGCCGCGGCGGCCACCTCCGGCACCCAGCGGGGCGGGCGGCCGGTGGCCAGCACGAACGGGACGCCGGCCGCCAGCACGCGGCCTACCAGGCCCGCGGTGCGCGGGCTGACCCGCCCGAGGGGTGTGAGCAGGGTGCCGTCGACGTCGGATGCCACAAGGGAAGGTCTCTGCACCTGTCCATCGTGCCTCTCGGATACCGTCGCCGGGTGCGCACTGGGATTGTGATCCTGCCCGAACACCGCTGGTGGATGGCCGAACACAAGTGGAAGGCCGCCGAGGAGTACGGCTTCCACCACGCCTGGACCTACGACCACATGGGCTGGCGCTCCCTGGTCGACGGGCCGTGGTTCGGTGCCGTTCCGACGCTGGCCGCGGCGGCTTCGGTGACCGGGACGATCCGGCTCGGCACGCTCGTCGCGTCACCGAACTTCCGCCACCCGGTGCCGTTCGCCCGGGAACTGCTCGCCCTCGACGACCTCTCCGACGGCCGCTTCACGCTCGGCGTCGGCGCCGGCGGTGTGGGGTACGACACGGAGGTGATGGGAGGACCGCCGGCGGGGAGCAGGCAGGGCCGGTTCGAGGAGTTCGTCGCCGCGCTGGACATGCTGCTGGCGCAGGAGCGGACCACGTTCAGCGGAGCGCACTACGAGATCCGTGACGCCCGGAGCGCGCCGGGTTGCGTGCAGCGGCCGAGGCTGCCGTTCGTGGTCGCCGCGAACGGGCCGAAGGCGATGGGCGTCGCGGCGAAGTACGGCACCGGCTGGGTCACCACCGGGCCCGAGACCGACGACGAAACGGCCTGGTGGGACGGGGTGGCCGCGATGACGGCCCGGTTCCGGGAGGTGCTGGCCGGCATCGGGCGGGCCAAGGAGTCGATCGACTTCCACCTCAACGCCGACTCGTGCCCGGTGTACTCGCTGACCAGCGTCGACCGGTTCCGCGAGGTCGCCGGCCGGGCACGTGAGCTGGGGTTCACCGACCTGGTCGTGCACTGGCCGCGGGCCGACGGGGTGTACGCGGGCAGCGAGGCCGTGCTGGAGCGGGTCGCGGCCGACGTGCTGCCCGAATTGGTCGGCAGCTAGCCTTCTGGGCTGTGCGACGAGTCGTGGTGATCGGTGGCGGGATCGTGGGCCTCGCGACGGCGCGGGAGTTGGCCCGGCGCGGTCACGACCTGGTGGTGCTGGAGAAGGAGCCGCGGTGGGCGGCGCACCAGACCGGGCACAACAGCAACGTGGTCCACGCGGGTCTGTACTACAAGCCGGGGTCGCTGAAGGCGCGGATGTCGGTCGCGGGCAACGCCTCGATCGTGGACTACGCGCGTGAGCACGGCGTGCCGGTGGACGTGTGCGGCAAGCTGGTCGTCGCCACCTCGCCGGACGAGGTGCCGCGCCTGGAGGCGCTGGCCGAGCGGGCCGAGGCCAACGGCGTGCCGGCGCGGCGGATCGGCGTGGACGAGGCCCGCGAGTACGAGCCCCAGGTGGCGGCCGTGGCCGCGTTGCGGGTGGAGAGCACCGGGATCATCGACTTCCCCGCGGTGTGCGCGGCCCTCGTGCGCGAGCTGAGCGGCCACGACCTGCGGCTGCACTCGCCCGTGCTGGGCATCCGGCGGGCGCTCAGCGGCGGCGGCGTCGAGGTGGCCACCCCACGGGGCGTGGTCCGGGCCGACGCCCTGGTGAACTGCGCCGGCCTGCACAGCGACCGGATCGCCCGGATGGCGGGCATCAGCCCTTCCGCCGCGATCGTCCCGTTCCGCGGCGAGTACTACGAACTGCGCCACGACCGCCGCCACCTGGTCCGCGGCCTGATCTACCCGGTCCCGGACCCGGCGCTGCCGTTCCTGGGTGTGCACCTGACCCGCATGCTGGACGGCAGCGTCCACGCGGGCCCCAACGCCGTCCTCGCCCTGCGCCGCGAGGGCTACCGCTGGCGCGACATCTCCCCGACCGACCTGGTCGACGTCGCCCGCTTCCCCGGCACCTGGCGCCTGGCCCGCAAGTTCGCCCGCACCGGCGCCGAAGAAGTTTTGCGCTCCCTGTCCCGCAAGCGCTTCGCCCGCAGCCTGGCCCGCCTCGTACCGGCCATCACCGAGGACGACCTGATCCGCGCCTCCGCCGGCGTCCGCGCCCAGGCGATGCGCGCCGACGGCTCCCTCGTCGACGACTTCCTCATCGACACCGCCCCACGCCAGGTCCACGTCCTCAACGCCCCATCACCAGCCGCCACTTCCGCCCTGGAAATCGGCAAGCACGTAGCCACCCAGGTCGAACTCAGCTGGAACTGACCACCGACAACTCCACTGGCACGTCCTTCTCCCCAAAGGGGGGCTTCGTGTCATCCCGCCGACCTGGCGCAGCCTTACCGCACGTGTCAAGGGCGGCGCGTGCGGCTTTGCCCGCTACTTCACTGGGACCTCGCGCCGCCCTTGACGCGTGTGGTAACCCGGAGGGAGGTCGGTGGGATGACACGGAGTCCGGGACCACGCTGGGTCGGCAGTTCCCGGGGGAACAAGAGCGAGACGGGACTCGGGGATGTCATCCTGTTGATCTGCCCGTCCGGCGAGGACTCTTTTGGCTTTTGAGGCTTTTCGTTCTTGTTTGGCTTTTGAGGCTTTTCGTTCTTGTTTGGCTTTTGAGGCTTTTCGTTCTTGCGCTAAGCCGCTACTCGAGTCCCGGCTCGATTTGACATGGGGCCCCTTACGGGCACTCCAGGCAGGCCAAAGCCGGGCAGGCCTGGCGGAAAAAGCGCCCGCCAAGCCTGCCCGGCTTCGACCAGCCTAAAGCACCCGAACCCCATGTAAAATCGAGCCTCCGCGGTCGGGCGGCGAGCCCGTCGTGCTTTTGTTTGAATTACGGACGCGCTTCGATTTCCTGGCGAGCTTGGACTACTTGGTGGGCTTGAGGACGTCCAGGCCGAGGAATGGGCGGAGGGCCTGCGGGACGACGACCGAGCCGTCGGCCTGCTGGTGGTTCTCCAGGATGGCCACGATCCACCGAGTAGTCGCCAGGGTGCCGTTGAGCGTGGCGGCGATCTGCGGCTTCCCGTTCTCGTCCCGGTAGCGCACGTTGAGCCGCCGGGCCTGGAACGTGGTGCAGTTCGACGTCGACGTCAGTTCCCGGTACGCCTGCTGGGTCGGGATCCACGCCTCGCAGTCGAACTTGCGCGCGGCCGACGTGCCGAGGTCGCCGGCGGCCGTGTCGATGACCCGGTAGGGGACCTCGATCTTGGCCAGCATCTCCTCTTCCCACGCCAGCAGCTTGGCGTGCTCGGCCTCGGCGTCCTCCGGCTTGACGTAGGAGAACATCTCGACCTTGTTGAACTGGTGCACGCGGATGATGCCGCGGGTGTCCTTGCCGTACGAGCCCGCCTCGCGCCGGTAGCACGACGACCAGCCCGCGTACCGCTTCGGCCCGTCCAGGATCTCGTCGGCGTGGTAGCCCGCGAGCGGCACCTCCGACGTGCCGACCAGGTACAGGTCGTCGGCTTCGAGGCGGTAGATCTCGCTCGCGTGGGCGCCGAGGAACCCGGTGCCCGCCATGATCTCGGGCCGCACCAGGGTCGGCGTGATCATGAGCTGGAACCCGGCGGCGGTCGCCTGGGCGACGGCCATGTTCAGCAGCGCCAGCTCCAGCTGCGCGCCGACGCCGGTGAGGAAGTAGAAGCGCGAGCCGGACACCTTCGCGCCGCGTTCCATGTCGATCGCGCCGAGCCGCACGCCCAGGTCGAGGTGGTCCACCGGTTCGAAGTCGAACTCCCGCTTCTCGCCGACGTGCTTGAGCACCACGTAGTCGTCCTCGCCGCCCGCGGGCGCGTCGGGGTGGACGATGTTCGGCACGGCGCGGTGCAGCTCGTTCAGCTCGGCCTCGGCGGCGGACTGCTCGGCCTCGGCGGCCTTGACCTCGGCGGCCAGCTCCTTGCCCTTGACCAGCAGCGCGTCGCGCTCCTCGCCCTTGGCCCGGCCGACCTGCTTGCCGAACGTCTTCTGCTCGCCGCGCAGCGCGTCGGCGCGGGCGATGGCGGCCCGGCGGCGCTCGTCGGCGGACAGCAGCGCGTCGACCACGGTCTCGTCCTCGCCACGCGCGCGTTGCGACGCGCGGACGGCTTCCGGGTTCTCGCGCAGTGCCTTGAGGTCAATCACACAGGGAAGGGTAGTACCCGGCGGAAAACGATTTGCAGGACGTCGCACCCCGCTGTCGGACCCCTCGGGCAGGATGCGCGCGTGGTTGAACGAGCAGACGACGAGCCCGACCTGCCCGCCGACGTGGTGGCGGAGGTCGAGGAGTACGCGCGGGTCGTGGTGCACGGCGGTTTCACCGCGTTGGACGACGCGGTCGAGGAGGTGGCCGAGCACTTCGAGGACGGGGAGCACCCGGTCACGCCGGAGGCCGCGCGGGCCGTGGTGGAGCGGGTGTGGCGGGAGCGGTCCGCCGAGCAGGACGGGTGGCCGGCGAGCACGGACGTGGACCGGCTGTTCACCGTGTTCGAGGCGCTCGACCGGGGCGGGATCACCGCCCGCGCCGACTTCACCTGCTGCCAGACGTGCGGTCACGCCGAGATCGGCGACGAGGCGGCCGAGGGTGCGCGCGGGTACGTGTTCTTCCACCGGCAGGACACCGAGAGCGCCGTGGCGCACGGCCACGTGTGGCTCGCGTACGGGTCGCTGGGCGAGGTGGCCGACCACGCGGCGGCCGACGAGGCGGTGGGGCGCGAGGTGGTCGCGGCGCTCACCGCGGGCGGGCTGCCCGTCGAGTGGAACGGGTCGGTGCGCACCCGGATCAGCGTCGGGCCGATCACCTGGCAGAAGCGGCTGCCGGTGGGCTGAGCAGCGCGAAGGGGGCGTGCCCGACCGGCGGGCACACCCCCTTCGCGGCTGGTCCCGCGTAACTTCGCGCTACGAGATGGCGACCGCGACCACGAGGCCGAGGGCGACGTGCGCCGACGCGACGACGACGCTGGCCGGCGCGAACCGCTCGGACTCGATCAGCGAGCCGATGTCCAGGCGGGTCACCCACTCCAGCAGCCGGACCGCGAGCACCTGGACGATGATGCCGACGAAGCCGAAGATCAGGGCCGACAGCAGGCCCTCGTCCAGCTTGCCCGCCGCGCTGTAGATCGCCACGACCACGATCAGGGCCATGCTGACCAGGCCCGCGGACGTGACGATGACCGCGTTCGGGGCGCCGCCGCGCACCAACGTGCTCAGCTTGCCGGGCGTGGTCCAGTCGATGGCGTAGAAGCCGACGACCATCAGGACGAGGCCGACGATCGCGTAGAGCGCGATCGCGCCGACGCCGGTGCCGATGGCGGACCCGAAGCCGGGGTCCAACGCGAGTGGGGGAATCACTGACCCTCCATGGTGTGCAGGTTGATCGGTTGTGCCGCCGGTGAAGGAGCCGGTGACGACGGGTGTGGTGCCTTCTCGGGGTTCGGGGAGCAGCTCATGCGACTCGTTCGCTCGTCCGAATCACGCGACTTCACGTGACTTCACTCGACTCACTCGACGATCCGGTGCGGCACGAACGCCGCGCCGTCGTCGGTGACCAGGCCGACGGTCTCCCGGATGCCCAGGCCCGCCGAGGCGTCGCCGACGACCCACGCGCCGAGCGCCGGCCGGTAGCCGTCGAACTCGGGCAGCGGGTCGAACAGCTGGTAGACGAAGCCCTCCTTGCCGTAGACCCCGCCGGTCTGGGTCTCGTAGCCGGGGGCGACGATCTGGATGTTCTGCCCCTCCCGGCCCAGCCGCGGCTTGCGCACGTACTCGGTGAGCAGGCCGGGTTCGTCCAGGAACGCGGGCAGCAGGTTCGGGTGGCCGGGGTACATCTCCCACAGCACGGCCAGCAGCGCCTTGTTGGACAGCAGCATCTTCCACAGCGGCTCGACCCACAGGGTGCCGGGCAGGCTCTCCACGGCGTAGCGGCCGAACTGCTCGTCGACCACCCACTCCCACGGGTAGAGCTTCACGACCGTGCCCATCGGCGCGTCTTCCAGGTCCACGAACCGGCGCAGCAGCGGGTCCCAGCCGATCTCCTCGATCGCCAGGCCGACGGTGTCCATGCCCGCCTCGGCCGCGGTCTCCTGCAAATAGGCCACGGTGACGTGGTCCTCGCCGGAGGGGTCCGCGCCCGACCAGGTGAAGTGCAGTTCGTTGGACGGCAGCCTGCCGCCGATCTCGGCCCAGCGCTCGACCAGCTTCTCGTGGATGGAGTTCCACTGGTCGTCCTCGGGGAAGACGTCGGTCTTCCAGTTCCACTGGACGACCGACGCCTCCAGCAGCGACGTGGGCGTGTCGGCGTTGTACTCCAGCAGCTTGGCCGGGCCGCTGCCGTCGTAGCGCAGGTCGAACCGCCCGTACACGTGCGGGTCGCGGCGCTTCCACGACTCGGCGATCGCGGGCCACAGCCACTCGTTGATGCCGAAGTCCCGGAAGCGCTCGGTGAGCACCACGTTGTCGACGGCTTCGAGGCACATGTTGTGCAGCAGCTCGACGTCCGCTTCGAGCGACAGCACGTCGCTCATGTCGAAGACGTAGTGCGCCGACTCGTCCCAGTACGGGCGCGGGCTGCCGTCCGCGGCCCTGGCCGGCGCGCCGAACACCAGCCCCTGCTCGGAGACGGTGCGCTGCCAGTTCGGCCGGGGCGCGGAGGACTCCCGACGCACTCAGCTGCCCCCGCTCTTGCTGCCGCCGGACACGCCGAACCCACCGCGCTGCACGACCGTGCCGGACTTGGTGGTGATGTTCGCGCCCTTCGGCATGGTGTAGGTGCCGCCGCTGACCTTCTGGCCGATCGGGGTGCTCGGCGCGCCGTAGTTGTAGCGGTACGAGCTGCCACCGATGTAGATGAACCCGCCGCTGACGTACCCGCCGTGGCTGCGCGCGTAGCTCTCGTCGCAGTACTGGTCCTCGACCACCACGTCGTCGCGGGTGCACTGGGCCACCACGTCGTCGGGGCTGGACACGGCGTACCAGATGGCCACCACGCCGGCCACGCCGACGGCCACGCCACCGCCGATGAGCAGCCGCTTGCGCAGCTTCCGGCGACGCGCCTCCTCGGCTTCGACGGCGAGCTGCTGCTCGCGCTGCTGCTCGATCGCCGCGGCGCGGGCGCGCTGCTCGGCCAGTGTCGGCGGGCGGGGCTTGGTCTGGCCCGCCTCCTGCCGCCGGATCTGGCCGCGCCCGCCCTGCGGCGGTTGCTGCTGGTCCGCGGGCGGGGGCGCGTACGGCGGCGGCGACGCGCCACCGGCCTGCGGCCCCGGCGCGGCCGGTCCGTTCGGTCGGTCTGGTCCGTTCGGCCCACCCTGACCGGGCGTCGCCGCGTTACCGGTGTTGTCGTTCTCAGTCATCAGCCACTCCCGGCGGGGACGGTACAGAGATCGGCCGCCGAATGGGTGACGAGTGTCCCAAAAGCAACACTTTCCACCCGCCCGAACGGTTACTCGGCCTACACAGGCATCATGGAGTAGATGTCCGCGACCACGCGCTGGTTTCGTCGAGGTGACCACTTGGTCATGCTCGGCGCGTCGGCTGGCGCGTTCGTCCTGTTGGCCCTGAGCACGTTCATGGGGTGGCCGGTGGGCGCGGGTGGCGTCGGCAGCACGCCCAGTACCGCGGTGAACCCCGTCATGGCCGCTCAGGCGGGTGACTGCCTGAACTGGACCGAGCAGGACCTGTCGGACGTCGAGAAGGTCGACTGCGCCGCCCAGCACCTGTTCGAGGTGACCGGTGTGGCGGACATCTCCGCCGATCACGGGCCCCAGGCGCCGTTCCCGGACGACGCGCAGTGGCAGCAGATCAGCCAGGAGCGGTGTTCGAAGCTGTCGCTGGACTACCTCGGCGGCAAGTTCGACCCGTTCGGCAAGTACACGGTCGGGCCGCTCAACCCGGGCGAGCGGCTGTGGGGCGAGGGCCAGCGGACGCTGCGCTGCGGCCTGCAGGTGGCCGGTCCGGCGGGCGGCCTGCTCCCCGCTTACGGCACCGCGCGCACCCAGGACCAGTCCGACGTCTACGACCCGGGCGTGTGCCTGGGCATCACCGAGACCAGGTCCGTCGGCGACCCGATCGAGTGCCTGAAGCCGCACACGTTCGAGATCACCGGCGTGGTGACCTTGCCGCCCGGCGAGTTCCCGTCGCCCGAGCAGCAGGACCAGCTGCTGGTCGACGAGTGCACCCGGATCACCGCCGAGTACACCGGCGGCGCCGAACTGAAGGCCCGCGGCCTCATCGTCACCTGGGACACCAGGGTGCTGGAGAGCTGGACGGCCGGTTCGCGGCTGGTGAACTGCAAGGTCGGCGCGCAGCCGGTGGACGGCGTGCTGGTCGCGTGGGAGGGCAGCGTGCGCAACCCGAACGCGCCGCCGCTGACCACGTCCAACCCGCCGCAGACGACCGCCGTGCAGCAGGACGAGCCGACCGGCGCGCCGCTGCACTCGCAGTCCAACTCCAGCTCCGCCGATCCGTCGACGTCGGGCTCCAAGCCGCCGAAGTCGGACGAGGAAACCACCACGACGACTCCGACGACCACGACGAGGTGACGTCATGCCGGTGGAGATGACCCGTCAGCGGTTCGAGGAGCTGGTCGGCGAGGCCCTCGACCTCATCCCACCGGAGTTCGCGGCCGCGATGAACAACGTGGTGGTGCTGGTCGAGGACCGCAACGCCGACGTGCCGAGCCTGCTCGGGCTCTACCACGGCATCGCGCTGACCAGCCGGACCACCGACTACGGCGGCGTCCTACCGGACCGGATCTCCATCTACCGCGAAGCGATCCTGGACATCTGCCGCACCGAGGACGACGTGGTGGAGGAAGTCGTGGTCACCGTGGTCCACGAGATCGCCCACCACTTCGGCATCGACGACGCCAAGCTGCACGAACTGGGCTGGGGCTGACCCACCGACCGCTCGGCGTGATCTTGAGCCGCGTGCTCTCCAAGACCTCGCGGTAGCCTCGTGCGGTACCTCTATCGCGGCGGGACGGTGTGCATGGACGTCGACGACTCGCACATTGGCAGGCGGGTGCGCGAGGTCCGCTCATGGCGAGGGATGAAGCAGGGTGTCGTGGCAGGTCTGGCGGGGATGACGCCCAGCTACCTGAGCATGATCGAGAGCGGCAAACGGCCGGTCAGGACGAGGGCGACGTTGGAGGCCCTGGCCGCCGCACTACGGGTTTCGCCCGCCGAGCTGACAGGTAGGCCCTACGCCCCATCTGATTCGTCCTCCAGCGAGACGCACGCGAACATCCATGCCGTCGAGGATGCGGTGACCAGCTGGCGCCCCGGTGAGACCCCGGCCGCTCCACGACGTCCCTGGGAAGCGGTCCAGGCCGATGTCGACCTGTTGAACCACAAACTCCGGCCGGACGCGGACTACGCAGCACAATCCGCGCTGCTACCGATCCTGATCCGCGATCTGCTCGTCGCTGTGCACGACGACAGGCACCGGTCGGCCGCCCTGATCGGGCTGCTGGGCGCGTACAAGGCTGTCGCGTATCTCGCGCACGACCTCGGCGTGCCGGGACTGCCGACGCTGGCCGTCGAACGGATGCGTGTGGTCGCCGAAGAGTTGGACGATCCCGTGTGGCTGGCATATGCCGCCTACCAGCGCTCTCAACTCATCAGTGGCGCCAACCGATCTCGGCAGTACGAGCTCGCGGTGTCGGTGGCCGACATGCCAGGGTCGCGTCATGAGGTTCGCGGACTCGCTCACCTGACCGCGGCGCTTTCGTCGGCGGCACAGGGGCACGCGGAGACCGCTCAGGACCACTTGGCCGAGGCAGCGAGCCTGGCCGAGCGCGTCGAACCGGATGTGAGCCCCTGGATGCAGACCAACTTCGGACGGACCAACGTCGGGATCTGGCGGGTGTCGATCGGACTGGAGTTGGGCGATGCCGCGAAAGTGGCGGAGATTGCCGCGCACGTGCGTCCTGACGGAGTTTCCCGATCACGGCAAGCGGCGTTCTGGATCGACTACGGCCGGGGCTTGCTGACCGAGCGCAAGCACCGCGAACGTGGCTTGGCCGCTCTCCTGTACGCCGAAAAGCTCGCTCCGCAGAAGGTGCGCAACAATGCGTTCGCACGCGAATCGGTGGCGGATCTACTCCGACAGGCGCGCCGCGAAGCCGGTGGTCGCGATCTTCGCGGTCTCGCGTGGAGGATGGGCATAGCCCCGACCGGGTGATCCTCCCACCTGCTTAACAAGCTGTGAAGCAGGTGATCGAGGTCCGACCTAGCGTCGTTTCCGAATACGGATGTGACGTCGGACAGGACCGTCGTCGTGCCACGAAATCGGGAGGGTCGAATGACCTCGTCCACACTCACCACCGGGCCCGGACACGGGTTGATCTCGCCGGAACTGCACGGCCGGTTGGTACGGCAGTTGCTCAATGAACACGCGGGAATGACCGGCGATCTGGCCGTCCGGACCGTGAATCAGGCAGTCGTGTTCCTGAAGACGTGCGCCGACAACCCCGGCAAGCACTTCCGCCCGAGTCGAGCCGTCGATCTCGGCTGGCACCAGTTCATCCTGAACACCATCGACTACGCCGACTTCTGCGAGGACATCGCCGGTTACTTCATCCATCACGTCCCCGACGAAGTCACCCCGCCGAGCAATTCGCGTTCCGCGCTGAAGGCAGCTTTGGCTCCTACTGTGCAGGCGATCAGGGCGAGCGGTTTCGAGGTCGACGTCGAGTTGTGGGAAACGTCGGCGGGCGAGTGCACGCAGTGCCACGACGGCTGCACCAACTGCGGCCAAGGTGGTGACGACGACGGGGCCGCGGCACGTCGTTCCGTGGCGTTCGGGCAGTAGCCCGAGAACGATGGAGCAGATGGCGAACCGTCGTGATTGGCACGACTTGCCCGCAAGCGTGCGAGCGGCCGTGGAGCACAGGACCGGAGCGGTGTCGGCGGCGGAATCGGTCAGCGGAGGGCGGAACTCCGAGATGGCGGTAACGCTGTCGACCGATTCCGGTCGCGTGTTCTGCAAGGGGATCACGACGGATTCGCCATTGGCGAGAATGCACCGCAACGAGGTCACCGTCAACCCGTTCCTGCCCGGACGGCTCGCTCCGCGCCTGCTGTGGTCCATCGAGATGGACGGCTGGTTGCTGCTCGGATTCGAGCACATCCCCGGCAGGCACGCCGACCTGTCCCCCGGCACAGCGGATCTGCCGGCCGTCGCGGATGTCGTGGACGAGATCGGCCGCACGGCTCCGCCCCCCGCATCCATCGCCCACCGCGTGATGTCGGCTCAATGGGCGCGGGCGATGGAGGTCGAGACCAACCTCCCCCCGCCTGGTGACGCCGACCCGTGGTCGTTGGCCAACGCCGATCTACTGGCCACGTGGGCCGCCCGCGCGCCCGCTCGCATGGAGGGTCGACGCCTGATCCACTCGGACCTCAACCCGGCGAACATCCTCGTGTCCGACACTGCGCGGGTGGTCGACTGGGCCTGGTGGAAGACCGGCGCAGCCTGGGTCGATCCCGCGTTCCTGGTCATCCGGCTCGTCGCGGAAGGGCACGACCCGGGCTCGGCGGAGGAGTGGGCTCGCCGGTTCGACGGCTTCGCCGCAGCCTCGCCGGACACGCTGACGGCCTTTTCCGCGTCGGTGCTCCGGCTGTGGGAACGCAAGTTCGCGGCCACTCCCGCCACGAACGCGGCACGAACCTGGGCGCGCTACCGAGTGGCCTGACCCTGCTTCGAACCGAGCTGGGACGCCGGCGCCTCGGCCCGCTCAGCCGTCGACCACGTCCACGCCGGTCCACGACGTGCAGCGCCAGCCGTCGGAGGCGCGTTCCAGCACGACCCGCCCGGTGTTGGGCAGCAGGCCCGCCTCGGCCAGCGCGGGGCTCACGTTGCGGGCCAGGGCGAGCGCGCCCATCCGCAGCGACGCGCCGTGGCTGACCAGCACCACCGTCTCGCCGTCGGCGTGCTTGGCGGTGATCTTGCCCACCGCGTCGAGGTAGCGGTCGAGGACCTGGCGACCGCTCTCGCCGCCGGGCAGCGGCACGTCCAGGTCGCCCTCGGCCCACTGCTTCACGGTGGCGATGAAGACCTCGAACGCCTCGCGGTCGTGCCGCCCTTCGAGGTCGCCGCAGAAGATCTCCTGCACGCCCTCGACGACCTCGACGTCCAGGCCGTGCGCCGCCGCCACGGGCGCCGCGGTCTGCTGCGCGCGCACCGCCGTGCTGGCGTAGACGGCGGCCACCGGCTCGGCGGCCAGCTGCTCGGCCAGCGCCGCGGCCTGCGCCACGCCCGCGTCGGTCAGCGGCGGGCCGGGTGGCAGCGAGTCCAGCGCCATCTTCACGTTCGACGCCGTCTCGCCGTGTCTGACCAGGATCAACCTCACGCGCCGTGCCCCCTCCGGACTGTCTCGACCCATTCGGCCGCCGCCACGAACTCCTCGTTGCCCGCCACCACACCACCCGGTTCGGCCTTCGGGTACGAGCCGAGGAACCGGGTCTGCGGGCAGTGCCGGTGCAGTGCGGCCAGCGCGTCGCCCACCCTGGGCTCGGCCACGTGACCGTCGAGGTCGATGTAGAACCGGTACTCGCCGAGCCTGCCCTTGGTGGGCCGCGACTCGATGCGGGTCAGGTTGATGCCGCGCAGCGCCAGCTCGACCAGCAGCTCCGACAGGGCGCCGACCTTGTCCGAGACCGTGCAGACCAGGGACGTGCGGTCGTGGCCGGTCGGCTCGGGCAGCGCGCCGGGCGGGCGGACGAGCAGGAACCGGGTCTTCGCGTCCCGCACGTCGGCCACGTCGGTGGCCAGCACCTCCAGCGGGTAGTGCCGCACGGCCACGGGCGCGCTCACGGCCGCGTCGAACTCGCCGCCCAGCACGGCACGGGCGGCGGCGGCGGTGGACGTCGTGGCGACCACGTCGGCCTCCGGCAGGTGCTCGGCGATCCAGTGCCGCACCTGCGCGAGGGCGTGCGGGTGGCTGGCGACCGTGCGCACGGGCCCGCCGCCGGGCCGCACGAGCACGCTGAACCGCACCGGCAGCACCGCCTCGGCCACCGCGACCAGCGGTTCGCCCTCGGTCAGCGCGTCCATCGTCGCGGGCACCGCACCCTCGACGGAGTTCTCCACCGGCACGCACGCCGACTGGGTCTCCCCCCGGCGGGTGGCGGCGAGCGCGGCGGGCACCGTGTCGAACGGGACCAGTTCCTGCTGCGGAGAGGCGAAGCCGCGTGCGGCCTGCTCGGTGAACGTTCCCTGCGGTCCGAAATAGGCGAGCACGGCCGCAACGATACGAGGACCACGGTTGGTAGCGCCGTTGAGGCGAGGATCACCCGCCCGGCGGGTGCCCGCCCCCGTTCCGCAGCAACGGGTTCTCCTGGAATGCTGGGAGATGTGTCCGCCGCCGATACGGAGGGTGAGATCAACGCTCCGGTAGCAGTTCCCCGTCTGGTGTTGTGCGCCGTCGACGAACCGCTGGCCCGTGCCTGGCTCGCGGTGGCCGAGGGCAGGACCGGCGTCGAGGTGCACCGGGGCTCGGTGCTCGACATCGTCGCCGAGGCCGTGGTGAGCCCCGCGAACTCCTCCGGCTGGATGCGCGGAGGCATCGACGCCGTGTACGCCCGCGCGTTCCCGCAGGTCGAGGGCAACGTGCGCAGTGCCGTGCTCGGGTTGCACGGCGGCGAGCTGCCCGTCGGCGAGGCGCTGGTCGTGCCGACCGGCGAGCCCGAGCCGGAGTGGCTGATCAGCGCGCCGACCATGCGGCAGCCCGGGGAGTTGCTGCCCGAGGACACGGTGCACCCGTACCTGGCCGCGCGTGCCGTGCTGCGGCTGTGGCTGGGCGGCCGGCTGGACGACGGCCGCCCGCTGCGCTCGGTGGTCCGCACGATCGCCATGCCCGGTCTCGGCACGGGCGTCGGCGGCGTCGCGCCCGCCACCTGCGCCCGCCAGGTCGCCGCCGCGTGGGACGAGGTGTTCAGCCCGCTGCCCAGCCGCTAGCCGGTTGTGCACAACTTGTGGACAGCCCGGCTGGGGCCTGTGGACAACTAGCGCGGCGCGACCCAACGCTCCAGGTCCAGTTCGTCGGTGATGGGGATGCCGTAGTCACCGACGCTGGGGATCTCCGGCTTCAGCCGGCGCGCCTCGCGCACCGCGTCGGGCCGCAGGGAGGTGAGCCGGAAGCCGCGGCGTTGGTAGAAGCGCAGGGCGTCGAGGTTGTCGTTGGTCGTGGTGAGCCGGACCCGGTTGCAGCCGAGCTGGCGGGCCCGGTGCACGGCGGCGTCGACCAGCGAGCTGCCGACACCCCTGCCTCTTCGCAGGGCGTCGATGGTGACGATCTCCAGGTGGTTGTCGGCCGCGGTGTAGGTGAGCAGCCCGACGACGGTGTCCTGCTGTTCGACCAGGAACCCGGGCAGGCTCGCGGGGAAGAACACCTGGCCGTGGGCGACCGCGGTGTGCGCGCCCCACAGTTCCAGCACCAGCCTGCCGACGACGATCCGGTCGGCTTCCTCGATCGCGCGTACGAGCATCCCTGCACTGTCTTGGCGGGCGGGCGCGGTGGGTACCGGCATTCGACCTATGGTGGGTTCGTGCCGGTGCGAGTG
The DNA here is from genome assembly GCF_001905065.1 of Saccharothrix sp. CB00851. Lineage (NCBI taxonomy): Bacteria > Bacillati > Actinomycetota > Actinomycetes > Pseudonocardiales > Pseudonocardiaceae > Saccharothrix > Saccharothrix sp. CB00851. The sequence goes on from NZ_LWLC01000045.1 coordinate 143,299, forward strand.
TTGCTCGTAGACGACCACGAGGTGGTGCGCAGGGGGCTGCGCGAGTTGCTGGAGGACGAGGACGACATCTCGGTGGTCGCCGAGGCGGGCGGGGTGGACGAGGCCCTGGTCCGGGCTTCGGCGACCCGGCCCGACGTGGCCGTGGTGGACGTCCGGCTGCCCGACGGCGGCGGGGTCGAGCTGTGCCGTCGCCTGCGCGCCCTGCCGGAGGCACCGCGGTGCCTGGTCCTGACCGCGTTCGACGACGAGGAGGCGCTGGTCGGCGCGATCATGGCGGGTGCCTCGGGCTACCTGCTCAAGCAGGTGCGCGGGCAGGACCTGGTGACCGCCGTGCGCGAGGTGGCCGCCGGCCGCTCGCTGCTGGACCCACAGACCACCTCCCGCGTGCTGGACCGCATGCGGCGGCCGGTGGAGGTGGACGTGCTGGACGCGTTGACCGAGCAGGAACGGCGGGTCCTGGACCTGATCGGGGAAGGGCTGACCAATCGCCAGATCGCCGAACGGCTGTTCCTGGCGGAGAAGACGGTGAAGAACTACGTCACCGCGGTGCTGTCGAAGCTGGGGATGGAACGCCGGACGCAGGCCGCCGCCTGGGTAGCCCGCCGCTCACGCTAGCGGAACGTGCCAGGTGATCGTGGTGCCGGTGCGCGGTGACGAGGTGATCTCGCACCCGCCGCCGGCCGCCAGTGCCCGTTCCTCCAAGTGCCGCAGCCCGCGCTTGGCGACACCGCGCGGGATGCCGCAGCCGTCGTCGATGACCTCCAGGTCCAACCTCCCCGGCGTCCGCCGCAGCGCGATGCCGACGTGCCGGGCGCCCGAGTGCCGCACCACGTTCGACAACGCCTCCCGCAACGCCGCCCGCGCGTGGTCGGCCAGGTCGGTCGGCACGTCGGCCACCTCACCCTCGACGCGCACCTCCGGCTCGAACCCCAGCAGTTCGCCCGCCGTCCGCGCTTCCGCCAGCACCGAACCCTTGAGGTCGACGTCACCCGGCTTGCCGGGATCGGCGCTGCGCAACGCCCGGACGGTGGCGCGCACCTCCGCCATGGTCCGGTCGAGCTGATCGACGCACTCGGCCAGCCGGCGCGCCTCCCGGCCTTCCAGCTTCAACCGCCGGTCCAGCAGGTCCAGCTGCACGCCGGTCGCGTACAGCCGCTGGATGATCACGTCGTGCAGGTCCCGCGCGATCCGCTCGCGTTCCTGGTAGACCGCGATCCGCTGCCGCGCGGTCGACCCCTCGGCCAGCACCACGGCCAACCCGGCCTGCGCGGCGAACGCGGCGAGCACCTCGACGGTGTCCGGGCTGAACGGCTGCGCGCCCTTGCGCCGGTACACGGCCAGCGCGCCGATCTTGCGCTCCTTCGTCCCGAACGGCGCGACGGCGAACGGCCCGTACCCGCGCAGCGCCTTGGGCACGAACGGCGCGGTGCGCGGGTCGGTGGTGAAGTCGTCGGCGACCACGGACACCCCGGTCCGCGCCGCCCGTGCCGCCGACGAACGGCTCGACAGCACGACGCCCACCGGGTCGTCGTCGCCCGAGGACGCCTCGACGGTCAACGTGCCGTCATCCGCGGTGACCATGGCCAGCCCCAGGTCCGCACCGGCCAGTTCGACGGCGCTGCGCACCACGAGCGGCAGCACGGCGTCCGGGTCGTCGCCGGCGAGGGCGGCCGAGGTGATCTCGGTCGACGCGGCGAGCACGCGGGCGGGGTCCACGGTGGTCAACGGTAGGCCCTGGCCCGCACCCGTCCCCCGGTGACGTCCAGCACCAGGTCGGCGCGGTCGGCTTCACCCGGCCGGTGGGTGATGTGGATGACGGTCTTGTCCCGCAGCACGTCGTCCAGGCGGGCCAGCAGCGCGGCGGCGGTCGGCTCGTCCAGGTGGGCGGTCGGCTCGTCCAGCAGCACGAGGTCGGCGTCGTAGAGCAGCGCGCGGGCCAGCGCGACCCGCTGCGCCTCCCCTCCCGACAGCAGCGTCGGTCCGATCACGGTGTCGAGGTCGAGCCGGACGCCCGCCACGTCGAGTGCCCACCGCAGCCGTGCGTCATCCGCCCGTGGGTCACCCAGTCGTAGGTTCTCGCGGACGGTGGTCGAGACCAGCATCGGCTCCTGCGGGCACCAGGCCACCCGGTCGGGCCGCCACACCAGCCCCCGCTCGGGTTCGAGGAACCCCAGCAGCAACGCGAACAGGCTCGACTTGCCCGCGCCCGACGGACCGACCACGGCCACCTTCGCTCCGGCGGGCAGATCGAACGACACCCGCTCCAGCACCGGCTCCGCACCGCCCGGCCACCGCACCGTCACGCCTTCGAGCCCCACCGCGCCACCAACGGCCCCCTGCTCCACCGACGACACCGACGACACCGGCACCGACGACTGCTCGACGATCCGCCCGTACGACTCACGCAACGCCGCACGGTGCTGCGCCGCCGCGGGCAGCGCGCTCAACACCTCCGCCAACGCCAACGGCACCAGCCCCAGCACCGGCACGAGCAGCGGGTCGACGCCACCGGCCAGCCCGATGCACACCGCCGACGCCAGCCCGGTCGTCAGGTGCACGACCCCGATCGCCGCACCCGCCCCGAGCGCCTGCCGCCGCGCCAACCGACCGAGTTCGGCGTCCTGACGCGCCAGTTCGGCCCGCACCGCGCGGTCGGCGCCGAACGCGATCAGGTCCGGCGCGGCGGTGAGCAGGGTCAGCACCTGCTCCGACACCCGCCGACGCCCGCGCGCCAGCACCGCCGTCGCCCGGCGTTCGGTGAGCACCGCGACGACCGGCGCGACCGTGCCGCCGACCACCAGCGCCACCGCCAGCGCGAGCCCGGCCGCCGGCTGGATCAGCGCGAACAGCACCACCGCCGCCACCGACACCCCGAACGCGATCAACGGCGGCTGGAGCACCCTCGGCACCAGGTCACGCACGGTGTCCACGTCATCGACCAGTCGGGTGAGCTCGGCCTGGCCGGGCCGGAGGCTGCGCCACAACCGGACCCGCAGCGACTCGGCGTACCGGAACGCGGCGTCGTGCGACACCAACCGCTCCAGGTACCGCAGCACCCCCTTGGCCAGCGCGAACGTCCGCACGCCCACCACCAGCACGGACAGCGTCAGGATCGGCGGCTGGGTCGCCGCCTTCGCGATCAGGTACGCCGCCAGCGCCGTCAACGCCACCCCGCTCAGCGAAGCCGCCGCACCCAGCGCCGCCCCCGCCAGCAGCCGACGGGTCGGGCGGGGCGTCCGCGCGACCACCGACCGACCGTCCACCACGCCGACCTCACGTGCGGCCGCGACGTCCTCCTCCGGCGAGCCCACCAGCCGGTGCGTCGCCAGCACGACCGCCGCGCCACCAGCCGCCGCCCGGTGCACGGCCGCCATCACCTTCGCCGCCGTCGCCGGGTCGAGGTGCGCGGTGGGCTCGTCCAGCAGCAGCACCTTCGCGCCGTCCCGGACCTTGGTCAGCGCACGCGCGACCGCGACCCGCTGCCGCTCCCCGGTCGACAGCTCCGCGATCGGCCGCGCCACCAGGTGGTCCGCCGCGACCGACACCAGCACCTGGTGGTCGACCCGCCCCGTGGTCAGCTCCAGCTCGTCGGCCACCGTCCGCCCGGCGAACGCGGGCCGCTGCGGCACCCACGCGATCGACGACCGGTCGACCGCCACCGTGCCGCCGTCCGCCTCCACGAACCCCAGCAGCACGCCGAAGAGCGTCGACTTGCCCGCACCGCTGGGCGCGTCGAGCCGGTGGACCTCGCCCGGCCGCACCCGGAACCCGACCCCGTCCGGCGCGAACCGGTCCCGCCGCCGAACCCTCAGGTCACGCACCTCCACGCCCTCCACCCGGTCCGGCGTGACGGACCGCGGGCCGGGCGTGGGGATCTCGGCGACCCGCCGCACGGCCTCCACACCGTCCTCCGACGCGTGGTGCGCCGCACCGGCCGCCCGCAGCGGCAGGTAGCACTCCGGCGCGAGGATCAGCACCACCAGCCCCGTGACCAGCGTCATCTCCCCCGACACCAGCCGCAGCCCGATGCCGACCGCGATCAGCGCCACCGACAGCGACGCCACGATCTCCAGCACCAGCGCGGACAGGAACGCCACCCGCAGCGTCCCCATCGTCGCCCGCCGGTACCGCTCGCCCACCTCCCGCACCGCCGTGGCCTGTGCCGCCGCACGCCCGAACGCGGTCAGCACCGGCAGCGCCCGCACCAGCTCCGCGAGCCGTCCCGACAACCGCTCCAGCGCCGACGCCGCCGCCTCCACCCGCGCCGACGTGAACCGGCCGATCAGGATCGCGAACACCGGGATCAGCGGCAGCGTCACCGCGATCAGCACCGCCGACGTCGGGTCCGTCCACAAGATCCACGCACCCAACGCCACCGGCACCACGGCCGTCGTCACCAGAGCCGGCAGGTACCGGGTGAAGTAGGCGTCCAGCGCGTCCAGCCCCTTGGTCGCCGTCACCGCCAGCGACGCCGGTCCCCGTGCCACGATCCACGACGGCCCCAGCCCGAGCGCCCGGTCGAGCACCGCCGCCCGCAGCTCCTCCTTCGCACCCGCCGCCGCCCGTGCCGCCACCGACTCGGTCGCCCACGCCAGCACGGCCCGCACCACGACCGCGCCCGCGAGCACCCACAGCGACCCGCCGGTCACCAGCGCCGACGCCAACGCGACGGCCTGCCACACCAGGGCACCGGCCGTCAGCCCGGCCAGCACCGCACACCAGGCCAACGCCCGGCGCGCCGAACGCGAGAGCGCGGGCAGCGCGCCGAGCGGGCCTTTCCCCGGCTTCGTGGCGGAAGGGGCTCCGGGGAAGTTCACGGGACCTGTACCTCCGGGATGTGCCGGGTGCCGATCCGCTTGCGGAACACCCAGTACGTCCACCCCTGGTAGACGAGCACGGCGGGTGTGCCGAACGCGGCCACCCAGGTCATCACGGTCAACGTGTAGGGGCTCGACGCGGCGCCCGCCACGGTCAGCGACCAGGCGGGGTCCAAAGTGGACGGCAGTACGTTCGGGTAGAGCGCGCCGAACAGCGCCGCCACCGCGCCCGCCACCACGACGCCCATCAACGCGAACGCCTGCCCCTCGCGCCGCAGCACCAGCCGCCCGTACGCGCCGAGCGCGGCCAGCGCCACCACGATCGACGCGCCCCACGTCCACGCCGACCCGAACCGCAGCTGCACGGCCAGCAGCAGCACCAGCAACGGCAGCAGCGCGAACGGCGCGGCCTTCAACGCCAACGCGCGTGCCCGTTCCCGCACCTCGCCCTCGGTCTTGAGCGACAGGAACACCGCGCCGTGCACGAACGCGTACCCGGCCACCGCCACCGCGCCGAGCAGCGTCTCCCACCGGATCGCGGCGAACGGCGAGCCGACGCGGTCACCGGCGGCGTCCAGCGGCAGGCCGAACACGGTCGACGACAGCAGCAGCCCGATGCCGAGCGCGGCCGTCCACGACCCGGCGACGATCACCCGGTCCCACACCCGCCGCCAGCGCGCCGAGTCGACCTTGCCCCGGTACTCGAAGGCCACCCCGCGCCCGATCAGCGCCAGCAGGAACAGCACCAGTGGCAGGTACACCGAGCTGAGCAGCGCGGCGTACCAGGCGGGGAACGCGGCGAACGTGGCACCGACCGCGACCAGCAGCCACACCTCGTTGCCGTCCCACACCGGCCCGATCGTGTTGATCAGCACCCGCCGTTCCCGCTCCGACCGCCCGAGCACGGGCAACAGCATGCCGACGCCGAAGTCGAAGCCCTCCAGGAACAGGTAGCCCAGCCACAGCAGGGCGATCACGCAGAACCAGAACGTCTCCACGGCTCCCCCTCTCAGTAAGCGAACGTCAGGACGTCGTCCGACTTGTCGGCGTCCTTGTCGGCGTCCGAGGTCCCGGACTTCCCGGCGTCGTCATCGTGTTTTCGAGCCGGCAGCACGCCCGCGACCCCCGCGCGGACGTACCGCCGGATCAGGAACACCTCGACGCAGGCCAACACCCCGTAGACCAGCGTCAAGGCGACCAGCGACGTCAACACCTCCCCCGGTGTCGACGACGACACGGCCCGCGCGGTGAACATCCACACCCCGTCCACCCCGCTCGGGTTCGGCACCACCACGAACGGCTGCCGGCCCATCTCGGTGAAGATCCAGCCGAAGCTGTTGGCCAGGAACGGCGTGGCGATGCTGCCCAGCGCGAGCCAGGCGAACCACCGACCGCGCGGCACCCGGCCGCCGCGCGTCAGCCACAGGATCAGCAGCCCCGCGCCGACCGCGAGCCCGCCGAACCCGATCATCAGCCGGAAGCCCCAGTACGTGACGGGCAGGTTCGGCACGTAGTCGATCGGCTTGCCGGACAGCTCGCCCAGCTTCGGGTCGACCGGGTAGTTGGTCCCGTACTTCTCCTGGTACATCGGCACCAGGTCCTCGATGCCCTTGACCTCGGTGGTGAAGTCGTTGTGCGCCAGGAACGACAGCAGCGCGGGCACGGTGATGCTCTTGACGTTCTCGCAGTCGGGCCGCGACACGTCGCCGATCGCGAACACCGAGAACGCGGCCGGCTGCTCGGTGTGGCACAGCGCCTCGGCCGCCGCCATCTTCATCGGCTGCTGCTCGAACATCAGCTTGCCCTGCATGTCGCCGGTGATCGCGAGGCCGGTGAACGCCACCACGCCCACCCACGTGCCGACCTTCACCGAAGCGCGCCACACCGGCCCCTCGTCGGTGCGCCGCCACAGGTGCCAGGCCGCGATGCCCACCAGGAACGTGCCGGCGACGGCGAACGCGCCGAAGATCGTGTGCGGGAACGCGGCGAGCGTGGTGTTGTTGCCCAGCACGGCCCAGATCGACGTCAGCCGCGGCCGGCCGTCGACCATCTCCACGCCGACGGGGTGCTGCATCCACGAGTTCGCGGCCAGGATGAAGTACGCCGACGCGATCGTGGCCAGCGAGAACGCCCACACGCACGCCAGGTGGACCTTCTTCGGCAGCCGGTCCCAGCCGAAGATCCACAGGCCGAGGAAGGTCGACTCGACGAAGAACGCGACCAGGCCCTCCATCGCCAGCGGCGCGCCGAACACGTCGCCGACGAACCGCGAGTAGGCGCTCCAGGTCATGCCGAACTGGAACTCCTGCACGATGCCGGTGACCACGCCCATGGCGAAGTTGATCAGCAGCAGCTTGCCCCAGAACTTGGTCATCGCCAGGTACTTGCGGTCACCCGTGCGCACCCACGCGGTCTGCATCCCCGCCACCAGCAGGGAGAGCCCGATGGTCAGCGGCACCATCAGGAAGTGGTAGACGGTGGTGATGCCGAACTGCCACCGTGCCAGGTCGAGGACGTCCACGGGTCGACCGTAGGTCCGGCGGTGGTGCGATCTTCAGGTACGACGGTCCCGCGGGACCCGGGACCAAGGTCCCGTGCGCGGGTTCGCGCTACCGGTTCCGCGCCGCCGGAACGTATGGTCATCCGGCTCATCGCGGACCCGGGGGGGGGGGAACATCATGCGGCGGCTTCTCGCGCTCTGCGCGGCCGTGCTCGTCGTGCTCGGCGCTCAAGCGGCCTCGGCACAGGCGGAACCGGTCGCGGCACAGGCCGACCAGGGCGCCCGCGCCCCGTACCCGGGGATGGCCGACGGTGGCCTCACGTTCGTCCCGATGGCACCGCTGCGGGTGCTGGACACGCGCGACGGCACCGGTGGCGTGAAGGGTCCGGTCGGGTACGGCGGCGTGTCCGTGGACCTGGCCCCGCACCTGCCTGCCTCGGCGACCGCCGTCGTGTTCAACCTGACCGGCACCGAGCCGACCGCCGCCACCCACGTGACCGCGTACCCGTCCGGCGGGGTCCGGCCCACCGCGTCGAACCTCAACCTGGTGGCCGGCCAGACCAGCCCCAACCTGGTCACCGTCGCCCTCGGCCCGAACCGCCGGATCACGCTGTACAACCACGTCGGCGCCACGCACCTCGTCGTGGACGTGGCCGGGTTCTACGCCGCCGACCGCGGCGACCGGTTCTTCCCGACGAGGAGCCGCGCCCTGGACACCCGCGAGGTGGGCGGTCCCCTGGGGCCGGGTCGGACCCGGAACGCGGACCTGGCGGGCCGGATCCCGACGTCCGCGAGGGCGGTGTCGCTCAACCTGACCGGCACGAACGTCACCGCGGACACCTACGTGTCGGCCTACCGGACCTTCACGCCCCGGCCGGCCACGTCGAACCTGAACCTTCCCGCCGGGCGGGACACGGCGAACGCGGCGGTGGTGCCGCTCGGCGGCGACGCGGGGATGGTGCTGTACAACAACGCGGGTTCCGCGGACCTGGTCGTGGACATCGCCGGCTTCTTCGCCACCCCGCCCGGGTGCCTGGTCGACTGCGTGCACGCCTGGGGCGGTGACCTGGGCTACGGCCCGACGCCGAGCTTCCGCCCCTGGTTGTCCGGGGTCACCGACGTGGCCGCGGGTGCCTTCACCGCCTACGCGCTCAAGTACGACGGCACGGTGTGGGCGTGGGGCCAGAACCGGCGGGGTGAGACCGGCACGGGCTCGCCGCTGGGCGACGACGTGCCGCCGGCGCAGGTCGTCGGGCTGACCGACGCCGTCGCCATCGCCGGCGGCCTCGCGAACGGGTACGCCCTCGCCGCCGACGGCCGGGTGTGGTCGTGGGGCGACCACTACTGGGGCCAGCTCGGGACCGGCGCGTCGTGCGCCGACCCGGCCGCCTGCCACTCCGACGTGCCGGTCCAGGTCGCCGGGCTGACGGACGTCGTCGCGGTCGAGAGCGGCTCCTCGACCGCGCGCCGACGGCTCGGTGTGGGCCTGGGGCGGCAACAACCTCGCCGGGCACCTCGGCAACGGCACGTCCGGCAGCTGCACGACGACGCCGCGGTCGGAGCACTGCCTGTCCACCACCCCGGTCCGGACCGCGATTTCCGGGGCGACGGCCATCAGCGGCGGCGGGGTCGCCCTGTTCGCGATCAGGCCGTAGCCCGGCGTGCGCACCGTCACGTCCGACGTGGACGGCCGCACGGGGTAGTGTGGGTTCGCCAGAGGGGAGTAGTTCCCCCGGGTCACCACGACCGGGGCGAGAGGATCGACACACTGATCCGCCCAGCGCGGATCCGGTCCCTCACCCGTTCTCACCGAACGGGCGAACGAGACCTCCGGCCGGGCAGTGCACCACGCCCGGTCGGGGTCGTGCTGCCTCCGTCCGGGTTCACATCGGACGTCGGAGGTTCCCGTGGCACCCGAGCTCATCGCCCTGGCGACGGCTTTCGCGATCATCTTCCTGGCCGAGCTGCCGGACAAGACCATGGTCGCCACCCTCGTGCTGACCACGAGGTACCGGCCGTGGCCGGTGTTCGCGGGCGTGACGGCGGCGTTCGCGATCCAGTGCGTGGTGGCCGCGACCTTCGGCGGCGTGCTCACCCTGTTGCCCGATCGGGTGGTCGCGGGCGTGGTCGCCGTGCTGTTCGGCGTGGGTGCGTTCCTGCTGCTCAAGGAAGGCTTCTCGAAGGACGACGAGGGCGCCGACGCCTCCGCGAACGGCCCCGGTCAGGTGACGTTCTGGCGTGCCGCGCTCACGTCGTTCGGCGTCCTGTTCGCCGCCGAGTGGGGTGACGCGTCCCAGCTGGCCACCGCCGCCCTGTCCGCCCGCTACGCGAGCCCGGTGTTCGTGGGCCTGGGCGCGTTCCTGGCCCTGGCCACGGTCGCCGCCATCGCGGTCCTGGTGGGCCGCAAGATCGCCGCCCGCATCCCGACACACCTGATCCAGCGGGTGAGCGGCTTCGTGTTCGCCGCGTTCGCCCTGTTCGCGGTGTGGTCGGCGGTCTCGGGCTAGGCCGGACCCCACGGCATCCCGGTCTTCCACCGCTAGTTCGACCACGACCGCGAGGTCGCGTCGGTCGTTCGCGACTCGTTTTCCGGCGATCACGCTTTTCGATCGTCGGAAAATCAGGCGCGAACGACCGACTTCCCGGCGACCGAGCCCGCCGCCTGCGGAGCAGCGGCAATCCAACGCAGTCAGCGCAACGCGTCGGCGACCTCCTGAGCCGCCCGCACCACCTGCGGCCCCACGACGTCACCGTCCAGCTTCTCCAGGGCCACCACGCCCACGCTGGCCCGCAGTCCGGGCACACCGCGCACCGGCGCCGCCACCCCGAACGCGCCCGGCTGCAGCTCGCCGGTCGAGTGCACCCACTGCCGACCCTCCGGCGACAGCCCGATCGCCTTGCCCGCCGCACCCCGGTGCACGGGGTGGCGCGACCCGACCCGGTACGCCACGTGGTATGCCGTCCACGACGGCTCGACCACGGCCACCGCCTGCGCCTCGCTGCCGTCGGCCACGGTCAGGTGCGCGGTCGCGCCCACCGCCTCGGCCAACGTCCGCAGCGCGGGCTGCGCGGCCAGCCGCAACTGCGGCAGCACGTTGGACGCCAGCCGCAGCACGCCCAGCCCGAGCCGCACCTTCGACCCCTCGCGCCGCACCAGCCCACGCGACTGCAACGGCACCAGAAGCCGGTACACCGCCGCCCGCGACGCGCCGATGGCCGCCGCCAGCTCGCTGATCGACGGCGCCTCCGACTCCGCGTCGGCCACCGCCTGGAGCAGGGCCAGGCCCCGCTCCAGGGTCAGCGAGCTCTCCTTGGACGCGGGTGCCGGCAGCCGGCCGCGGGGATCGGGTCTGACCACGCTCTACCTCTCGTCGGCGGGCGCGACCGTGCCGACCACCTCGGCCAGCCCGACGACCGAACCGCTCTCACCCGGGGCCGTCGCGGTGATCCGCACCGTGTCGCCGTCCTCCAGGAACGTCCGCTCGTCGCCGCCGACCACCGCCGGCTCCTTCCCGCCCCAGCTCAGCTCCAGGAAGGAGCCGCGCTCGTCGCGGGCAGGCCCGGACACGGTGCCCGACGCGATCAGGTCGCCCGGCCGAACGGTAGCGCCGTTCGCGGACAGGTGCGCGAGTTGTTGCGCGAACGTCCACGACATCTCGCGGAACGGCGGCCGGGACACCACGACGCCGTTCCACTCGACCTCCAGGTCGATGTCCAACCCCCAGGGCCGTTCCTCGACCAGGTACGGCAGCACGTCGTTGCCCAGCGGCGGCGGCGACACCCGGGCCACCGCGAACGCCTCCAGCGGCGTGATCCACGCCGACACCGACGTGGCGAACGACTTGCCCAGGAACGGCCCGAGCGGCTGGTACTCCCACGCCTGGACGTCGCGCGCGGACCAGTCGTTGACCAGCGCCACGCCGAACACGTGGTCGACGGCCTGCGACGGCGTCAGCCGCGACGCGACCGGCCCGCCGCACACGAACCCGACCTCGGCCTCGATGTCCAGCCGGCGGGTCGGCTCGAACACCGGACCGGCCGACGTGCGCCGCTGGCCGTGCGGCCGGACGACCGGCGTGCCGGACACGACCACCGTCCCGGCCCGGCCGTGGTAGCCGATGGGCAGGTGGGTCCAGTTCGGCAGCAGCGCCTCGCCGTCGGGCCGGAAGATCCGGCCGACGTTCTCCGCGTGGTGCCGTGACGAGTAGAAGTCCACGTAGTCGGCCACGGTGAACGGCAGCACGGCGCCGTCCAGCCCGACCAGCTCCGCGCCGCGCGGCGCCGAGGTGGCCGAGACGATCTCGACCAGCCGCGCCCGCAGCTCGCTCCACGCGGGCCGCCCGGCCGCCAGCAGGGCGTCCAGCGTGCCCGTGGCCACCAACGGCCCCAGCCGCTCGCCCAGCGCCAGGCCGCGCAGCAGCAACGCCTGGTCGCCCACCCGCACCGCGATACCGCCGGGCAGGACGCCGTAGGGCAGCGTCTGCGGCCCGAACGGCTCGTCGGCGGTGAACGCGGGGTCCTCGATCCAGCTCACAGCAGACCCAGCTCCTCCAGGTCGGCGATCGGCTCGTCCAGCGAGCACGACCCGTAGGACGCGAAGACGCCCCGGACGGCGTGCGCGGCCTGGTCGGACAGCCCCGACGCCTCCGCGCCCAGCGCCGCCGCGTCCGTGCTGGACAGGGCCCCGCGCACGTCACCACCGGAGAGGGAACGCGCGGTTGCCACGAGCAGGTTGAGGAACCCGTGGTGGGTGAACCCGGTTTCGCTGTCGGTGTGCCGCACGGCGTGGTGCAGGCCGGCGGTCGCCTTGAAGGCCACGCCGCCGCTGCTCACCACGGACAGGAAGTCGGCGACCTCGTCCACGCTGGGGAAGTTCTCCTTGCTGACCCCGCCGCAACGCAGCTTGGGCCAGCTGCCGTGCTCGATGACGCGGCGCACGCCGTCCAGCCACTCGGCGCCACCGCGCCGGGGCTCGACCACGCGGATGACGTCCTCGGGCACGAACTCCGAGACGCGTTCCAGCCACACCTCGTCCACATCGGACGGGGCGGGCATCTCGACCATCCGCAGGGCCAGCAGTTCGCTGCGGGATTCCACGATCGACACGGCCTTGGGCACACCTCCCAGGCCCGTGTCGATGACCAGCGACAGGGCGATCGGCTTCACCGGCTTGACCTTGATCAACTCGGTGATGAGCTCGGCGAGTCGCGACGCGGGGCACAGGAAGAGACCGACCGCACCGGCCCATTCCCCGGCACGTGCGTCGAGGTGGCCGCGGACCGCATCGGGCATGGAGGCGTTGCCCGGTGGGAACAGTGCGGCGTCGTCGACAAGCCTCGCGAGCAGGGGCGGAGTGCCGCGTGGACCGGGCGCACGGAGTTCGAAGGCGCTTGACACGGCTGACACGCTAGTGGCGTACCGGTCAATGAACAAAGATGTCCGACTATCGAACGCCCGGAGTGAACCATGGCGTACTACCGCCAGGTGGGTGAGATCCCCCGAAAGCGACACACGCAGTTCCGCACGCCGGAGGGCGGGCTGTACGCGGAAGAGCTCATGGGGGTCGAGGGTTTCTCGGCCGATTCGGCGCTGCTCTACCACCGCCACCTGCCGACCGCGATCGTGGACGCGGTCACCGTCGACGAGACGCGCGGCGCGTTGACGCCGAACCTCCCGCTCAAGCCGCGCCACTTCAAGACACCGGCGCTGACCTGGGAATCTTCGGAGGTCGACGCGGTCACCGGCCGCCGCACGCTGTTCGGCAACTCCGACGTGGTGATCGGTTTCGCGACCGCCACCGCGCCCAGCCCGCTGTACCGCAACGCGGCCGGCGACGAGCTGCTGTACGTGCAGTCCGGCGAGGGCGTCGTGGAGACGATCTACGGCGCGCTGCCGGTCGCCGAGGGCGACTACGTGGTGCTGCCGACGTCGTGCACGTACCGCGTGGTGCCGTCCCAGCCCATGAACATCCTGGTGCTGGAGGCCACCGGACACATCGGACCGCCGAAGCGGTACCTGTCGGCCAAGGGCCAGTTCCTGGAGCACTCGCCGTACTGCGAGCGTGACATCCGGGGGCCGGTGGAGCCGTTGCTGGTGGACGGCGAGGACGTGGAGGTGCTCGTGCGGCACCGCGCGGGCCTCACCCGGTTCACCTACGCCAATCACCCGTTCGACGTGGTCGGCTGGGACGGCTGCCTGTACCCGTGGGTGTTCAACATCCGCGACTTCGAGCCGATCACGGGCCGCGTGCACCAGCCGCCGCCGGTGCACCAGACGTTCGAGGGGCCGAACTTCGTGGTGTGCTCGTTCATGCCGCGCAAGGTCGACTACCACCCGTTGGCGATCCCGGTGCCGTACAACCACGCCAACGTGGACTCGGACGAGCTGATGTTCTACGTCGGCGGCAACTACGAGGCGCGGAAGGGGTCTGGCATCGGCATCGGCTCGTTGTCGCTGCACCCGTCGGGCTGCACGCACGGGCCGCAGCCGGGTGCGGTCGAGGCGTCGCTGGGCGTGGACTACTTCGACGAGACCGCCGTCATGGTCGACACCTTCCGGCCGCTGGACCTGGGCGAGGCCGCGCTGGCGTCCGAGGACCCGAAGTACGCCTGGTCCTGGGCACGCCGGGGTCCCGACCTCGACTGATCGACTTTTTGTCGGTGGGTGCCTCTAACGTCTGCCGGCATGGACGCACGAGCGCTTCTGGAGCAGGCCCCGGACGGCCAGGTGGCGAGCAGCGCCACCCGGCTGGCGGGGTCCTCCGGCTGGCAGGGGACGGGTCGCAGCGACACCGCCCTGTGGGGTCTGTGCAAGGGCAGCGGCAAGAACCCGTACCAGGTGTGCGTCGACCTGGGTGACCGGGCGACGAAGTGCTCGTGCCCGTCGCGCAAGTTCCCGTGCAAGCACGCTTTGGCGTTGCAGCTGCGGGACGTCCGCGAGCCTTTCCCCGTCGCGGAGGCGCCCGACTGGGTGACCGAGTGGCTGACCCGCCGCCGTGCGGCCGGTCCCGCGGCTTCGGTTCCGGCTCCGGACGACTCGCCGGAGGCGGTGCGGCGGCGGGCCAAGGCCAAGGAGAAGACGGCGCAGGCCAGGCAGAACGCGGTGCGTGGTGGCGTCGCGGGCCTGACCGACTGGCTGGGCGACGTGGCGGGCGCGGGCCTGGCCGGCTTGCCCGCGCGCGACGCGGCGTGGTGGCACTCGATCCAGGCCAGGATGGTCGACGCGCAGGCCAAGGGGTTGGCGTCGGCGGTGGACGAGGTGCGCGGGATCGTCGCCGCCGGCGGACCGCACTGGGCGCACGACGCGGCCGACCGCTTGGGCGGGTTGCACCTGCTGGTCCGGCTGTCGTCGTCCACGGACCCCCTGATCCGCCGCCGCCTGGGCTTCTCGGTCGCGGAGGAGGAGGTGCGCGCCGGTCCCGGCTGGTCGGACCAGTGGGTGCCGTTGCTGAAGCTGGAGTCCGACGACGGCCTGGTGCGGACCGTGCGGCAGTGGGCCTGGGGCCGTTCGCACGGGTGGGTGGTGGCGGTCCGGCATGCCGGTGGCGGTGCGCGCCCCGTGCCACCGTTGACCCACGGCGTGGGGATCCAGGGCGTCCTGCACCCGTACCCCGGCGTCCCACCGCACCGGGTGGCGGTGGGCGAGGTGCTGGTCGAGCGCCAGGCCGAACCGATCCCCGCGCCACCGACCTGGCGCGCCGCGCTCGCCGGCCTCGAGGAGTACCTGAAAGCCGACCCGTGGCAACGCCTGCACCCGTTGGGCTGCGCGTCGGTCCGGGTCACCGAGGACACCCGTCACCTGGTCGACTCCACGGGCCGCGGAATCCCGGTTCGGGGCGACCTCGCCCTGGACCAGGCGCTGGCCGTGAGCGGCGGCGCCCCGTTCGACGCGTGGGGCCTGTGGAACGGCCGCGAACTGCGCCTGGGCGCCACCGCCAAGCCCGGCGAAGCACCGGAGGTCGTGGGATGATCACGCAGGTCAGACAAGGTTCCCCATCGCACAATCGGGTGATCATCGCCCGAAAATGTACGGAAACACCGTTCTCGTCCCTCGGTTGCATACGAGGAACCGCGACCCACCAACCCCGACCCGCCGCCAACCACCAGCCCACGACCACCCCGACCGACACCACCACCCACACCGGTGGCCGGCCATGACCCTCCAAGCCGAATGGGACGAGGCCGTCCAAGCGGCCCTGGTAGGCGCACACCGCGCGGGCACGACACCGTCGGCCCTGCTGGACCGCGTCGCCGCCCTGGGAGTCGCCGCACACGGCGCCCAACTCCCGCCACCGGTCGACACCCCGCCGCTCCCCACCGCCTCCGCGTCCGACGACGTGCGCGTCCACCCCGCCGCCAGGTCCGTGCTGGTCCAGATCCTGGCCCTGGACGACCAGGTGCTGCTGACGGAGTGGTGCGGCATGGCCAAGGCGGCCCGAGGCGTCGCCGACCACCGCGACCTGCCCGCGCTGCTGGGCCTGGGCACCGCCCACCCCGGCCTGCGCCCTGCCGTGTCCGCCGTCCTCGGTGCCCGCGGGCGGTGGCTGGCGGGCATCCGACCGGCCTGGGCGTGGGCCGCGACCGGCGTGGTCGCGGAGGAGGTCGACCTCGACGAGGCCCTTGACCTGCCCGGCACGTCGCGGCTCGCCGCGTTGCGCCGCGCGCGCAACCAGGATCCGGCGAAGACACGCGCGTTCCTGGCCGCGCAATTCGAGGTCCAACGCCGTGCCACGGACCGCCAAGTGCTGATCAGCGCCCTGGAAGCGAACCTCGGCCCGGACGACGAACCGCTCCTCGAACGCGCGTTGGACGACCGCGCCATCGGCGTGCACGACGAGGCGTTGCGGCTGCTGCGCACGCTGCCCACGTCCGCCCTGGCCGAACGCGCCGCCGAACGCCTGCACCGCGGCCTGTGGCTGACCGCGGACGGTTTCGACGTGCAGAACGACGAGCTGTGGGCGGACACCGCGCCCGAGCCGGACGAGGCCCGTGACCTGCTGAAAGACGGTTCCGAGGCGGGGGTCGCGGGCCGGTTGCGCGGCGCGGCGGCGAGCGTGCCGCCCCAGCACTGGACCAGCCGGCTGAACACCGACGACGAGGGCGCGGCCACCGAACTGGCCCGCGGACCGTGGGCGAGTGCGTTGCTGCGCGGCGTGGCGCACAACCTGAAGCTCGCGGACGACGCCCGGCCGTGGGCGGTCGCGGCGACCCGGTCGTTGACCGGCATGGAGCAGTTGGAGATGCTCGGCGGCCTGCCCGCCGACCTGGCCGCGCGCACCGTGGTCGAGGTGTCGCGGCAGTGGAACTACGACCTGCTCGACCACGCGTGTTCGCAGCTGCCGGCGCCGTGGAGCGCGCGGGCCACCGCGGACCTGCTCGACCGCTACGCCGGGATGCGCGACCCGAGGTGGCGCGCCGGCCGTCCGCCGGCGGTGCTGCTGGCCAGGGGCGATGCCGAGGTCCTCGGCGCGAACTGGGCCCGCATCACCGAGCGCTGGCCCGAGCACACCGTCGAACTCGACGTCCTGCGCCTGCGCATGCAGCTGCGCGAGGCGTTCAACCACCGGGAGGAAAGCCAGTGACCACCGAATCCGTGCTGCGGCCCGCCGCGGAACAGCAGTACGCCGCCGAGCTCGCGGCCTTGGCGGCGGCGGACGACCGGCCTCGCCCGCCGCGCTGGCGGATGTCGCCGCAGGCGGTGGTCACCTACGTGCTCGGCGGCAGGCTGCCGGACGGCACGGTGATCACGCCGAAGTACGTCGGCGACCGGCGGCTGGTCGAGGTCGCGGTCGGCACGCTGGTCACCGACCGGGCGTTGCTGCTGGTCGGCGTGCCGGGCACGGCGAAGTCGTGGCTGTCGGAGCACATCGCGGCGGCCGTGAGCGGCAACTCGATGCTGGTCGTGCAGGGCACCGCGGGCACGGGCGAGGACCAGGTCCGCTACGGCTGGAACTACGCCCGGCTGATCGCCGAGGGGCCGTCGGAGGCGGCGATCGTGGCGAGCCCGGTGATGACGGGGATGCGCGAGGGCGCGGTCGTGCGGGTGGAGGAGCTGACCCGGATGCCCGCCGAGGTGCAGGACTCGTTCATCACGATCCTGTCCGAGAAGACGTTGCCGGTGCCGGAGCTGGGGATCCAGGTGCAGGCCGTGCCCGGGTTCACCGTGATCGCCACCGCGAACGACCGGGACCGGGGCGTCAACCAGATGTCGTCGGCGCTCGCCCGCCGCTTCAACACCGTCGTGCTGCCGCCGCCCGCGACCGAGGACGACGAGGTGGAGATCGTGTCGGCGCGTGCCGCCCAGCTGGGCCGGGCGTTGCAGTTGCCCGCCGAGCCGCCGGCGTTGGAGGAGGTGCGCCGGGTGGTGCGGATCTTCCGCGAGCTGCGCAATGGCTCCACTGTGGACGGACGCACGCAGCTGAAGAAGCCGAGCGGCAGCCTCTCCACGGCTGAGGCGATCTCGGTGGTGACCAGCGGCATGGCGTTGGCCGGGCACTTCGGCAGCGGCACGATCACCGCGGACGAGTTGGCGTCCGGGCTGCTCGGCGCGGTGGTGAAGGACCGCGTGTCGGACACGGCGGCGTGGCAGGAGTACCTGGAGGCGGTGGTGAAGGAACGCGCCGAGTGGCGTGACCTGTACCGGGCTTGCCAGGACATGGTGGGCTGATGGCGCGCGAACAGCCGTTGCCTGATCGGGTGACGTTGCTCGGTATCCGGCATCACGGTCCGGGTTCGGCGCGCATGGTCGCGGCGGCGCTGGAGGCGGTGCGACCGGAGGTGGTGCTGATCGAGGGTCCCCCGGAGGGTGATGCCTTGTTGCCGCACGTGCCGAGCTTGACGCCGCCGGTGGCGTTGCTGCTGCACGACGAGGCGGAGCCGGCACGGGCCGCGTTCTGGCCGTTCGCGGAGTTCTCGCCGGAGTGGCGGGCGATGACGTGGGCGCGGGCCAACGGCGTTCCGGTGCGGTTCTTCGACCTGCCGGCCGCGGCTTCGCTGGACGATCCCGAACCGGTTCCCGCTGACGACGTGCCGAAGGCGGCGGTCGACCCGCTCGGCACGCTGGCCGAGGCGGCGGGTTTCGACGACCCGGAGCGCTGGTGGGAGGACGTGGTCGAGCACCACACCGACCCACGTGACCTGGCCGAGGCGGTGGCGGAGGCGATGGGTGCGTTGCGGGAGGAGTTCGCCGATCAGGTGGACGCCCGCACGTTGCGGCGGGAAGCCGCGATGCGGCAGAACGTGCGGCAGGCGTTGAAGGACGTCGAGGGTTCGATCGCGGTGGTGGCTGGGGCTTGGCATGTGCCCGCGCTGCGCACCCTGCCGCCCGCGTCGGTCGATGCCGCGGCTCTGAAGGGCTTGCCGCGGAAGAAGATTTCCGGCACTTGGGTGCCGTGGAGCCACGGCAGGCTGGCGGCGTCGTCCGGTTATGGCGCGGGGGTCGCTTCGCCCGGGTGGTATGCGCACCTGTGGGAGTGCGCCGAACGCGGTGACGCCGTGCCGCGCTGGTTCGCGAAGGCTTGCGGGGTGTTGCGGGCGGAGGACTTGCCCGCGTCGACGGCGAGTGCGGTGGAGGCGGTGCGGCTGGCGGACGCGTTGGCCGCGATGCGGGGGCGGCCGTCGCCGGGGTTGTCGGAGGTGATGGAGGCGACGCTGGCGGTGTTGTGCGGGGGTGACGCGACGCCGCTCCGCCTGGTGCACGAGCAGTTGGTGGTCGGTGAGCGGTTGGGCGAGGTGGGTGAGGATGTCCCGACTTCACCGCTGGCGGCGGATCTGGCGCGGTGGCAGCGGCGGTTGCGGATGCCGGCCGGTGCGTCCGTCAAGCCGGTGCGCTTGGACCTGCGCAAGGACACCGATCGTGAACGGTCGAAGTTGTTGCGGCGCTTGGTGGTTCTCGACGTGCCGTGGGGCACGCCGGACACGACCAGGACGTTGGGCACGTTCGCCGAGGCGTGGCAGTTGCACTGGCGGCCGGAGTTCGCGGTCGCGCTGGCCGTCGCCGCCCGGCACGGCACCACGGTCGAGGCGGCCGCGCGGACCGTGCTGATCGCCCGTGCGGCGGGGGCCACCCGCGTGGTCGACGCCGCCGAAACCCTGAGCCAGGCGGTGGGGTGCGAGATCCCGGAGGCCGTCGCCGCGTCCCGCCGGGCGCTGGACCGCTGCGCCGCCGCCGCGACCGACGCGCTGGAACTGCTGTCGGCCCTGCCGGACCTCGCGACCACTGTGCGTTACGGCTCGGTGCGTGGCACGGACCCTGAGCTGCTTCGCGTTGCGCTGCACGGGTTGTTGGCGCGCGGCGCGGTCGGCCTGCCGCTGGCGTGCCGCGGGGTGGACGAGGACACGGCGGAACGTGCGGTCCGGGCGGTCGAGGGCGCGGACGACGCGGTCCGCCTGGCGGCCGACGACGAGCACCGCGACACGTGGCGGCGTGCGCTGAAGTCGCTGGTCGCGATGCCCGACGCCCACGGCCTGCCAACCGGCCGCGCGACCCGGCTGCTGTGGGAAACGGGCGTCCTGGACTCCGACGAAGTGGCCACCCGCCTGCACCGCGCGGTGTCGCTGGCCGCCGGCGCGACGGCGTTCGTGGCGGGCTTCCTGCGCGGCTCAGCCGCCCTGCTCACCGCCGATCCGCGCCTGTTCGCCGTCGTGGACGAGTGGCTGTCCGGCTTGTCGGGCAACGATTTCGCCGCCGCTCTGCCACTCCTGCGGCGCGCGGTGGGCGATTTCAGCCCGGCGGAGCGCCGCATGCTCGGCGACCGGGTCAAGGGCACGACGGCCGGCGGTGCGGTGGCGTCGGGCGATTGGGACGAGGAACTCGCGGCTCGGCTCGTCGGCCACGTGCGCGACCTGCTTGGCGCGAGCGCGGGAGCGGGCGCGTGACACGCGGGCAGGGGCGGGCGCGTGACACGCGGGCAGGGGCGGGCGGGTGGCCGCGCGGGTGCGGGGCGGGGCTCGATCGCGGTGCGGGGTCCAAGCGCGGTGCGGGGTCCAGGCGCGGTGCGGGGTCCAGGCGCGGTGCGGGGTCCAGGCGCGGTGCGGGGTCCAGGCGCGGTGCGGGGTCCAGGCGCGGTGCGGGGTCCAGGCGCGGTGCGGGGTCCAGGCGCGGTGCGGGGTCCAGGCGCGGTGTGCCGGAAGCGGCGGTCGCAGTGCATGGGCGGCGATCTGGGCCGGGGCGGAGTGGCTTGCGCAGGGCCGGGCGTCACGCGGCTGGGCGGCGCGGGTCCGGGGGATCGGGTGGCAGCCGGTGGCGGGCTCCGGGGGCTTGGCGGGCGGTCGCGTCGAGTGGGCACGGCTGCAAGGCGTGGCCGTGTGCGAGGGCGAGAGGGCCGGCTGCGGGCGAGGGTCGGACGGGGCGGGCCGAGCCGGGGGCGGGCCGGGGTGGGGTCGTTGGGGTGGCGGGGTGGGGGGTGGATGTGGGTGGTGGTTGGCGGGGCTCCTCATGTTTTAACCGAGGGGCGGTAACAGTGTTTCCGTACATCTTGGGGTGATGATCACCCGATGGTGTGACAGAGGGCCTGGGGTGGGCCGGGAGGGCGGTGGTTCGCGTGACGCAGGATAGCGCGGTTGAGAGGCAGCGGCGGTGGCGGTTGTTGTTGGGTGGGGCGGCGGGGGATCTTGGTGGGCTTGGGGATGATGATCTGCGGCGGGATGCGGCGCTGACCGGGTTGTACGGCGGTGGGGAGCCGGTGGAGGCCGGCGGTAAACGCAGTGCGGGGTTGGGTGGGTCGTCGCCGGTGTTGCACCGGTGGTTGGGCGACGTGCGCACGTACTTCCCCAGTTCGGTCGTCCAAGTGATGCAGAAGGACGCGGTGGAGCGGTTGGGGTTGCGGCAGTTGTTGCTGGAACCCGAGTTGCTGTCCAGCGTGGAGCCGGATGTGAGCCTGGTCGGGACGTTGGTCTCGCTGTCCCACGCCATCCCCGAACGCACCCGCGAGACGGCACGCGCGGTGGTGCGCAAGGTGGTGGAGGACATCGAGCGCAAGCTCGCCGACCGCCTCCTGGCTGCCGTGCACGGTGCGATCGACCGGTCCCGCCGCACCAGTCGGCCACGGCTGTCCGATGTGGACTGGAATCGGACGATCCGGAAGAACCTGCGCCACTACCAGCCCGACCAGGGCACGGTGGTCGTGCAGGACCTGGTCGGCAACAGCCGGCGCAGTCGCCAGGCCTCGCTGCGGGACGTGGTCCTGCTGGTCGACCAGTCCGGTTCGATGGCGGAGTCCGTCGTGTACTCCGCCGTCCTCGGCGCCTCGCTGGCCTCGTTGAAGGCCGTGGACACGAAGCTGGTCGTGTTCGACACCGAGGTGGTCGACCTGACCGAGCAGCTGAAGGACCCGGTCGACCTGCTGTTCTCCACGCAGCTGGGCGGCGGAACGGACATCAACCGCGCCGTCGCCTACGGCCAGTCGTTGGTCCGCCGCCCCACCGACACGGTGATGGTGCTGATCAGCGACCTGTACGAGGGCGGTGTGGCGCGGGAGTTGCAGCGGCGGGTGCGGGAGTTGGTGCAGAGCGGGGTGACGGTGGTGGTGCTGCTGGCGTTGTCCGACAGCGGCACGCCCGCCTACGACCACGAGTTGGCGGCCAAGTTGTCGGAGCTCGGAGCGCCCGCGTTCGCCTGCACGCCGGACCGGTTTCCCGATCTGCTGGCCACGGCGTTGCGCCGGGAGGACGTCGCGGCGTGGGCGGAGCAGAGCGGCATCCCGGTCGGCCGGTGAGCGCCCCTCAGCGGATGACGATGCGGCCGAGGGTCATGAACGGCGCGCCGCGGGTGAGGACCGCCGCACGGCCGCGCGGGTCGGGTCCGGCCAGCCAGACGCGGCCGCCGCGGCGGATGTTCTCGCGGACCCGTTCGGGGACCTCGGCGAGGCGCAGGAACGTGCGGTCGGAGTCGGCTGTCTCCAGGTACGTCTGCCGTCCGACGCGGGTGCGCCCTGGCACGAAGTGCACTGACACGGGGTGCCGTGGGTAGGTGTCGAGCAGTCGGCGCAGCGCGCGCCGGGAGAAGAAGTGCCGCAGTCCGGGCACGGCGAGTTCGACGCACAGCGGGATGAGCAGGAACACCCATCGCGACCCGGTCCACTCCGACACGACCCACAGCGTGAGCAAGGCGAACAGGGCCAGCCCGATGAACCCGACGGCGCGGCGGTCCGCGCTGGTCAGGCACTTGTCGACCCAGGCTTCGCCCACCACTGCTCCCAGCAAACCAGAAGTTCTCCCCTGGGTAGCCGAATAGATGATCAGCAAACTCAGCGGCGGACGACCTTCGCCGGGAACAGCTTCGGCACGCCGCGGAACGTGACGACGGTGTTCCCGGCGCGGTCGGGTGCGACGACCCACGCCCGCCGGTGCCGGTTGATCCGGCCGCGGGCGACGGGTCCGGCGCTCACGTCGAGCACCAGCGGTCGGGTGCCGTGCACGACGAGCAGTCCGCCGCGCCAGTGGATGCGGACGTAGACCCACGCGTGGTCGCCGAGCACTTCGGTGAACGGTCGGCGTCGCCTGAGCCCGTACCCGAGGACGAGCACGGAGAACAGCAGCAGCACGAGCGGCAGTGCGGACGTCACGGTGAACACGAAGATCAGGGCGAGTTGCAGCACGAACGCGAGTGCGCCGACGACGACCCAGCCGAACGCGCGCCGGCCGGCGATCTCCAGGCAGTACCGGGTCCACCGGTCGTCGAGTGCCGCACCCCGGGTGGACGGCTTGTTCGGCACGACCACGAGCCACCTCCGCCAGGCGCGCCCAGATCGAGCCAAGGTTACGACGAACGCGGGGTGGACCGAATCGGCCAACCGGACCGTTCCGCGTCCGTGTCCCCGACCTCTAACCTGCGTCGACGGTTCCCGCGCACAAAAAGCCGGGTAAGCCGGTCGTGGGACTACCGCCACCGGCCTCCATCAAGTTAGGCTGCCCTAAGTTGGAGGTGAGCGGGTGAACGAGACGACACGTCGACCGCCGGCGCCGCTGCCGGCGGAGCGGGCCCGCACGATCGCCGCCCGGGGTGGGCGCGCGGCGCTGCTGCCGTCCGACGGCACGGAGAACCGGATCACCCCGGTGCTGCACCACGTCCACCCGGACGGTGAGGCGACGATCGTGCTGCCCGACGAGCACCCGCTGGTCGAGGCGGCCCGCCGGGCGGAGCTGACCGCGATGCTGGAAGTCGCCGACCAGGCGCCGGTGCAGCTGCGCGAGCCGGTGCGCGGCCTGTTGTGGATCACCGGTTGGTTGCGCGCGCTCACCGCCGAACAAGCCCGCGAGGCCGCTGTCCTGGTCGCCGAGGCTCGCCCGGACCCGCGGCTGCTCGACGTCGGGCACGGCGCGTCGGCGTTGCGGTTGTCGCCGGCGTCGCTGGTGGTGGCGGACGCGGAGGGCACCACGTCGTTGCGGCCGGAGCTGTTCGCGCAGGCGGAGCCGGACCCGTTCGCCGCGCACGAGGACCACTGGCTGCGTCACCTGGAGCTGTCGCACCGGGACGTGGTGGGCTTGCTCGCGCAGCACCTGCCTGCCGACCTGAGGGGCGGTCACGTCCGTCCGCTCGGCTTGGACCGGCTGGGGCTGCGGCTGCGGGTGGAGATGTCGGATTCCGATCACGACGTGCGGATCGCGTTCTCCCGCCCGGTGGGCACGGCGCAGGAGCTGGCGGTGGAGCTGCGTCGCCTGATGGGTTGCCCGTTCCTGGCGCAACGCCGGTGACGTGGGCGCGGTTAACGTAGGGGCGTGATCGAAGACCTCGACGCCCGGACGCGGCGCGGCTACCGGCTGGAACTGCTGCTCGTCTTCGCCGTGACGCTCGGGTTGTCCGGGGTGCGGAGCCTGGTGCGGCTGTTGGACAGCCTGCTGGACCCGGTTCCGCTCAACGAGCAGAAGGTCGCGATCAACGTCCCGCGGGCGCGGTTCGACCTGTTGGACCTGATCGCGCAGCTGCTCAGCGTGGTGCAGTTGGCCGCGTGGGGCGGTTTGGGGCTGTACCTGCTGTGGCAGGGCGGGATCAAGTTGAAGGCGTTGGGCCTGGACCGCACCCGGATCGGGCCGGACGCTCTGGGCAGCCTCGGGTTGGCCGCCGTGATCGGCATCCCGGGGCTGGTGTTCTACCTGGTCGCGTGGAACCTGGGGCTGAACCTGGCGGTGTTGCCGTCCACGTTGGACGAGTCGTGGTGGCGCGCCGTGGTGCTGGTGCTGGCCGCGATCGGCAACGCGTGGGCGGAGGAGGTGCTGGTGGTCGGGTACTTCATCACCCGGCTGCGGCAGCTCGGGTGGCGGGAGAACACGGCGTTGCTGGCCAGCGCGGTGCTGCGCGGCTCGTACCACCTGTACCAGGGTTTCGGCGGGTTCATCGGGAACGTGGTGATGGGCCTGGTGTTCGGCAAGGTCTGGCAGCGGACGAACCGGTTGTGGGTGCTGGTGGTGGCGCACGCGCTGCTCGACGTGGTCGCGTTCGTCGGTTACACGCTGTTGCGCGGTCACGTGTCCTGGTTGCCCTGAACGCGGGACACGCGGGGTCAGTGGACCAGGAGGAAGCGGGAGGTGGTGTGGGCGGCGGCGGTGACGACGGTGCGGGCGACGCCCGCCGAGTCGAGCAGGTCGGGGTCCAGGTCGGCGACGGTCACGGCGGCGTTCTCGGCGATGCGGCGGGCCGGTTCTGCCAGGGCGGCGGCGAAGGCCTGCCAGCCGGCGATCTCCTCCGCGGTACCGGTGGCGTCCGACGCCAGCCGAGCGCCCAGGTCGGCCAAGCCCACACCACCGCCGCGTAGTACGCCCTCGTGTGCGGCACTGCGCACGGCACGCACAGCGCGCTCCACCTTCGGCAGATCGGCGGCGGGGACACGGATCAAGCCCGCTTTCGTGTCACCGCTGATCGACCCCGCCGTGGTGTCACCCTGCGGGAGGCCGCCGTACACCAGGGTTTCCCGGGACGTGGCCACGACCTTCGTCGCCCGACCGAACGAGTGCGGGTTCGCCGTCTGCAGCAGGTCCGCGTCGAGGATCGTGCCGCCCACCGTCGCGTGCAGCCGGTTCAGCTCGTCGGAGTCGGTCACGGCCGCGAGCACCTTGTGCACGCCGGGCAGCAGCAACTCGGTGAGCGCATCGTGCGGAAGCTCCTCGCACACCACGAACACGTAGCCGGCCACGCCGAAGTGCCTGTGGAGCACCGCGCGGATCCCGGTGGGCAGGCGTCCGGTCACCAGCAGCACCCGCGCGTCGACCAGCACCGCCTCGTCCCGCTCCGCGTCGGTCACGAACAGGCTCGACGCGTAGCCACTTGCCAGGCGCAGGCCCGACCGGACCTCGTACTCCAGCCTGATGCCCCGGCCCTCCTCCACCAGGATCGGGGCACCCGACCCGGCCTTCCCGACCACCTCCGCGACGAGGCCTCCGATCTCGGCGCCGCCCGCCGCGGCGGTCGCCACCACCCGCACGTCCGCCGGCTTCACCGGCACCGAGGCGTCGGTGATCAGCTCGTCCGCGCGGGCGGCGGCGGCCGTGACGCCGCGCATCAGCCGCACCGGGTTGTGGCCGTCGCGCATCGCCTCGACCAGCCCGCCGATCGCGCCGCGCGCCACGGCCACCGCCGACGCCGCGCCGTCACCGGCGTCCCGCCGCACCTGGAGCACCAGGTCGCGCACGTACCCCGCGCCGAGCCAGTTCCGGGGGTCGTCCGGCTGGAACGCGGCCACGATCGCCGACGCGTCGGCCAGCTCCACCGGCCGCCGGTCCACGAACACCACGGCCCGCCGCCCCATCGGCCCCAACGTCCGGCACACCGGTTCGGCGGCGGCCCGGAAACCGCGCGCCACCAGCAGCTGACCGGACGTGTACGACGCCGTGCCCCGGGGCCGGCGACCGGGCGGGCCACCGGCGCGCGCGATCCGCAGCGGCTGCGACGAGCCGTGCGCGAAGAACTGCGGCGTCTGGTCGGGGCGCCGGCCGCGCACCTCGGCCTGCGCGTACTTGAACAGCTCGTCGACGTCGATCCACCCGTCGCCGTCGAGGTCCGCCGCACCGCCCGCGAGGCCTTCGATCAGCACGTCGGTGAACAGCGACGCGACCGGCGCGTCCAGGGACAGCGAGTCCTGCTCGAACGCGTACTCGTAGGCGTTGGACGCGGTCATCACCACGTACCCGGTGCCGACGTCATCCAGCACGCTCGTCCCGGCCGCCTTGAACCCCTCCACGAACGCGCCGCTGAAGCAGCAGTCCAGCAGCAGGATCCGGCCGGACGCCCGGCAGTCCTCCAGCTGCTCGTTGAGGAACGACCGGGGTATGGCGGTGCCCGCGGGCCGGTCCTGCACGGTGTTCGAAGCGGCGAAGTACAGCCGTCGTGCCGCCGTGGTCAGGCCGTGGCACGAGAAGTACAGCAGCACCAGGTCGTCTGCTTCGCGCGGCGCGAGCAGGTCCTCGACCGCGCGGCGGATCTCGTGGTCGGCCCGGTCCCGCAGCACCTCGACCGTGGTGAACCCGCCGACGTCGGAGTCCTCCAGCACGGCGGCGAGCCGTTCCACGTCCTGCTCGGGCGCGCGCAGCCTGCTCAGCCGCACGTCCTCGTACTCGCCGGTGGCGACGAGGAGGGCGTGCCGGCCCACCTCACCCCTCGCTCTCGTGCTCGCGCAGCCACGCCTCCAGGAGCGCTTTCTGCGAGCGGGCGTCCACGCCCTCGACGGTGATCTCGTCGTCGCCGTTCTTGATCGTCACCTTGCGGGCGCCGCCGCGCTGCACGAACGACGCGACCACGGACGCGACGGCGCCGGCCACCGCGGCGGGCAGCGCGCCGTTGAGGACGAGTTCGGCGATGGTCGCGCCCGCGCCGCTCTTCGAGCCCTCCGGTGACGCGGCCGGCGCGGGCCGTGCGTCGACCCGCGCGCCCCTGACCAGCTCTTGGAGCAACTGGCCGGTCGCCGAAGCGGTGTTGTCGGGCGCGTCGATGAACAAGTGGAAGTCCGCCACTGATCCTCCCCGGTAGAACACGATCATCCCGCAACCACCTTGACGGACCGGCAGGCCACTCCACAACGCAACACTTCACACGTCTAAATGCACGCCAAAGCAACGAATCACCGTTCCAAGGCCATCATACGATCGAGTTTCGCTGGAACGGGCCGCGCAGAGCTGCTGATCCGACCGACCTCGGGTTACCCTCGGTGCCGTGACTGCGCACATCGCCCAGACCGCGTCCACCGACGGCGAACCGGCACCGGCGCCCCGCGTCGACAGCGAAGTCGGCCCCCTGCGCACGGTGCTGCTGCACCGTCCCGGCGCCGAGCTCAAGCGGCTCACCCCGCGCAACAACGACCAGTTGCTGTTCGACGGGGTGCCGTGGGTCGACCGGGCCCAGGAGGAGCACGACGCGTTCGCCGAACTGCTGCGCGGGCGCGGTGTCGAGGTACTGCTGCTCGCGGACCTGCTGGTCGACGCGCTGCACGACGACCGGGCCCGGATCGCGGGCATCCACAGCGCGGTCAACGAGCGGCGGCTGGGCATCGACCTGGCCGACGCGCTGCGCTCGCACCTGGCCTCGATCAGCCCCGACCAGCTGGCCACCGCGCTGATGACCGGTATGACGTTCGAGGAGCTGCCCGCCGCCGAGGGCGCGTCGCTGGTGCGCAAGATGCACCACCCGATCGACTTCGCGGTAGACCCGCTGCCGAACCTGCTGTTCACCCGCGACTCGTCGGTGTGGGTGGGCGACCGGGTCGCGATCACGTCGCTGGCGCTGCCCGCGCGCGACCGGGAGACCGCGCTGACCGACCTGATCTACGCCTACCACCCGCGGTTCCGCAAGACCGGCCGCGCCTACGGGGCGCACTCCGCGCCGGTCGAAGGCGGCGACGTGCTGCTGCTGGCACCGGGCGTGCTGGCGATCGGCGTCGGCGAGCGGACCACGCCGGCGGGCGCCGAGTCGTTCGCCCGGTCCGCGCTGGCCGACGGCCTGGCGCACACCGTGCTGGCGGTGCCGATCACGCAGGAGCGGGCGACCATGCACCTGGACACGGTGTGCACGATGGTCGACCGGGACGCCGTGGTGATGTACCCGGCGGTGCGGGACAACCTGTTCGCCTACCCCGTGCGGTCCGACGGCGCGGGCGGTGTCGTGGTCGACGACCGGCGGCCGTTCCTGGAGGCGGCGGCCGACGCGATGGGCATCGACCGGCTGCGCGTGATCGACACCGGCCTGGACCCGGTCACCGCGGAACGCGAGCAGTGGGACGACGGCAACAACACGCTCGCCGTCGGACCGGGCCTGGTGGTGGCCTACGAGCGGAACGTGGAGACGAACGCGCGACTGGAGGAGGCGGGCGTCGAGGTGATCCGGATCAGCGGCTCCGAACTGGGCTCCGGCCGCGGCGGGCCGCGCTGCATGTCGTGCCCGATCGACCGCGCGCCACTGGTCTGAATGCGCAACGGAAAGGGTTGCCTAAGCTTTATTCGGTAACCCTTTCCTCATCTTGGCAAGCCTTACCTGCGGTGTATTAAACCGCACTTTCGGTTATTCTGCGAGTATGGCTGTCAACTTGAAGAAGATTTCCGCCGCGCGTTCCTCGAAGTTCCACGGCCTGCTTCAGGAGCAGGTGCGCAACGAGTTCACGGCCTCGCAGCAGTACGTGGCCATCGCGGTCTGGTTCGACGGCAACGACCTGCCACGCCTCGCGTCGCACTTCTACAAGCAGGCGTTGGAAGAGCGCAACCACGCCATGATGATCGTGCAGTACCTGATGGACAACGGGCTGCCGGTGGCCATTCCCGGGGTGGATGACGTGCGCAACGACTTCACCGCGCCGCGGGAGCCGGTCGCGCTCGCGCTGGAGCAGGAGAAGAAGGTCACCGAGCAGATCGTGACGCTCGCGAAGACCGCCCGTGACGAGGGCGACTACATCGGCGAGCAGTTCCTCCAGTGGTTTTTGAAGGAACAGGTGGAGGAGGTCGCGTCGATGAGCACGCTGCTCACCGTGATCGACCGCGCCGACGGCAACCTGTTCCACGTGGAGAACTTCCTGACCCGCGAGACCGTGGGCGAGGAAGCCGACGGCGGCGCTCCCCGGGCCGCCGGCGGCAGCCTGTAAACCCGAACCGCGGACAGCGAACGACGCCCGTCACCTCCCCCGGTGGCGGGCGTCGCGGCCGTTTCAGGTCAGGCAACCCCGGTCGGCCCGCACCAGGCCGATGCCGGTGAGCGTGTCGCCCGCGTTCTCGAAGAAGAACTTGTAGCCGGTCTCGCCGTCCAGCGGCCGGATGAAGCCGTGCGGGTACTGCTCGACGCCCGGGTAGATCTCGTGCATGCGGGCCCGCGAGTCGCCGATGCGCAGGCCCTCCGGCGTGCCGGCGCCCGCGTCGACCCGGATCTCCACCGCCACGCCGTCCTGGATCCCGACCCAACCCTTCGCGGCCTTCAGCTCGCGGATCGCGCAGGAGAACTCCGGGGTGGTGATGTCGGCGCCGATCTCGCCGGTCGCCTCCAGCTCGGCCGCCGTCATGCCCAGCCGCACCGCGCCGATGCCGCGTTCGTCGAGCACGGCCGTGCCGCCCGCCGCGGACGTCGCGCTGACGTCCGGGGTGGGCGGCACGGCCTGCGGTGCCGAAGACTCGCAGGCGGCGAGCAGCAGGAGGACCGCCAGCACGACCGGCTTCATCGGCCCATCCTCTCCCACTGCCCTGCCCGCGGCCGAGGTCAGTTGAAGCAGGCCTGACCCCGACGGGCGAGCGTGGTGCCGCCCTGGAAGAAGTAGAACACGTTGTCGTTCACCCACACGGAGTAGCCGTTCGGCCCGTTCTCACCGCTCGGGTAGGTCTGCGTCAGCCGCGGGTCGGCCGGGCTGATCTCGACCGGCAGCCCTTCGGCGGTCCGCGCACCGGACTTCACGTTGATCGCCATGAGGCCCTGGCCGTCCTGGATCCACGCCGCGCCGTTGCCGGACTTGAAGTGGTACACGTCGCACTGCGCGCTGATCCGCAGCGTCGGCTCCCCCACCAGGCCGGTCGCCACGAGCTGCTCGCGGGTCATGCCGAGCTTGATCGCGCCGAACGCGGAGTGGCTGAGCACCGGCGTCGTGTCCACCACCACGGTCTCCTGCACGGTGCTCGTCACCGTCGACCGCACCGTGACGGTGCTCGGCGCGACAGCCGACGTGCTCGACGGCGGCGTGGTCGAAGTCGTCGTGGTCGTCGCGGCCGACGCCGTGCCGATCGACGCGTCCGGCTCGGCCGTGCACCCCACCAGCGCCAGACCCGCCACCACCAGCACCACACCCATGACCTTCATCGCTGTTCCCCCTGAGCCCAGCAGTCGGCGGTGAGCCGCTGCATCCTGATCTCGACGACCTTCTCGGCCTCGAGCACGAAGACGTACTTCCAGCCGACGTCACCCGTCATGGGCACGTCGTAGAACCCCGGACTGTGCTGCTCCCCCGCCGGGTACTTCTCCTGCAGCTGCGCCACCGTCGCCCCGACGCCGATCCCCGTCGACGTCTTGCCGTCCGACGGCAACTTGATCCGCACGACCCCCTGGCCACGGGCCACGAGCACGGCGTTCACCGTGCCGGGGTCACTCGTCCAGTTGAACGCGACGCATTCGCCCCCCGGCGCCGCGGTCACCAGGCCGGTGGCCGCCACCTCCTGCTCGGTCATGCCGAACTTCACCGAGCCGTACCCGATGTTCGGCCGCTGCGGTCCCTGCGTCACGGTCACGGTGACCGTCTCCACCACGGTGCTCGGCGCCGCCGTCACCGTCACCGGACCCGCCGGCGCCGTGGTCGTGGTGGTGGTCGGCAGCACGGCCGGGTCCACGGTCGGCAGGCTCAACGAGCCACCCAGCGCGGTCACCCCCCACCCGCTCGCCACCAGGGCGATCGCCGTGACCGCGCCCACCACCGCGGTCCGCCGGCGCCGCACCCGACGCGCCCCCGCCACGACCACCTCGGTCGCGTCCGGCCTGGCCACCACGTTCAACCGGTCGTCCTGCAGCAACCGGCCCAGCTCCTCCTCGATGTTCACCCCGACTCCCCCAGTCGTGCGCGCAAGGTCGCCATCGCCTTGCTGTTCTGACTCTTGACCGTGCCCGCGGACACGCCGAGGGTGTGCGCGATCTCGGCCTCGGACAGGCCCTCGTAGAAGCGCAGCACCACCACGGCGCGCTGACGCGGCGGCAGCGCTCGCAACGCCTGCCACAGCGGCTCGTGCTCCAGCCGGTCGTGCGCCGCCGCGGCGACCGCGTCCGGGAACTCCGCCACCAGGTCCTCACGCCGCCGACGGCGCCACCGGCTGGTGTTGGCGTTCGCCATCGACCGCCGCACGTACGCCAGGGGCTCGCCCTTGCGCAGCACCGCCGCCCACCGCGCGCCGACCTTCTCCAGCACCGACTGCACCAGGTCGCCCGCGTCGTGCGGGTTGCCGGTCAACGCGTGCCCGTAGCGCAACAGCCCCGGCAACGACATCCGCACGAAATCGGCGAAGTCCGCCGTCGTCCCCCCACCACGATCGGTGGCTCTCTCCCCCGGCAAGACCGCGGTCACCTCGTAACCCCCTCCGGCGATGGCCCCTCAGCCACCGTCGGAGAGGACACGCTCGAAGGGGGTGGTCGGTTGCCTCAGACCAAGGTCACAAAACGGGCAACGGCCGGAACGCGCCGTCGGCGTCCGGGGTGAACTCGTGCACGGCCACCACCGCGTCGGCCGGGATCGGCCCGTAGACGTGCGGGAACCACGGGCCGTCCTCGGTCTCGCCCGGCTCCCACAGCACCGGCAGGCCCTCCGGATCGATCACCAGCAGCACGAGGTCGTGCCGGTTCGGGTACAGGCGGTTGGCGGGCAGGTGCACCGTGCCCGGGTCCGAGCAGTGCACGAAACCGTCGAGGTCGAGCGGGATCGCGCCGTCCTCGCGGGCACGCCGCCAGTCGGCCTTCGGGCTGATCCGCAGGATCACTCCGCCTCCTCACTTGTCCACAGGTACCTGTGGACAAAGCTGGGGATACCTGTGGACAGGTTCAGCGCAGGGTGATCTGCCGCCCGCGCAGACCGTCCCGCGCCCGCCGTTCCTGCTCGGTGAGCGGTTCGGCGTCGAGGCTGGTCAGGGAGTCCTGCAAACGCTTGCCCAGCGCCTCGGCGTCCGGTGCCCACTCGCTGGAGTGCAGCTCCCGGTCCAGGTCCCAGACGGGGACGAGCAGGCCGTGCGCGCGGAACGAACCGGCGTACCGGGAACCCTCGCCCAGGTCCAGCTCGCCGCGCACGGACAGCCGGGCGAGCGCCGCGAGCAGCGCCTCCTCCGGCTCGGGGCGGACCCAGCGCAGGTGCGCCTTGTCGCCCGCGTCCACCCAGTAGGCGGCGTCCACACCGGGCGCGTCGAGGCGCTCGGTGGGCAGGATCGCGGCGTTGGCGCGCTCCAGGGACAGCGCCACCTCGCCGGACGGCTCGTTGTCCGGCGGCAGCCACCACGCGAAGTCGGCGTGCAGCTCGGGGCTCAACGTGGCCTCGGGGTCGAGCAGGTCCTGCAGCCGACCGGGGTTCGAGCCGTCGTCCGGGCCGACGACCGCGAGGGCGTCACCGGTCTTGGCGGTCAGCGCCCACTGGACCGCGCGGGCCAGGTCGCGGCTGAGGTCGCCGGACCGGGTCTGCACCTGCAGGCCGACGAACGCGGTGCCGTCCGCCCGCACCAGGCCCGCCGCCGCCATCGGCAGCACGGTCGCCAGCACGATCTCGCGCCCGGAGGTGTCCTTGAGCGGCAGCTTCACCGTCGCCGAGGGGACGAACTCGCGCAGCGCGATCAGCTCCGCCTCGGCCGCCAGGCCCTGGAACGGCCGGGAGACGATCACGTCCGCCGCGCCGCCCGCCGAGCCGTGGCACGCCTTGTAGCGCTTGCCGGAGCCGCACGGGCACGGCTGCCGCGGGTTGACGCCGTCCGCCGGCTTGTTCTTCACGGCTGTCCGCTTCGCCACCGCGCGCCTCCTCGGTCTCAGGGCTGGTCGGGCGTCAAGTTATCCGCAAGGTGCTCGCGCGTCTCCTCCGGGTTGTTGGTGGCGAGGAACCGCACGCCACGCTCCCGGCACAACGCGATGTCGGCCGGGTCGTCCACCGTCCACACGTAGGCACCCTCACCCCTGCCCGGGTGACGCCTGAGCAGGTGAACTCCCGGTCCGGCGTAGTCCACGAAGTGGGGTTTCGTGGTCGGCCACAGCCGGTCGTAGAGCAGCACCGTGGGCACCTCGGGCTTGAGCTTTTTGAACCGGTGCACGGCGAAGACGGAGAACGACATCATCACCACGTCGAGCTTGTGGCGGTCCAACTGCTCGGCGAGCCCGCGCTCCACCCGGCCGCCGTGCCGGACCGGGTGCTTGGTCTCGATGAACAGCCGCTTGCCGTGGTCCGCGGCGAGCCCGAGCAGCACGTCCAGGGTCAGCACCTCGGCCGGCTCGCCACCGTGCCAGCTGCCGAAGTCGTGCCGGCGCAGCTCGTCCAGGGTCATCGCGCTGACCACGCCCGTGCCGCCGCTGGTGCGGTCGATCGTGCGATCGTGCACGCACACGAGGTGCCCGTCCCTGGTGAGCCGCACGTCGCACTCCAGCCCGTCGGCGCCCTGCCGCAGGGCCAGTTCGTAGGCGGCGAGCGTGTGCTCGGGGCGGTGGGTGGACGCGCCTCGGTGGGCGACGACTTCAGGTGACACGTCCAGGGATGCTCCTGGCGGACCACGTACCGGGTCAACCTGACTACAAAACGTCACAGGTCGCTGAATGTTTGCCACAACAACCACACTCGGATGGACGCGAGCCGCGCTCAAGACCTACCGTCCGTCACCGTGACCTCCTTCGACCAGCACGATCCGGCCTTCATCGCCGATCCGTACCCCGCGTTCGCCGCGATGCGCGCACAGGGCGGGGTGCACTGGCACGAGGAGATGGGCATCGCGGTCGCCGTGTCGCACGCGGCGGCGTCGGCCGTGCTCAAGCACCGCTCGCTCGGCCGGATCTGGACCGACGCGAAGCCGGTCGAGCGGTTCACGTCGTTCAACCTGCTGCACCGCAACTCGCTGCTGGAGAACGAGCCGCCCACGCACAGCAGGCTGCGCAGGCTGGTGGCCGCCGCGTTCGGCCGCGGTCACGTGGAGCGGCTGCGGCCGTGGATCGCCGAGCTGGCCGACCGGCTGATGGACGAACTGGCGGCCGAGGTCTCGTCGGAGGGTCAGGCCGACCTGCTGTCGCACGT
Source organism: Saccharothrix sp. CB00851 (assembly GCF_001905065.1). NCBI lineage: Bacteria > Bacillati > Actinomycetota > Actinomycetes > Pseudonocardiales > Pseudonocardiaceae > Saccharothrix > Saccharothrix sp. CB00851. The sequence continues at coordinate 177,797 of NZ_LWLC01000045.1, forward strand.
GGCCGCGCCGCTGCCGGTCGAGGTGATCGCCGAACTGCTGGGCGTGCCCGCCGGGGACCGCGCGCTGCTCCAGCCGTGGTCGAACGCCATCGTGAAGATGTACGAGTACGACCTGGCCGACGACAAGCAGGCGGCGGCCGAGCACGCGGCCACCGAGTTCGTCGCCTACCTGCGGGACCTGGTCGCGCTGCGGCGGCGCTCACCCGGTGACGACCTGGTGTCCGACCTGGTGGCCGTCACCGACACCGACGGGGCCAGGCTGACAGAGGACGAACTGGTCGCGACCGCCGTGCTGCTGCTCATGGCCGGCCACGAGGCCACGGTCAACGTCATCGGCAACGGCGTCCAAGCGCTCATGAACCACCCGCACGAGTGGCGCCGCCTGGTCGACGACCACGCCCTGCTGCCGACCGCGGTGGAAGAGCTGATCCGCTACGACTCGCCGCTGCAACTGTTCGAACGCACCGCCACCGAGCCTGTCACCATCGCCGGGCACCGCGTCGAACCGGGCCAGAAGATCGCCGCCCTGCTCGGCGCCGCCGCCCGCGACCCCGAGGTCTTCACCGACCCGGACCGGTTCGACATCACCCGCGACCCCAACCCCCACCTGGGCTTCGGCATGGGCATCCACTACTGCCTGGGCGCACCGCTGGCCCGCATCGAGGTCCAGGCCGCCCTGTCCTCCCTGACCCGCAAACTGCCGACCGCCACCCTGGCCGCACCACCCCGCCGCCGCGCCGAATTCGTCATCCGCGGCCTGCACGACCTGCCGCTGACGGCGGAGTGACACCGAACTCCGCCTTCCGACGCGATCGTTCGAGCAGCACGTTGACCTCGTCCAGGACGGTGGTGCTGCGCACCCAACCACGCTGCTCGGACCAGGCCGCCTCCGGCTGATCCGGGTGGAGCAGGGCGCGCACCCCGCCCGGCTCCCCCATCGCGCCGGCCAGCGCGTCGAGCGCGTCACCGAGTTCACCGTCGACCGCGCCTTCGTCCCGACCGATGACGGCGAGCAGCCGCAGCACCGAAGCCTCGCTGCGCACACCGGTCAGGAAGCGCAGCAGCCCGGCCCTCGTCAACGGCTCGTTCCCGGCCGTGCGCAAGTACCGCCACACCCTGGCGGACTCGACCCGACCCCGCACGAAACCGACGGTCAACATCACCACCGCACCCAGCAGGGACACCGCCACGAGCCCTCCAACGACGATCAAGAACGTGCCCTGGGAAGCGAGCGCGACGGCACCCAGGGCCGCGACCGACGCACATCCCGCGAGCACCGGTCGCACGCTGCCGCGCAGCCCTCTCCAGGCGATCCGGGCCAGCCTGCGCGCTTGCGGCCGCACGTCCCCGCTGACGTGCAGCCCGGTCAGCAGGACCGCGACCAGCACCAGGTTGGCCGCGGCGGCCACGCCCAGGGCGGCGTCCAGCAGGGAGCCGGCCAACACCGCACCGATCAGGAAGACGGCCAGTACCGCGAGGTACAGGCTCAGCCCGGCCACCCGCAGCACCGCCGTGAAGTTCGAGTCGTCCCGCGGTGAGATCAGCCAGTGCAGGTAGCGGAGCCTGCTCCCGCGAACCGACGCGGAGGCGAGCGACAGCCGCAACGCGTAGAACACCATCAGCCCCACGGCGAAGCTGCTGGCGAGGTCCGGGATGGACGGGTCACCCCGGCGGTGGGCCAGCAGCACCAGGTTCAGCACCAACGTGACGACGTGCAGGAAAGGCGCGAGCAGGAGGGACCGGAAGTACCGCACGATCCCGTCCGAGTCCGGCAGGCGGCTCACCTGGCTCAGCACCGACCGGCGGTTGCGCCACAGGACCCCGCCGACGCTGAGGTCCAGCAGCGTCTGCCGGATGCCCGAGGCCACCTCGCCCGCGACGTCCGGCACCTTGCGCACCTGCTTGTACGCCTCCTGGCGCAGCCACTCGCTCGGGCTCTCGAACGCCTTCCGGAGCAACTCCACCCCCGTGTCGCGATCCGCCGCGGCGACCACCTCCAGCGCCCACTTCCGGTCGTAGCGCTGCCCCTCCTGCCAGGCCCGGCGCAGGATCCGCCCGGCCCGCCCGGCGATGTCCGGCCCCGGCCTGCCCCCGCCTTCGGCCAGCAGGTGCAGCACGTAGAGCACACGCGGCGGCCAGAGGGCGTCGTCGGAACCCTCGGCCACCACCGCGCGCACCGCGACCAGCAGTTCCCCGTACTCCTCCGGGTCCTGGGTCTGCAGGATGGTCACGGCCGTCTCGCGCCACCGCCCGTCGGTCAGCAGCAGGCGCACGTCCACCCGTGCCGAATCCCGGATCACGACGCACGTCGCGAAGTACTCCTGCAACCTGCGGTGCGAGAACGTCACGCTCGACTCGGAGTCCCCGGTCCGCGCCAGTTTCGTGTAGATCAGCGCTTCGACCGCACGCGCCACCTCGTCCGCGGACCGTTGCAGGTTGGCGCTCACCACCGCCACGGCCACCGCCTTGTCCACGTCCAGGCCCATCGACTCCTGCTCGGCGATGGTGAACGCCAGCTCCTCCGCCACCGCGCGCAGCTCCTCCCGGCCCACGCCGTAGTGGCTGGACACCTGCGCCTCGTCACGGCGCAGCCGGTGCTCCACGTAGGTCTCCAGCACCGAGTGCACGTTCGTGGGGAAGACGTTGCCCTCCCGCATGTGCTCGCACAGCAGCCCGAGGAACAGCGGGTTGTCCGACATCTGCTGCACACCGATGTCGGCCGTGGGCAGGTCCGCGATCAGCATCCGCTCGACGTCGACGGGCAGCTCGGCCTTCTCGATCAGGTCGATCTTCCGCTTCCGCGACAGCGGCACGACGCGGAACCGCGGCCACTCGGACCTCCCCGGGCCGCGGAACTCCCGGCTCGCGACCACCCCGCGGCACCTGTTCATGCCGTGCAGGAAGCCGTGCACCGCGTCGGCGTACCCGGTGATGACCTCGTCCGCCTCGGTGGCGCTCAGGATCGCCGGGATCTCGTCGAAGGAGTCGAACAGAAACAGCCACGTGCCCGCTTCGATGCCCGGCTGGAACTCGTCCGCCAGGAATCGCTCGACGTCCCGGTCACGGACCTGGTTGACGGCGCGCAGCACGAACTCGCGGACGTCGTCGGCACTCGGCGGCCACGCGGCCGGCGTGAACGTCTTGAGGTTGACGTAGATCGGGATGATGCCGTCCTCGCTGGGGTGTCGCAGGACGCTCGCGGCCATGCGCTGCGCGAGGTGCCGCATCGCCACGCTCTTGCCCGCGCCCGGTTCACCTTCCAGCAGCACGATCCGCTCGTCGCTCTCCTCCAACGCGACCGACAGCGACGGAACCCGGCGCAGCGCCCGCGACGGGCGCTTGCGGAACAAGCGCTTCCCGCCCCCGCTGATCTCGAGCTCGGCTTCCAGCTCCGCGTACCGCGAGTCGCGCCACTCCTCCTTCTCACCGAGCCGCCGCATCTGGCTCTCGACGTGGTCGGCGAACCGCGCCCGCCGGTGCGCACGGCGGCGGTTCGCCCCACCGGACAAGCGCTTCACCAGGCGCCCGACGAAGCGCATCGTCGGCAGCCAGTGCATCAGACCGGCCATCACGAGGCCGAGCACCAGCACCAGGAGCAGCGCCTTGAGCAACCAGTCGGGCAGGAACGGCACCAGCTCGCGCAGTTGGTCGATCAGGCTCTTGGGTGATTCCTGGGCTAACGCCATACCGGTGCTATCCGCCGTCCGGCGGACGCCGTTACCGGTGCGGGCGGTGCTGTTTCGGCAGCTTGAAGCCGCGCTCGGCCATCACCGTGCGCAGGCGGTCCGGGTAGTCGGTGATGATGCCGTCCACGCCGTTGTCGATCAGCTTGTGCATGGTGGCCGGGTCGTTGATCGTCCACGGGACGACCTTCAGGCCGTGCGCGTGCGCCTCGTCCACCAGGGCTTTCGTGGTGAACGGGACGTAGTTCGGGTCGCCGACCTTGCCGTTCTGCGGGTTGCCGTGCACCGGGGAGAGGGCGGAGGCGCCGAAGCTCTTCACGGCCTTGACCACGCTGCCGCCGAAGTCCTCCAGCTTCAGGCCACCCGTCCACGGCGAACCGGGGCGCAGGAACTCCGGCTGGGTCAGCGCGACCAGCGGCAGGCGCGGCTCGGCCTGGCGCCACAGCATCAGCGTGCCCCAGTCGAACGACTGGATGGTGACGTTGCGGAAGAAACCCGACTTGCGGATCTCGCGGGCCGTGACCTCGACGAACTGCTCACGCGGGGCGGTCTCGTGCGGTGCGGCGGCCTCGACCTTGGTCTCGATGTTGAACTTCACGCCGAACGCCCGGTAGTCGCGGGCGAGGGCGAACACCTCGGCCAGCGTCGGCATCCTCGCGCCCGGCGACAGCTCCTGGTCCGGGTACTGCGACCAGCGCCGCGAACCGCAGTCCAGTGTGCGGACCTGCGCGAACGTCAGGTCCTTCACGTACTTGCCCGCGTAGGGGAACGCCGGGTCACCGGGGAACGCGGGCGCGGTGTCGACGCACTTGTTCGGGTTCGTCCTGCGGTCGTGGGTGACGACCTCCCGGCCGTCCTTGGTGATCTGGACATCCAGCTCCAGCGTCGTGACACCCAGTTCGAGCGCCTTGCCGAACGCCGCCAACGTGCTCTCGACCGTCAGCCCGATGCCACCCCGGTGGGCCTGGAGGTCGAACTTCTTCCCGCTGTCCGCGTTCGCCACGCCGGAGCCGAGCCCGGAACCGAGCAGGGTGAGGATCAGTGCCGCCGCGAGTACCCGCATGGGGCCACGGTGGCACGCGAGCGGTCAGGAGCCCAAGTGCCGGAGGAAGAACGACCACTGAACAGCGGGGAACGCCAGCGTTGCGGCACCCGGGTTCTTCGAGTCCCGGACGGCGACCGCCGACTCGGTGAACGCCACCTCGACGCAGTTGGCATTGCTCGCGCCGTTGCTCCGGCTGCTCTTGCGCCACGTCACACCGGAGAGGTCCGCTGTGGACACGTCCACCGCCTCTTTCACTCGGCCAGAACCCGTTCGATCAAGGCCACCGAATCCTCCGGGCTCAACGCCTGGGAGGCCACGAAACCGAACGTCAGTCTAGCCTCTCGGAGCTGCCGCTCCTCCTCGATGTGCAGCGCTCCGGTCAGGTACTCGATGTACAGGACCTCCGGCTCGTCCGGTGTCGGGAACCCGAGCAGGGTGAAGGCGGTGGCCATGCCGTCGACCACGCCTCGCTCGTCGGACACCAGCTGGATCGTCACGTTGGGCCGCTCCGCTATGTCGAGCAGGTGGGCCAGCTGCTCGCGCATCACCTCGCGGCTGCCGACCACCTTGCGGAGCGCGGCTTCCTCGATGATCGCGTGCAGGCTCAGCGGGTCGTCCGGGTCGGTCAGTCGCCGCTGCCGGATCCGGCGGACGCGGATGTCGTTCTCCAGCCACCGCTTGGTGCGCTTCAGCCGGTGCGACTCGAACATCGCACGCATGTAGCCGGTCGTCTGGAGCAGGCCCGGGATGATCAGCGGCGACAGGTCGCGCACGGAGGCGGCTTCGGTCTCGACGTCGATGTAGCCCTGGTTCTCGATGCCGTAGGTGGTCCACCAGCCGGGCTCGCGGGCTCGCAGTGCCTGGTCGATGAGGTCGGGGTCGTACTGGTCGTAGAGGTCCATCATCGACTTGGCGAGGTGGATGTCGAGGATGGTCTCGCCCTTCTCCAGCCGGTGGAGGGTGGACTTGGTGCGGTAGAGGGCTTTGGCGGCCTCTTCGAGGGTCAGCTTGGCCTGCGTGCGCATCCGGGCGAGCTTGCGACCCAGCCGACGGCGGCGGAACGGTGGCGGGGTGGGCACAGGGCAGCATGATCCGGTGGGACGCGCGGATGCGGGATTCCCGCCTCGCTTCACCGCATCGGGCGGATCTCCCGGCCGCACAGTCGTCGGTGTGGAAGCGAACCTTTTCAGCCTGGTGGACGCGACCGACCGCACCCGCATCTTCGCGTGGGGCATGGAGATCATCGAGGAGGACCGGACGGACGCGATCGTCTACCGGCGCGATCCCGACACCGGCCGGACGTTCATCGGCCAGCACGTCTCCGCCGAATCAGCCCTCAAGCGGTACGGCCGGCGCGTCCCCCTCGCGCTCGTCTGGGAGTACGACGACGTCCTGGAGGCGCTCGGAGTCTGCCAGGACGTCGATGGCGACGATCCGCCCGCCGCTGACGGTGAACGCCATGACCGACAGCGGCCGTCCGTCGGCCACGACGACGACCCCGGCGGCGCCGTTGACCAGGGCCGGGCGGGCGAACGGGGACAGTCGGCCGAACGTGACCGCCTGGCCCGCCACCGTGCGCGCGCCGGTGTAGGTGACGGTGAAGCGTGAACCCGCGCCGGCGTCCGAGCGGAGCACGACGTCCGGGTCGAGCACGGCGACCAGGGCGCCGAGGTCACCGTCGCGGGCGGCGGCGAAGAACGCGTTGACCACGTCGCGTTGCCGGGCCAGGTCCGGGTCCGGGGTCGGGACCTGGCCCTGCACGCGGCGGCGGGCGCGGCTGGCGAGTTGCCTGGTCGCGGCGACCGACTTCTCGATCAGCGCGGCGACCTGGTCGAACGGCACGGCGAACAGGTCGTGCAGCACGAACGCGACGCGTTCGGCGGGCGTGAGGGTGTCCAGCACGACCAGCATCGCCAGACCGACCGAGTCGGCGAGCACGGGCGGGCTGCGGTTCGAGCCGGAGGGAGGGCTTCCTGGCCGAGCGGGAACCGGCGAACCGGGGCGTCAGCGGCGCGAGCCCGAGGCGCGGACCGGGCGCAGGGCAGGGGTCGGGGCGTCCTTCACGTCCACGACCCTCATCCGGCGGATGGCGCCGGCGTCCACCGGGAGCAGGAGCGTGGTGATGCGGCGGACCACCACGGCGGTCACGATCGCCACGGCGGCGGCCAGCAGGTCGGCCACCGCGTGGAACAGCACGCCGTCCGCCATCGCCTGCACGCTGTCGCGCAAGCCCCACACCAGCGTGAACGCCACGAACAGTCCGGTGAACGCCCACAGGCCCCACCACCAGCGGACCAGCTTCGACGGGGACGGGCGGGCGGTGGCCGGTTCGCGCAGCGCGGCGTGCTCCAGCTCCGCCAGCACCGAGCCGGGGACCACCAGGTTCACGCCCGGTACCACGAGGCCGACCAGCACCTCCCGGTCCGACCTCGACGGCCCGTAGCCCGCCTCCGCCGCGGCGGCGTTGCGGGCCCGGCGCAGCCACAGCAGGGTGAACACCAGGGCGACCGCGGACGCCACGAACGTCACCACCGACGACGACACGACCATCGCGTCCGACACGCCGACCGTGGTCCCCGACATCGCGCCGTACCGGCTGAGCAGCAACAACACGTAACGCCAGATCTCGCTGCCGGCCGCCCACACGGCGGTCAACGCGGCCAGACCGAGGGCGTGCGACGCCGTGCGCGCCAGCCGCTGCGCTTGGTCGACCGTGTCGGCGGGCCGGTCGTCGTCCGTGGCCACGGACGTGGGCCAGCGCCAAGCCAGCAGCGGGAAGCCCCAGCGCGGTGGCACCGGGTACGACGGCGGGCCGGTGTAGGCGCGGCGCGGCCCACCCTGGCGACGGTGCGGGTAGGCGCCGGGTGGCGGGCTCGCCACCCAGTCCACGCGCAGCGGTCGCAGTGACATGTCAGATGACCTCGGGCTCCGCGCCGTCGACCTCACCGACCAGCGGGCGACCCGACGCGGCCCACACCTGCATGCCGCCGTCGACGTTGGTCGCCTCCCAGCCGTTGGCGTTGAGGTACTGGGTGACCCGCGCGGAACGGCCGCCGGCGCGGCACACCACGTAGAACTCGGCGTCACCCGGCAGCTCGTCCAACCGCTGCGCCAGCTCGCTCATCGGGATGTGCAACGCGCCCGGCGCGTGGCCGGCCTGCCACTCGTCGGCCTCGCGCACGTCGAGCAGGACCTTGCCCTCCGGCAGCTGCGCCGGCACCTCGGACACTTCAACGCTGGGAACGGTCACGGGCCCATGCTGCCACGGCGCCCATAAACCGGGGATAAGGAGCACGCCGGCCGTCCTCCCCGAAAGGGAGAACGGCCGGCGTGGTGTCCAGCGGGAACAAACGCGACTAGTGCGCGACCGCCTTCTCGGCGCCGACGCCGGTGAGGGCGCGCACCTCCATCTCCGCGTACTTCGCCTTGTCGTCTTCCTTCGACAGCACGGTGCCGAGGTAGCCGAGCAGGAACGCCACCGGGATCGACACGATGCCCGGGTTCGACAGCGGGAACAGCGCGAAGTCGACGTTCTTGAACATCGAGGTCGGCTTGCCCGACACCGCCGGCGACAGCACGATCAGCGTGATCGTCACCGCCAGACCGCCGTAGATGCTCCACAGGGCACCGGAGGTGTTGAACCGCTTCCAGAACAGCGAGTACAGGATGGTCGGCAGGTTCGCCGACGCCGCCACCGCGAACGCCAGCGCCACCAGGAACGCGATGTTCTGGCCGTTGGCCGCGATACCGCCGGCGATCGACACGATGCCGATCACGATCGCGGTCCGCCGCGCGACCTTCACCTCGGCGTCCTTGTCCTCCGCCTCACCCTTCTTGATGATGTTGGCGTAGATGTCGTGCGCGAACGACGCCGAAGCGGTGATCGTCAGCCCCGCCACCACGGCGAGGATCGTGGCGAACGCGACCGCCGCGATCAGGCCCAGCAGCAGCGGTCCGCCGAGCGCCTCGGCGAGCAGCGGAGCCGCCGAGTTCGCCCCACCCGGAGCCGACCTGATCTTGTCCGGACCCACCAGCGCGGCCGCGCCGTAGCCCAGGACCAGCGTGAACAGGTAGAACAGGCCGATCAGCCAGATCGCCCAGACCACCGAGCGGCGGGCTTCCTTCGCGGTCGGCACGGTGTAGAAGCGCATCAGGATGTGCGGCAGACCGGCCGTGCCGAGCACCAGCGCGAGGGCCAGCGACAGGAAGTCGAGCTTCGACACCCCGGTCGCGCCGTACTGCAGGCCCGGGCCGAGCAGCTTCTCGCCGGCCTTCGGCGCGTTCTCCACGGCCGAGCCGAGCAGGCTGGACAGGTTCAGGCCGAACTTGGCCAGCACCCACAGCGTCATCACGCCGGCGCCGACGATCAGCAGCACCGCCTTGATGATCTGCACCCAGGTGGTGCCCTTCATGCCGCCGATGAGCACGTAGGCGATCATCAGCGCGCCGACCACCGCGATCACGATCGCCTGGCCGAGCTTGCCGGTGATGTTGAGCAGCAGGGCGACCAGACCGCCCGCACCCGCCATCTGCGCCAGCAGGTAGAAGAAGGACACGGCCATGGTGGACGTCGCCGCCGCCGCGCGCACCGGGCGCTGGCGCATGCGGAAGCTCAGCACGTCGCCCATCGTGTACTTGCCGGTGTTGCGCAGCAGTTCGGCGACCAGCAGCAACGCGATCAGCCACGCGACCAGGAAGCCGATGGAGTACAGGAAGCCGTCGTAGCCGTTGAGCGCGATCGCGCCCGCGATGCCGAGGAACGACGCGGCGGACAGGTAGTCGCCCGCGATCGCGACGCCGTTCTGGGGGCCGGTGAACGACCGGCCCGCGGCGAGGTAGTCGGCGGCCGTCTTGGTGTTGCGGCTGGCCCGGATGACGACGACCAGGGTGGCGGCGACGAAGATGCCGAAGATGCCGATGTTGAGCAGTGCGTTGCCGTTCACGCCTGCCCCCCTTCGAGCTCGTTGCGGAGCTTCTCCGCCAGGGGGTCGAGTTTCTTGTTCGCGTGGCGCACGTACAGCGTCGTGATGACGAACGTGGACACGAACTGCAGCAGCCCGAGGATCAGGCCGACGTTGATGTTGCCGATGACCTTCGTCGACATGAACCCGTGGGCGTAGTCGGCGAGCAGGACGTACAGCAGGTACCACGCCAGGAAGAGCCCGGCCATGGGGAAGACGAACGTGCGCAGACGCCGCCGCAACTCGCGGAAGTCGGGGCTGTTCTGCACATCCACCCAGTTGTGGTTGCCCTGGGCGTCGGCTGGGGAGTGCTGCTCAGAGGTGCTCACGGTCCCCTCCTCGCGTACTTGACGACGGTGTGAACGGCACGTAAGGCCTCCTGGTGCGTTCCTGATACGCGGTGCACCGTAGGGAGACCTGGCTCACGCCTGAAAGACCTTTCGTGTGACCTTGCGCTCAACAGTCGAGTGATGCGATGAGCGGTAGTAATGCTGAGACGAACTGCCACTCGGGTGATCGAAGTCACCGATAACCGGATCGGTGTGGTTATCTTCACCTGATTGAGACCTATGCGCACTCTCAGCCACGGATCATGCGGCTGAACGGGTACCGTGCAGGTCATCGCGGGGGCAGCACGTGACGCGAGCTCGCACCCAGGCCTAACCCACGCCCCGAACGCCAAACTCGACTGTGAGGCAGTTCACAGCTTTCCGGCCGGCGGGGGTCCGTCGTCGCCCCGGCTGCGGTCCGCCGCACGGGCCTTCTCGTCGGCCGTGCCGAACCGCTGCACGTCCCGGTCGCGCATGAACCCGAGTGGGTCCGGCGCGTGCAGCCGCAGCAGGATCTGGTTCACGTCGTCCGGCTTGCGGCGCGCGGTCAGCCTGCTGATCATCACCATGGTCAGGAACGCCACCGGCACGGTCACCAGCGCCGGCTGCGACAGCACCGACGGCGCCCACTTCCCGGTGTACGAGCTCACCACCGTGATCACCTGTGCGCCGATCACCAGCCCGCCGCCGACGACGAGACCGGCCATCGCGCCGACCCAAGTCAACCCGCGCCACCAGATGCCCAACAACAACAACGGGCAGAACGTGGACGCCGCCAACGCGAACGACATCGCCACCGTCAACGACGCGTCCGCCCGCGGCAGCAGCAACGCCAACCCGATCGCCACCGCGCCCGTCAGCACCGTCGCCCACCGGAAGTCGCGCACCTTGCCCGGCAGGATGTCCGTCGACACCACCCCGGCCACCGACACCAGCAGCCCCGACGACGTCGACAGGAACGCCGCGAACGCGCCCGCCGCCACCACCGCGCCCAGCACCTGCCCCAGCAGGTTCGGCTGCATCGTGGTCGGCAGCAGCAGCACCGCCGCGTCCGTCTTCCCCGTCACCAGCAGCTGCGGCAGGTACTGGCGCGAGATCACGCCCAGCACGGTCGGGAAGACGTAGAACAACCCCAGCAGGTACAGCACGTGCAACGCCGTGCGCCGCGCCGCCCGCCCGTCCGGGTTGGTGTAGAACCGCACCAGCACGTGCGGCAGCCCCATCGTGCCCAGGAACGTCGCGAAGATCAGCGAGTACGTCTCGAACAGCCCCGACAGCCCCTCGGTCTGCGGGCGCAGCCAGTCGTGGTTGGACGTCGGCGAACCCTCGACCACCGGCACCGGCGCACCCGCGGGGAACCGCAGCTCGGTGTCCGCGCCCACCTCGTGCAGACCGGGCGTCCAGTACACCGGGCCGTCCGCGGGCGAACCGTTCACCACACCGGTCGCGGACAGCTGCAACGCCACGTCGACGCGCACCCGCACCGGGTCGACCGTGGTCACCTCGACGTCCTCGGGGAACCTCAGCACACCCGCGGCGTCCACCGGCTGCGCACCGTTGCCCGGCCCGGCCAGGAACAACGTGAACAGCACGAACGTCGGCGCGGCGATCGCGAACAGCTTGCCCCAGTACTGGAAGGCCTGCACCAGCGTGATCGCCCGCATCCCGCCGCCGAGCACGTTCACCACCACGATCACGGTCACCGCCGCGCCGCCCAGCCACGCGGGCAGGCCGGTGATCGTGTGCAGCGTCAACCCGGCCGACTGCAGCTGCGGCACCAGGTACAGCACGCCGATGCAGATCACGAAGAACGTGCAGAACTTCCGCAGGTTCGACGGGCCGAGCCGGGCCTCGGCGAAGTCCGGCAGCGTGTACGCGCCGGACCGCCGCAGCGGCGCGGCCACGAACAGCATCATCGCCAGGTAGCCCGCGGTGAAGCCGATCGGGTACCACAGCGCGTCGACGCCGTCCTTGAGCACCAGCCCCGCGACACCCAGGAACGACGCGGCGGACAGGTACTCGCCGGAGATCGCGGCGGCGTTGCGGGTCGCCGGCACGCCGCGGCGGGCCACCAGGAAGTCCGGCGTCGTGTTCGCCCGGCGGGAACCCACGTAGCCCAACGAGAACGTCAGCACCGCCATCACGCCGACGAGCACCAGGCTCCACGGGTTGTCGATCACCGGTCCACCGAACTCACGAAGTCGTGCTCGTGCCGCTCGGCGAGTCTTCGGTACGCGTAGCCGACGCCGTACAAGAGCGGGAACGGCAACAAGCCCAGCAGCAGCCACGGCAGCCGCACGCCGAGGAGTTCGACCTCCGCCACCCACGGCAGCAGGTAGAACACCAGCGGCAGCGTTGCCAGCAGCAGCAACGTGCCGCCGCCCAGCAGCAGTCCCGTGCGCAGCTGGGTGCGGATCAGGTCGCGGATCAGCTTCTCGCCGACGCTGGTCTGCTCCTCCAGCTCGATGATCGTGCGCAGCACCCGCCCGCGACCGCGCGGATCGGCCAGCACGACCCGCCGGCGGCGGTTCTTGCGCGCCGACACCGACAGCCAGGCGTCGCGCTCGGCCGGCTGCGGCTGGTCCGGTTGCCCGGGGGGGCCGGAGTGCTTGGTCATCCCCAACTGCTCTTGGGGGGACGCACGATCCTCTCCTTCAGCTCACGCGTGTGCCGGCGGCTCACCGGCAGCTCCTTGGCGCCCTCGCCGGAGCCGATCACCACCGCGTACCCGTTCGACGTCATCCGCAGCTCGGTCACCAGCGGCAGCGCCACCAGGTAGGACCGGTGGATGCGGACGAACCCGGCGTTCTCCCAGCGCTCTTCCAGCTGCGCCAACGGGATGCGCACCAGGTGGCTCGCGCCGTCGTTGGTGTGCAGGCGAGCGTAGTCGCCCTGCGCTTCGACGTAGCGGACGGTGGCGCGCGGCACGAGCTTGATGGTGCCACCCAGCTCGACCGGGATCACCTCGTCGTCCTGCGGTTCCGCCGCGGCGGGCTCCGAGGTGGCCGCCGGTGTCGCGGCGACCCGGTCGACGACCCGCGAGATCGCCTTGTTGACCCGGTCGGAGTTGATCGGCTTGGTCACGAAGTCCAGCGCGCCCACCTCGAACGCCACCACGGCCTCCGAGTGCTCGACACCCGTGACGAACACCAACGCCGGCGGCTGGCGGAACGCACCGAGCACGCGCGCGAGGTCCGTGCCGCTCAACCCGGGCATGTTGATGTCGGCGAACACGGCGTCGACCGGCGGTAGCCCGGCCCGGGTGCGGTCCATCACCTCGACGTCGTAGTCACCCCGGAGGATGCGCAGCGCCTCGGCCGCGTCGAAGGCCGTGAGCACGCGTCGAATGTGCGGGCTGCCCTCGAGCAGGTACTTGATCTCGCTCAGACCGGGTGCCTCGTCGTCCACCGCCAGAACGAGGAGGCCGGTGTTGTCCTTGCGATTGTTCACTGGGGTACTCACTGTGCCGCGCATCTTGCCGACCCGGCGGGGTCGCTGTCTACGCCGGTTGCCGGAAGGCCACCGGGGCGTGTGGTCACAACCCGAATCGCGACCAGCGCGCCCGCTCTTCCAGCGCCGCCAACCCCTCCACCAGGAAGTCGCCCGATCGGGTGGTCGCGCCGGCGAGTCCGAGACGGGCCAGCAGGGGGCGGCGGGGCTCCGCGACGGCGATCTCGGCGTCCGGGTAGCGCTTGGCGACGACGCCGCGCAGGGTGCCGAGGCCGTCGACCAGACCGAGCTCGACCGCCTTCGCGCCGGTCCACACCTCACCGTTGAACAGCTCGTCGTCGGTCGCCTTCAGCTTCGACCCACGACGCTCCTTGACCCAGTCGGCGAACTGCTCGTGCAGCTGCGCCTGCAAGCCCTTGAGCCACTCCACGTCCTCGGGCTTCTCCGGGCTGAACGGGTCGAGCCGCACCTTGTTCTCGCCCGCCGTGTGCACGCGCCGCTCGACGCCGTAGCGCTCGATCAGGCCGTTGAGGCCGAAACCCGCGCTGACCACGCCGATCGAGCCGACCAGGGACGTGCCGTGCGCGTAGACCTCGTCACCCGCGCACGCCAGCCAGTAGCCGCCGGAGGCCGCCAGGTCCTCGCAGAACGCCAGGACGGGCACCTTCTTCTTGGCGGCCAGTTCGCGGATGCGCTCGGAGATCAGCGCGGACTGCGTCGGCGCGCCGCCGGGCGAGTTGATCAGCAGGGCGACCGCGACCAGCCGGTCGTGCTCGAACGCGCGGGTCAGCGCGCTCTCCACGGTCTGCATGCTGATGGTGTTGCGGGCCATCGGCGTCGGCGTCGGCGTGATCACGCCGTGCAGGCGGACGGCGGCCACCACGGGTCCGCGCTCGGTCCGCTCGCTGACGATCTTCGGCAGCCGGGCCGCGATCTTGTCCGTCACGCTCATGGCTTCGACCTTACGTGTCAACGGGGGCCGAGTGACACGGCTAACATCGAGCGGTGACGTTCAACCCGTTCCGGTGGCTCGAACGCTACGTCGAGTGGTGGGACGACCGGGGCCGCAAGAATGCGGACGGTCCCACCGCCATGCACGTCTACTGGATGTGGATCTCGTGGAGCGTGTGCGCGGTCATGATGGTGACGGTCCTGGCGATCGCCGCCGCGTGAGCTGATCAGGCGTTCACGGCGGGCTGCTCGGTGGTGTCCTCGAGCCGCGGCGGCACCAGCGGCAGGTTCGTCTGGACGCCCGGCCGGTACTTCGGGATCTTGAGGATGATCTTCATGCCGGCGTCCGGCGCGGTCTCCACGACCAGCGCGTAGTCGTCGCCGAACACCGCCCGCATCCGGTGGTTGATGTTGCCCAGGCCGACGTGCGCGCCGGTCTGGTGGGCGTCCTTGAGGTCGTCGAAGAGGCGGTCCGGGTCCATGCCGACGCCGTCGTCCTCGACCGAGATCAGCGCCTCCGCGCCGTTGTCCTCGGCGATGATCGTCAGCTCGCCGCCGCCGGGCTTCTTCGCCAAGCCGTGCCGCACGGCGTTCTCCACCAACGGCTGCAGCACCAGGAACGGCAGCACGACCTGCAGCACCTCTGGCGCGATCTTCAGCCGCACGTTGAGCCGCGACCCGTACCGCGCCTGCTCGATGGTCAGGTAGCGGTGGATGTTGGTCAGTTCGTCGGCCAGCGTGGTGAAGAAGCCGTCGGTGCGGAACGAGTAGCGGGTGAACTCGGCGAACTCCTGCAGCAGCTCCCGCGCGTGCGACGGGTCGGTGCGGATCAGCGACGAGATCGTGTTCAGGGCGTTGTAGACGAAGTGCGGCGAGATCTGCGCCCGCAGCGCCCGGACCTCGGCCTGCGCCAGCGCCTGCCGCGATTTCTGCAGCACTTCCAGCTCCAGCTGCGTGGAGACGAACCGCGCGGTCTCCTCGGCCATCCGGATCTGCCGCTTGCCCGCCACCCCGCTGACCACGATCAACGTGCCGGCGACGTCGCCCTCCACCACCAGCGGCACGATCACGGCGCTGTGCAGCGAGCACGGCCCGGGCAGCTCGCAGTCCAGCTTGCGGTGCTCGACGTGCTCCTTGTGGCCCTCGCCGATGGCGCGCTCGATGTAGGCGCGGAGGAACTCGTAGTGGTCGTTGGCGCCGCCGTCCCACGACAGCAGCGTGCCCTCGTGGTCGGTGATGCCGACCGCGACGCACCGCAGCATCTCCCGCAGGTGCGGCGTCGCCTTGTTCGCCGCGTCCTCGGTCAAGCCCTCGCGCAGGTCGGCCGACGCCTTCGACATGCGGTGCAGCATGTCCATCACGGCGTCCTCGACCGAGGTGCTGACGCGGCGGGCACGGCACAGCATCACGAAGAGGCCGAGAACGGCCAGGGTCGCGATGAGTCCGAGCACAGCGCGCTCGGTCAGGAGGTCCCGCACGGCGTCCATGCTGTGCCGTGGGGGCGGTCTAGGCAAGGGGATCGGCGGTGTGAGACGTGCACATCCGATGAATTGGGGGCAACCGTGGCAGAGCGCTTACCCGATCGGGTGATCAATGCGTCTCACGATCACGGAGCGTGGGGGCGACCCGATCACTCGGGCCGCGCCCCGCGACCGCGGCGCCGACGCCGTTCGTCAAGACCACCCTCACGGGGCGGTGGTGGTCGACGTGGTGGTGGAGGTCGGGCTCTCCTTCTTGCACTCCAGCTTCTCCACCAGGTCCGCCAGGTCCGGGTGGTCGATGAGTTCCAGTTCCTCCAGGACCCTGCAGATCACCTTCGAAACCTCGTCCTGCTGCAACTGGGGTGGCGCGGGTTCCGGCGCGGCGGCGGAGACGGCGATGGTCGAGCCAGCGAACGTGGCCAGCCCCATGGTCGTACCGATCAGCGCGGCGGCGAGGCGCTGGTTCATTGCTCCTCCAGGTGGGTCGTTCGGACACCCGGAGAAGTTCCCCCTCTCGGCCGCACCCAGCCCGCGAACGGAGCAAGCCACCCGTCCGTGTGACCTACTTGAGCAACCGCGACATCCGCCGGTCGGCCAGCGGCTTGCCACCCGTCTGGCACGTCGGGCAGTACTGGAAAGCCTTGTCCGCGAACGAGACCTCGCGCACCGTGTCACCGCACACCGGGCAGGGCAGACCGGTCCGCGCGTGCACCCTCAGCCCCGACCGCTTCTCACCCTTCAGTGTCGCCGCGGACTGGCCGACGGAACGGGCCACGGCGTCCTTCAGCACGCCGATCAACGCCTCGTGCAGCCGGTCCAGCGCCTCCGCCGACAGCTTCCCCGCCGTCGCGTACGGCGACAGCCGGGCCGTGTGCATGATCTCGTCGGAGTACGCGTTGCCGACGCCCGCCAGCACCGTCTGATCGGTCAGCGCCGTCTTCAGCCGCTCGGTGCGACCGGCGAACAGGTCCTCGAGCTGGGTGCGCGTCACCGACAGCGCGTCCGGCCCCAGCCGCGCGATGCCCGGCACGTCCGCCGGGTCGTGCACGACCCACGCGGCCAGGCCCTTCTTCGTGCCGGCCTCGGTCAGGTCGAACCCGGGACCCTCCCCGGGCGGACCGAGGTGCACGCGCAGCGCCAGCGGGCCGCGACCGCGCTTGGGCGGTGCCGCCGAGAGGTGCTCCGACCAGCGCAGCCACCCGGCCCGCGCCAGGTGCACCACCAGGTGCACGCCGTCGCAGTCGAGGTCCAGGTGCTTGCCGAACCGGCCCGCGCCGGTCACCTCGCGTCCCTGGAGATCGGTCCACGGCGGCGTGAACGTCTTCAACACCTGCAACGACGCGACGTCCACCCGGTGCACGCGCCGTCCAACGGCGTGCTCGCGCAGGTGGTGGGCGAGCGCCTCGACCTCGGGCAGTTCCGGCACCTGCCCAGTGTCACCCGTGAACGGCGATCAGTCGACCGGTTGCAGCGGGCCGTCCAGGTCGGGCAGCGAGTACATCTCGATCTTGCGGGCCACGTTGGCGACCTCGTTGCGCACGGTCAGGAAGCCGCGCACCGAGCCGACCCACCGCTCCGGCGGCAGCTCCTCGGTCTTCTTCGACTCCGCCGCCACCAGCCACGGCCGCCGCACCGCCCAGCGGATCGGGAAGAACAGGAACACCAGGACCAGCGCCACGATCAGCCACGCGGGCACGACGACCTCCGGCGGCGTCCACGCCACCAGGATCACGCCCATCCCGATGACGATGGCGAGCATCAGCACGCCCGGGCCGTGGCCGCCGCTCACGTCGTGCTCGAAGTCGGCGTCGGTCGACGGGTTGCGCCACTCGATCTGGCTGCGCACCGTCCACATCCGGCCGTCAGCTCCGCGCACCAGCCGCGTCATCACCGTCTCCTCAAGACGTCGAGCGATCACTCAGCGTTTTCCACGCTACCGGCAAAGTCTTGCACCTCGTGGGTGAAACCCGCCCGTCACGCCGGTTGGAGGCGGCCCGGTGTCGGGTGCAGCGTCACGGTCGTCGGCGTGGTGGTGGGCTTGGACGACGAGGTCGACGTCGCGACCGTCCTGGGCGGCTCGGTGGTGGTGACCGCGGGCGTGGTCGTCGTGACCAGGAGCGCCGTGCCCGTGTCCGACGTGGTGACCGGTGCCGACGTCGTGGTCAGGTCCAGGACGCGCGCCACGGCGGGCGGGGTCGTGGTGGTCGGCTCCATCCGCGGCGGGACGGACGCGGACACCGTCGTCGTCGGCGCCGACCGGGTCGGCTGCGTGGTCTTCGGGTGGTGCGCGACGTGCCGCGCGTCGACCGGCGTCGGGGACGTCTCGCTGGTCGCCGTGCCGGTCACGGTCGTGGTCGCGTCGGTCGAGCACAGCGCCAGCACGTTGTCGCCGGGCGCGCCGTCCGGACCGGACTGCACCAGCGCCGGGCCGGGCGCGCCGGTGAACGTGCCCGCCACCACCCCGAACAGCCCCACGGCCGCCGCCGACGCGGTGGCCGCCAGCGCCAGCTTCACCCGCCCGGTGAGCCACGCGGCCTTGCCGAGCACCGCCGGACCGAGCAGCGCGGTCGCGGCCACCGGCACGGCGATGCTCGCCGCGTGCGCCCGCAACGTCGAGCACACCTCGACCAGCTCGGCGTGCAGCGCGTTGCAGGAGGAGCAGGTCTGCAGGTGCTTGCGGATGCGCTTGTGCTCGGTGCCCTGCGCGCCGCCCGCCGTGTAGGTGCCGAGCTTCGCGACCACCGAGCTGCAGGCCCGCGGCCCGGTGTCCGCGGCCAGGTGCGCCTGCAGGTACGCCGCCCGCAGCCCCTCGCGGGCGCGGCGGGCCAGCGCCGCCATCGCGTTCGGGCTCAGGCCGAAGTTGGGCGCGACCGCGGCCGGCCGCTCGCCCTCCACCTCGACCTGCCACAGCACCGTGCGCCACCGCTCGGGCAGGCTGGTGAACGCGCGGGAGATCAGCGTGTGCTCCGGCCGGTTCGCGGTGACGTCCGGGAACGGCTCGACCCGCTGGCTCAGCTCCTCGTCCTCCACCGGCACGTCCCGCCGCCGCCCGCTCCACTCCCACGCCACCCGGCGCGCGACGGTCAGCAGGTAGGTGCGGACGTGGTCGGTCGGGCCGTTGCCCCGGCGGATCGCCTGGAGCACGCGGAAGAACGCCTCCGCGGTCAGGTCGTCGGCCTCGGCGTGTTCACGCACGTGCCGGAGGGCGAACCGGCGGACGGCGTCGGCGTGCCGGGTGAACAGCTCGCCGAACGCGCCGTCGTCACCCGCCCTGACCCTGGCGAGCAGTTCCCGGTCGAAATCGGCATCTCCGGCCATCCCGCCCCGGCACCTCCCGCCCCGCCTGTGGTCCACTGGTCAAGATGCCACAGTCGGCTGGTTCCGACCCGAAGTGATAGCGACCCGATACCGAACACCCGCCGGACGACGTCGACCGTTCGGCCTAATCAGAGCACCTGTGCACCGCAACGACGGCGCTCGCGGTCGGTGACGGACCGGTCACGGGTCGGCGTCGGGTGGTGGCCGACCGCGCTGCGGGCGCGCCCGCGACGAGTAGGCTCCTGCCGCGTGGTCGATTGGCGCACAAGGGCTTCCGCCCTCCTCCCCGAGCTGAGCGCCGTTGTCGAGCGCGAGTCCTGGTCCTGCCACGTGTTCCTGTCCGAGTTGTGGCAACTGGCGCTGGAGGCGCACCGCGACGGCGACCGCGAGGTGCTCGGCCGCGTGTACGGCTTCGCGCACTGGTGCTTCCGCCAGCCCGAGCGGTTCCTGTCCGACGCGTCCGTGGTGAGCTTCTACGAGCACGTGTTCGACGAGTGGGAGCTGCGCGACGAGGTGGCGCCGTGGCTGCCCGCGGAGGTCGTGGACCGGGTCAGACCGCTGTGGGAGTGGCGCTGGCCGAAGGAGCGGTTGACCGAGGTGGACCGGCTGCTGGCCCAGTCGGGACCCCCCGGTCGAAACGCGGTTTGAGGGTGGTCTATAGTTGTCACCAACAGGCGGATGTAGCGCAGTTGGTAGCGCATCACCTTGCCAAGGTGAGGGTCGCGAGTTCGAGTCTCGTCATCCGCTCTTCGAAGGCCCCCGGTATCCCACCGGGGGCCTTTCGCATGCGGTTCGGGCACGCGTCGGCGATCACCATTAGGTTTGGCGTCGAAGGTTTCCTCGTCGAAGACGGAGTTGCAGACATGGCCACCACCCGCAAGGCGACCACGCACTGGGAAGGCAACCTGCTGGAGGGCAAGGGCAGCGTCGCGCTGGAGTCGTCGGGCATCGGCACGTACGACGTGAGCTGGCCGTCCCGCGCGGAAGCGGCGAACGGCAAGACCAGCCCGGAGGAGCTGATCGCGGCGGCGCACTCGTCCTGCTACTCGATGGCGCTGTCGCACGGCCTCGCGCAGGCGGGCACCCCGCCGCAGCAGGTCGACACCTCGGCCGAGGTGACGTTCCAGCCCGGCACCGGCATCACCGGCATCCACCTGACCGTCACCGCCGTCGTGCCGGGGCTCGACGCCGAGGGCTTCGCCGCGGCGGCCGAGAACGCGAAGCAGAACTGCCCGGTGAGCAAGGCGCTGACCGGCACCGAGATCACGCTGACCGCGAACCTCGCCTGACCGGAGCACCGGTGGTACCGGCCCGATACCCGAAGTGTCGGGCCGGTACCAGTTGTCCCGAAGGATTTGACCCGGACGGGTGAGGCCGGTAGTCGTTGAGGATGCTCACGGCGTTGGGTGGTTCCGGCCGGCTCGCCTTTGGCGCCTTGATCGGCGCGGCGGTGGCCGCCCTCATGGCGGCGCACGGGAGCATCACCAAGGCGCCGCGCGGCCTGGAGCCGACCGGCGGCGGCGGCGAGATCGTGGTCGTCAAGCGCAGCGAGCAGCCGAGCCGGACGATCACCGCGACCGCCACGACCCCGGCGAACACCAGGTCGTCCGGCACGACCACCACCACGACGATGTCCGGCACGAGCACGACGACGACCACCGCCACCGTCACCACCACGTCGAACGTGACGACGACCACCACCGCGCGGCCGACCACGACGACCACCCGGCGGCCCACCACGACGACGACCAGGACGACCACGACGACGACCCGCAGACCGTGCGGGCTCATCTTCTGCTGATCGCCCGCCACCGGACTACCGAGCGTGTTTTGGCAAGATCGAGGCGTGACGTCCAGCCAGGTGCCCACCCAGCCCCAGCGAACCAACGACACGCCCACGATCCGCATGCAGCCACTCGCCGCCGCGCAGGAACCCGCGTGGCCCACCGCCGAGCCGATGACCGCGACCAACCTCCCGCCGGTCGCGGCGGCCACCACGAAGTTCGAGCCGGTGACCCCCGCCTCGAACGGCACGCTGAACGGCCACGCCAACGGCACGCCGAACGGCACCGCCAACGGGTCCATCAACGGCACGCTCCCCGGCACGTCGAACGGGACCACCAACGGCTCTCCCGCCGCACCTCCCGCGTTCTCGCCCGCGGCTGGCTCCGCGGCCGCACCCTCCGCGTTCGCGCCCGCCCCCACCGCGCCCGCAGCCGCCCCCACTCCTGCCTTCCCCGCCGCCCCCACCGCAGCCGCTCCCGCTGCGGCCGTCCCCGCCGGAGCCGCGCCCACCGTGCCCGCCGCCGCAGCTGCCCCCGGAGTTGCGGAGTCCGGGGCGGAGCCTGCCGGGGCGCCCGCCGCCAAGCCGACGCCGCCGCCCACCCCGCGCAGCCGGTTGCGCCGCATCGCGCGCCGCATCGTCGGACCCACCCTGCTCACCAAGAAGGGCTGAGGCCCCCGCGCGCCACCCCGGCTACGCGCTCTGCGCCCGCGCGTAGAGGCCACCGGACCGGAGCAGTTCGTCGTGCGAGCCGAGCTCCGCGATCCGCCCGTCGTCCATCACCACGATGCGGTCGGCGTTGCGGATCGTGGACAGCCGGTGCGCCACCACGAACACCGTGCGGCCGTGCACCAGGCGGGCCAGCGCCTGCTGCACCAACGCCTCGGACTTGGTGTCCAGCGCGGAAGTCGCCTCGTCCAGCACCAGCACGCGCGGGTCGCGGATCAGCGCCCGGGCGATCGCCAGCCGCTGCTTCTGCCCGCCCGACAGCCGCGCGCCGCGCTCGCCGACCACGGTGTCCAGCCCGGTCGGCAGCCGGTCGATGAACTCCAGCGCGTTGGCGTCGGCCAGCGCCCGCCGCACCACGTCCTCGGACACGTCGTCCAGGCCGTAGGTGACGTTGTCCCGGATCGTGCCCTCGAACAGGATCGACTCCTGCGGCACCACCGACACGAACCGGCGGTAGCTGCGCAGGTCCAAGGTCTCCATGTCGACGCCGTCGAGCAGGATGCGCCCCTCGGTCGGCCGCAGGAACCCGATCACCAGGTTCACCACCGTCGACTTGCCCGCGCCGGACGCGCCGACCAGCGCGATCGTCTCCCCCGGCCGCACGTCGAGGCTGAAGTCGTCGACCGACTTCCGCCCGGAGTCGGGGTAGGCGAACCCGACGCCCTCGAACCGCACACCGCCGCGCACGACGTCGACCCGCGCCTTGCCCGCGTTGTGCTCCAGGTCCGGCGCTTCCAGCACCTCACCGAGCGAGCGCACCGACTCCAGCCCCTTGCTGATCAGCGGCGTCAGGCTCATCAACGTGGTCACCGCGCCGGTCAGCGAGGCGAAGTAAGCGCTGAGCATGACCACGTCGCCGGGCGTGACGGACAGCCAGCCGTGGTAGGCGGCCAGCGCCGAGCCCGCCAGGCAGCCGACGCCCAGGGCGTTGAGCAGGATCCACGCCAGCGCGCCGAAGCGGACGTTGAGGCCGTCCAGCTTCATGCCGGCGGCGAAGACCTGGCGCAGCGTGCCGTCCATCCGGTTGAGGGCGGTGCGCTCCAGGCCGTGCGCGCGGGTGATCGGGATCAGCGTGGTCATCTCGCCGACCCGGGACGACAGCTGCTCGACCTCCTGCCGGAACGACTCGTTGTACGCGCGCAGCCTGCCGCGCAGCCACATCACCAGCACCGCCGCCGCCGGCACGACGAGCAGGAACACCGGCAGGAACGCGGGCGCGCTCAACCCGATCACGACCAGCGCGCCGCTCAACGTCGCCAGCGCCGACAGCCCCTGGTCGCCGACCTGCTGGGTGGACGTCTCGATGCTCTCGACGTCGCGGATGACCTTGGTCTGCAGCACCCCCGCGCTGACCCGCGCGTGGTAGCCGATGGACAGCTGCTGCATGCGCCGGCTGAGCGCGGACCGCATCCGCAGCCCCATCCGGCGCGCGCTGCCGTACCACCAGCGCGTGTAGAGGACGGCGAACGGGTAGTTGAGCACGAGCATGACCAGCAGCAGTCCCGCGCCGAGCCAGATGCCGACGGCGGGCTTGCGCTCCACGACCACGTCGATCACGTGCGCGGTGATGACCGGCGTCAGCCAGGTGGGGCTGTGCTTGACGAAGAACGCCCCCGCGCCGAGCGCGAGCTTCGCGCGGTCCTCGCGGAAGAGGTAGAGCAGGGTGCGGACGGGGTGCTCGCCGCGGTAGCGGTGGTCTAGCGGACCGTGGGGCATGGTGCGGGGGCTCCTGCGGACGGCGGGGGTCACGGGACACCCACACCGCGCCGTGTGGGGGAGCGCTCTCACATCGTAGGTGCGACCCTCACCGATCCCGGGTCCCGCGCGGGCACCGGAGATCACCCACCCGGAGCACGAGCGTTAGGCGGGCCCGCTGAAGCCGGACCACGCCCTCATGCACCAGGATTGCATCACCCGGTGGAGTGAGCGAGGACGCGATGGACTGGCAGGACACGTTGAGACGCCTGGACGCCGACCTGGCGGCGGGCCGGATCTCGCCGGCCGAGCACACCAAGCGGCGGGACCAGGTGCTGGCCGAGGCGGCGTCCGGCCGACCCGCGCCGCACGACCCCGACTCGACCCAGGTGATCCGCGTCACGTCGCCCGCACCACCGGCGCCGTGGGCACCCGTGCCGCGCGGACCGTCGCTGGACGGCGCGGCGGTGTTCGCCACCGCGCGCAAGCCACGCCGGAAGGGCTCGGCCCTGGTGGTCCTGGCCGTGCTCGCCCTGGCCGCCGCGTCCATCTGGTGGTTCGCCATCGGGACCGGCACCACCGGGGACGCCGCGCCACCGCCCACCACGTCGACGTCGCAGTCCGCGCAACCCACCATCCCCGAGCTGCCCGGGACCAAGGGCGCGCACGGCCCGGTGCTCACCGTGGACGACGCCGTGCGGCTGAAGCTGATCGCCCTGGACGAGGCCGACGTCCTCAAGGGCAACGGTGTGACCGAGATCCTGTTCGCCAACGCCACCGCGGCCCGCACGTCCTACGCCGTCGTCGTGGCCCGGACGGGCTCGTCCGAGCAGGCCGAGAAGGTCGCCGAGGGCCTCACCGGGCACTTGGTCGCGGCCGGGTACACGAGGACTCCCGAGCAGTACCTGACGAAGGCGTTCCCGCAGAACACCGTCCTGCGCGTCGTCTACCGGTCCGGTGACGCGGTGGTCCGCGTCGGCGCGGCACAGGCAGGCGCCCAGGCGCCCACGGCGGACCTCGGCACCGTGCTGGAGAAGATCCGCGAGGCGTGGCCCGAGAACTAGGGCTGCGCGCGCGTGCCCACGGGCACCGGTTCGTCGGCCACGGGCGGCTCCTCGGGGCGCGGCGGACTCGGACGACGCCGCAGCAGCACCTTCCGCAGCTTCATCCCCGGCGACTCGACCAGGTGCCACGACAGCATCCCCAGCGCGAACGCGATGGGCACCGAGACCAGCGCCATGAGCCACTTCGACTCGACGCCCAGGTGCGCCACGAACTGCTCGGTCGGGAACCCGTACAGGTAAACACCGTAGCTCGACATCGTCACCGCGGACGGCAGCCACAGCCGCTGCGGCAGCAGCGTGCCGATCGCCAACACGACGTACGGCACCGTGACGAGCCGGGTGACCTCCGTCATGGCCGAGGCGTGCATCACGTACTCGATCGCGACGCACACCACCACGCCGAACCAGCTGTACCGGATCTTGTCGCGGTACAAGTAGGCCAACATGCCGACGCAGTACACCGCCAGGTACTGCACCAACGGCACCGTCGGCACCATCAGCAGCACCTTGGGCAGTACGAGCTGCTTGGTCAGCAGCCGCTGGAACACCACCGCGAGCGCGAACGCCGCAGCCAGCACCATCCACCGCCGCTTGACCGCGCCCAGCAGCCCGAACACCGCGATGAGCACGTAGCCGAGCACCTCGACCGGCAGGCTCCACAGCGAACCGTTGACCGCGTGCGGGTACGGGTTGTCGGCGAACACGCCCGGCAGCACGTACTGCTGCGGGAACACGCGGATGTTGTCGGTGATGAAGCTCCACGTGAGCGGGTGGCCGAAATACGCGCTGGTCGACAACGTGGTCAGCACCGGCCCGAGGACCAACGCGCTCAGGCACACCACGACCACGAGGCCGGGCATGATCCGCAACGCCCGCTTGACCGCGAACCGCCAGAGGTGCGGATCACGTTCCCAGCTGCGGATCACCAGGAACCCGCTCATCGCCATGAACGCGGACACCGTCACCGCGCCCAAATCGACACCGAATCGAGTCGGGAGAATGCTCCCACCGGACTTGGTCAGCGGCGCGGCGTGATCGATGATGACGAAGAAGGCGGCGAACAGCCGGACGGTGCCAAATCCGTCGACGGCCTTCTTGCGCCCGTTCGGCGCAGTCGGCCCGGAACGCCAACGCCCCCA
Organism: Saccharothrix sp. CB00851; assembly: GCF_001905065.1. Lineage (NCBI taxonomy): Bacteria > Bacillati > Actinomycetota > Actinomycetes > Pseudonocardiales > Pseudonocardiaceae > Saccharothrix > Saccharothrix sp. CB00851. The sequence continues at coordinate 203,425 of NZ_LWLC01000045.1, forward strand.
GATGGACACCGCTACCTCCTCCGGCCGACCGGTGGTCGGCGGACCGTAGGATAAGCGAACCGCGAGGGTCGCCGGGTTTGTTCCGTGCGCAGGGGCGGAAATGATCTAGAGGGAGGACTGCGGTGACCTGGCAGGAGCAGCTCCGACAGCTCGACGAGGCGCTGGCCGCGGGCAAGATTTCCGCGGAGGACTACCGTCGTCAACGCGACGAGCTGTTGTCCACCGCGCAGAGCGGCGGCGCCCAGGCGCCTCAGACCGGGCCGAACTCGGGCCCGTTCCCGGAGCCGTTCCGGTGGAGCGCCCAGGCACCGTCGGCACCGCAGCAGCCCACCTCGGAGTCGACCCAGTTCCTCCGGCCTGCCACCCCGCCCGGTGAGGCGGATCGCACGCAGGTCGTGCCGAACGCCGGCCCGCCCGCGGACCGCACCCAGGTCGTGCCCAACGCCGGTCCGCCGGCCGACCGCACCCAGGTCGTCGGCCCGCAGCAGGGCCAACCGTGGCCGCCCGGTCCGCAGCAGGGCCAGCCGCAGGGTGGCTGGAACCAGGGCCCGGACAGCTACTCCCCGCCGTGGGGCGGTGACGCCGACTTCGGCGCGAACCAGTGGAGCGGCGGCTTCAGCGCCCAGGGCCCCGAGGTCTTCGACGAGTCCGGCAAGTCGGGCAAGGGCAAGATCATCGCGGTGGTCGCGGCCGTCGTCGTGCTGCTGGCCGCGGCGGGCGTGTACTTCTTCGTGATCAAGCCCGGTAGCGGTGGTGACCCGGTCGCGACCGACACGAGCACGGCCGCGCCGACCACCACGACGACGACCAAGAAGAAGCCGGACCCGTTCGGCTCGCTGATCGTGCCCGAGGGCCGCACGTCGGGCCCGAAGACCTACGACGCCGACCAGCTGGCGACGACCAAGCCGCTGCCCACCCCGGACCTGCTCGTGCTCAAGCAGGCGGGCACCACCGAGGCGCGCTCGGTGGTCGTGGTGGAGAACGAGGTCACGACCAGCATGTGGGCGTTCAAGTCGGCGGACCCGGCCGCGCTGCTCACCGCGCTGGAGACCGACCAGAAGCGCTTCGGCTTCGCCGAGGACCCCGCGATCGAGAGCTCCGTCCCGGTCTACAAGTCCACGCAGACCAGCGGCGCCAAGACCATCACCGTGTTCCGCTCGCACTACGCCACGGACACCGAGGTGATCCGGGTCGAGGTGTTCGCCGCGAACGAGGCCGACGCGAAGGCCCGGTTCGAGGCGGTGCTGACCGAGCAGCTCGACCACCAGGCGCCGCAGTGACCGTGCCCCGGACGATCCGCGTCGCGATCGTGCTGTACCGCAACCCGCTCGGCGAGATCTGGCGCTGCGTGCGCGCGATCAACCGCGCCGCGGAGCTGGCGATCGCCCGCACCGGGCTGGGCTCGGTGGCGATCGCGATCGGTGACTGCTCGGACCAGCCGCTCGTCAACGACGCCGAGGCGGACAACCTCCGGTCGAGCGTGGCCGAGGGCGTGACGCTGGACTACCGGTGGTTCGGCGCGAACCTCGGGCACAGCGCGGGCAGCAACGCGCTGGCCGAGGACGCGACCGAGGACGCCGTGCTGTTCCTGAACCCGGACAGCTACGTGGCGCCGACGCTGCTGCTGCACCTGCTGGACTCGTTCCGCGACCCCGGTGTCGCGGCGGTGGACGCCAGGCAGGTGCCGTGCGAGCACCCCAAGCACTTCGACCCGCGCACCGGTGACCAGAGCTGGGCCAGCGGTGCGTGCGTCCTCGTGCGCACGCCCGCGTTCCACGCCGTCGGCGGGTTCGACGCCGAGTGGTTCCCCTCCTACGTCAACGACGTGGACCTGAGCTGGCGCATCCGGCTGCGCGGTGACCGCGTGGTGCACCAGCCGCGGGCGGTCGTGTTCCACGACAAGCGCTTGGACGCCGACGCGCACGTGCGGACCACCGCGATCGAGCCCTACGCGGGCATCCTGGGCAGGCTGGTGCTGGCCACCAGGTACGGCAGGCCCGACATCGTGACCGAGACCATCGACGTGATGCGGGTGCACGGCAGCGACGAGCAGCGGCGGGCGCTGGAGGAGTTCGAACGCAGGCGCGCGGCCGACCGCCTGCCCGCCCCGGTGCCGGCCGACGGCGTGGCGGAGTTCATCGACGGCGAGTACGGCCGACGCCGATTCTGAGGAACCGATCAGTGAGCAGCTACGAGTTCCACTTCAACGAGACCGGCCCCTACGGCGCCGCCGTCCGCCTGCTCGCCGACGCCGAACCCGACGGTCGAGTGGTGCTCGACCTCGGCTGCGGCGCCGCGTCGGTGGCCGAGCCGCTGCGCTCGCGCGGCGCCACGTACGTCGGCGTCGACCTCGACGAGGAGTCGGTGCGCAAACTCGCCGGCCGCGGTTTCGAGAGCCACCGCGTCGACTTGGCGCAACCGGGCCTGGACGAGGTGCTCGCCAAGATCCTCGACGGCCGCGAGCTGGCCGCGATCCTGTGCCTCGACGTGCTGGAGCACGTGCCGGAACCGCAGGACGTGCTGGTGCAGCTCGCCACGCTGACCAGCGCGCACCCCGCCGCCGAGCTGGTGGTGAGCATCCCCAACGTCGCCCACGTCGACCTGGCCGCGCAGCTGCTGTCCGGCCACTGGGACACCACCGACTCCGGCCTGCTCGACCGCACGCACCTGCGGTTCTTCACCGAGCGGACCTTGACCGAGCTGATGACCTCGACCGGTTGGTACGAGGCCGCGCGCGAGGACTTCGCGATGGAGCGGTCGGACCAGAACCGGCCGGGGCACCCGCTGTTCGAGCCGAGGACGACGCTCGGCATGCTCGTGCGGCAGCTGCGGAACTCGGCGGACGAGCACGGCGAGGTCAACCAGTTCGTGCGCCGCTACCACCGCGGCGCGGCCCGCCGCCCGGTCGACGCGGAGACGGACGCGCCGTTCCTGAGCGTGGTGCTGCGCACCCAGGGCAAGCGGCCGGACTCGCTGCTGGACGTCCTGTGCTGCCTGGGCGCCCAGACCGACCTCGACTTCGAGATCCTCCTGGTGGTGCACGACTCGACCAAGGCGCGGGAGGTGCGCGAGCTGGTCGACCTGTTCGAGGGCAACCTGGCGCACCGGGTGCGCGTGCTGCCGTGCGACGGCGGTACGCGCAGTCGCCCGGCGAACGTCGGCCTGCGCGCCGCCCGGGGCGAGTACGTCGTCTACCTGGACGACGACGATTTCGTCACGGCGAACTGGGTCGAGAACATCAAGGAAGGCGCCCGGACCGCGCCCGGCAAGGTGATCCGGTGGTGGGCCGCCGAGCAGCACCGCACCTGGCACGACGAGGGCTCACTGGCCGCGCACAGCGCGACCGGGCCGTTCACCGCGCAGTACGCGACGAAGTTCGACCTGCCGCGGCACCTGCGGCAGAACGAGACGCCGTTCCACTGCTTCTCGTTCCCGCGGGTGGTGGTAGAGCTGGGCTTCGAGTTCGACGAAGCGCTGACGGTGTGCGAGGACTGGGAGTTCCTGGTGCGCGCGGCGTCGTTCTGCGGCGTGCACGACACCGAGCAGATGACCAGCATCTACAACAAGTGGTCCAAGCAGACGTCGTCGCACGCGGTCGCGTCCGACGAGTGGTCGGTGATGCGGTCGATGGTGCACGTGGCGCTGGACGAGCTCCCGCTGGTGCTGCCCCCGGGCAGCGTCCGCGACCTGGACCGCAGGCTGGAGCAGTCGGAGCTGGCGGAGCACCGCATCCGGGCGCTGGAGGCCGAGGTCGCCGAGGTGCGGCACGTGCTCGCGCAGACGCAACAGGTGTCGGCCAACGCGCACCACGCGCTGGCCGAGCTGCGCGGCTCCACGTCGTGGAAGGTCAGCGCGCCGGTCCGGGTGGCGGGTGCGGTGGTGCGACGGCTGCTGGGCAGGCGCGCCTAGCGACGCGGGTGCTTGGCCAGCTCGGACTTGATCCGGTCGAGCGTCGCGCGGGACAGCATCGGGTTGATGCCGGACACGAGGCTGCGCTCGGCGGCCTCGAACACCACCACGTCGCTGTCGACCAGCACGCGCGCCACGTCACCCGGTTTGGTGGCCGAGGTGTCGCTGTGCACCACGGTCACGTCGGCGAACCCGCCGCTGAGGTACTGGGTGGCGAACAGCGTGTGCGAGTCGGCGACCATGCCGACCTTGGTCCGCACCACGCCCTTGCCCGTGGCGCCGGTGAGCCGCAGCGGTTCCCGGAACGCCTTGTCGATGGCCCGGCTCTGCACGGTCTTGCCGTCGGGCGCGAGGTCGTAGGTCTGCAACGGGTACTGGCCCGTCTTGCCCAGCAGCGGCGGCAGGTCGGCGTCGCGCTGCACGACCGTGGCCGGGGTCGCCTTCCAGGCCGCGGTGACGCCGGGCTCGATCTCCTCGGCGAGCGCCCGCGTCATCGCCAGGCCGCCCTCGTGCGTCCAGTGGGTGTCGACGCTGGAGTAGACCGGTGCGCCGCGGCGGTCCGCGGCCACCCGCAGCGCCGGCCGCAGGTCGACGATCTTCGCCTCGTCGACGGCCCGCCGCCAGAACGACTCGTGCGCGTCGCGCGAGCACTGCGCGCCGACGAACTCCGACGGCAGGTACGCGGGCACCATCGTCGTCTTGTCGGGCGCGACCACCACGACGAACTCGCGCCCGGACGACTCGACGGCCTCCCGCAGCTCCTTCATCGCGCCGATCACGTCGTCCATCGGGCGTTCGGGCAAGCACGCGCCGAGCACGTCGTAGCCCAGGTAGAGCCACCCGTTGGTGCCTTCGATGACCTTGGGGAAGCCCGCCGCGCGCAGCGCCTCGCGGTCCTCGTCGCTCGGGCTCGGCACGGGCACCTGCACGGGCTGGGTGTCGTGCCGCTGGCCGAGCGGCGGCGGTTCGCCGAACACGCCCCGGCTGATCCCGTCCGACGCGCGGACGGCGACGTCCCGCAGCGGGAGGTTGTCGTCGGCCCACTTGGACATCCCGGTGAAGAACCCCCAGCCGTCGGTGATCGACGGGAACTTGGCGGGTTCGCGGTTCTCCATCGCGGGCGGGCGGACGCCGAGGACGAACAGGAAGAGCGGCGTCATGAAGAAGACCAGCGCGGTCAGGCCCGCCGTCCGCTGCCGGCCGCTGTGCCTGGGCCGGTAGAGGGCGTGCTCCTTGGGGAGCATCGACTCCGGCACGGGCGGCAGGCCCACCCGGCGACCGGCTCTCGGCTCGATGCTCACGCCGAACAGCGTAGCCGGCGGGTGGATCACCTGTTCGTGGTTCACCTCAAGGAGGGGATTCACGAGCGTCTGCACGTGCAACCCACCGCCCATGGCGGACGTCTCTTCGAGTGACAGGACGGGCGATGCGGCGGAGGAACGGCAGGTGGCCCACTGTGATCCTGGTCACTTCGGGAGCGCCGGTGTTTTTAGTGCGAACCGTTCGCGTCCTGCGATCCGTATCGAAATCCGATGGTGGGCGATCCCGTATTGAGACCGCCCCACCGGTCTAGTCCCTATGGCGGCTTGTCCACTTGCCGTACGATCATTTCGGGTCGTACGACCTGTGCCTGCTAGGGGACCTCAGAACAGAGGTAGGTGCGTCATGGATCTCGCACTGAGTAAGGTCATCGAGCTGCGCGAAAGCGGCTTCCAGTTCCTCCACCTCCGGGACGAGGACGGACAGCTCGACCGCATCATGGCGTTCAAGCAGCGCAGAGGGTTCATCGACTCCATCCTGTTCTGGTCGGAGACCGAGGCCCGCGCCGGCAGGCTGCCCGCCGTGCGGGACAGCCAGCGCGCCGCCCAGGCCGTGTGGATTTACGAGGGACCGCTGGTCGAGGCCGTGGACCGGTTGCTGGACCTGCCGGAGCCCGGCGCGCGCAACGCGCCGACGCTGATGAAGAAGACGGCGTCGGACCTCGCGGTCGTGACCACGCTGCCGTTCAAGCTGAAGCTGCCGCCCGGCGCTATCGCCTAGACATGTTCCGTTAACGTCACCCGCCGCACACACAATGCGGCGGGTATCGGCGTTTCGGTTACTGTGTGTGATTTTTGGGTGATTTACGCAGAAGTTTCGCCGGCGGTCTATGTGCACCCCCGCCGTTCCCAACAATGAATATTCACCCTCGGCGCGGAGACACCAAACCCGATTCGTAGGCGAGCACGACGAGTTGCGCGCGGTCCCGCGCACCGAGTTTGGTCATCACCCGGCTCACGTGCGTGCGCGACGTGGCGGGGCTGATCACGAGGTGCTCGGCGATCTCCTCGTTGGACATGCCGGCGGCCACGAGCGCCAGGATCTCCCGCTCCCGCGCGGTCAGCTCGCGCAGCGCCTTCGGGTCGGGACGGCGGTGCTCCGGCCGGTTCGCGAACTCCTCGATCAACTTCCGGGTGACACTCGGTGCGAGGAGTGCCTCACCCTCCGCGACCACTTTGAGGGCGTGCAGCAGCTCGACCGGGTCGGTGTCCTTGAGCAGGAAGCCCGACGCGCCGCCGCGCAACGCCTCGAACACGTACTCGTCGACGTTGAACGTCGTCAGGACCAGCACCTTGACCTCCGGCAGCTCGGCGCAGATCTGCCGGGTCGCGGCCAGGCCGTCGGTGCCGGGCATCCGGATGTCCATCACCACGACGTCCGGCCGGTGCTCGTGCGCCTGCCGCACGGCCTCCGCGCCGTCACCGGCCTCGCCGACGACCTCGAATCCGTCCTCGGTGTCGAGCAGCAGGCGGAAACCCGCGCGCACCAACGCCTGGTCGTCGGCCAGCACCACCCTGATCACCACGAACCTCCCACGGTAGGACCGCTTTGACGGTGAAGCCCTTGGTCGACGGACCGGCGTCCAGCGTGCCACCGAGCGCTTCGACCCGTTCCCGCATGCCGCGGATGCCGGAGCCCGCGCCCTGCGGCACCTGGTCGCCCCGGGTCGTGCCGTCGTCGGTGACGGTCAGGACCAGCGCGTCCTCGGTGTGCTCGAACGAGATGACGATCTCGGACGCGTCCGGCGCGTACCGCATCGCGTTGGTCAGCGCTTCCTGCACCACCCGGTACGCGGCGGCGTCCACGGGGGCGGGCAGGGTGCCGGGCGTGCCGACGACCTTGGCGACGGGGACGGGTTTGACCAGCTCGTCCAGCCGGGCGAGGCTCGGCACCGGTGTCGTGCCCGCGCCGGTGCGCAGCACGCCGAGCGTCGCCCTCAGGTCGTCCAACGCGTGACCGCTGGCCTCTTTGATCGCCTTGAGCGCCTTCACCGCTTCGTCCGGCCGGCGATCGGCGACGTGCGCCGCGACCCCGGCCTGCACGTTGATCATGGCGAGGCTGTGCGCGACCACGTCGTGCACCTCCCGCGCGATCCGCAACCGTTCTTCTTCCACCTGGCGGCTCCGCTGTTCGAGGACACGGGTGCGGCGCAGGGAGAGCACGGCGATGGCGGGTGCGGCGATCAGCGGACCCCAGTGCCCGGTCACGTAGTACAGCCACGTGGACCCCCCGGTGACCGCGATGACGGCCACGGGGAAGCGCTTGCGCCAGATCAGCGGCACGAACGTCGCCGCGAACCAGACCCACGCCAACCACGCCATGCCGACGACGGTACGGGAGCCCGGCCCAGGTCAGCGTCCCCTCAGAAGCGGCTCATGCCCGTACGTCAGCGGGGGTACGTCAGCCGTCGTACAAACCCGGTGCCGCGACGGTCAACCCCACCCCGGACGCGGCCTCCAGCAGCCGCTTGTCGTAGGTGACGAACGCGTCGAGGCCACCGGTCAGAATTTGGGCGGTGGCAAGGTGGATAGCGTCCAGCGATCGCAGCAGCGGATCGTCGTACGAGGCGGCCGTCTGGCGAACCACGGCCGTGATCTCCACCAGGTACAGGTCGGACAGGACGAGGGGCACGTTCACCAGGGCTTTCGGAGAGGAGCGCCGCAAGGCCCGGGTCAATTCGACCTCGGCCAGCACGGAGGAGACGCGTCGGACACCGAGTCGGTGGTCCGCGTTGAGCCATTCGAACAGCTCTGTCGTACCTGGCTCCCTGCGCGTGAGCTTCACCAGGGCGGACGTGTCCAGGTAGATCACCAGCGCTCCTCGTCGCGCGCGGCGACGAGTTCAGCCGCCACGTCCACGTCCGCGTCTCCCCAGTCAGGCGGCATGACAAGCGCACCAGTCCGACTGGGCACAATCGCCTGCCCGGCCGCCACGAGCCGATCAAGCACATCGGCGTCCGACTGCACCGGAACGAGATATGCGACGGGCTCACCGTGCTCGGTGACCGTGATGCGCTCGCCACCACGCACTCGTTTGAGGACCGCGCTGGTGCGTTGGTTCAACTCACGAACCCCGATGGTTGACGGCTCACCCATGGACAGAAGAGTAGAACAAATTGTTCTACGACACCACAGGCCTGCTCAGGCCTCGAACCGCCCACGCTTGGCCGCAGCCAAGAACGCCTGCCAGTCGGGCAGCGCCACAGTCGGACCGGCGGGGTTCTTCGAGTCGCGGACCCGCGCCGAGCCACCCGCCAGCGCCACCTCAACGCAGTTGCCGTTCCCGCCGTTGTTGCTACGGCTGCTCTTGCGCCACACGGCGACACCTCGATCTCTAACGCTCAGCGGCGAGCCTCCCGATCCACTCGGCGGACTCATCAGGAGTCAACGCGAACTTCGAGAGGTGGGTGAAAGTCAGCCTAGCAACCTTGACCTTCGACGGATCCTCGATGTGCTGCGAGCCGGCGGCGTGCTCGACGTACAGCACCGACCGGTCGGCCTTCACCGGGAAGTCCAGCACGGTGAAGGCGCCGCGCTGGCCGTCGTTGAACCCGATCCGGTGGGGCAGCACCTGGACCGTCACGTTGGCCAGCCGCTGTCGCTCGTTCAAGTGCATCAGCTGCGCGGCGGACGCATACGCGAGAGCGCTCTCCATGATGATCGCGTGCAGCACCAGCGGCTCGTCCCCGACCAGCCGTTCCTGCCGGAGCAGGCGCACTTCGATCTGGTTCGCGATCCACTTCTTCGACCGCTGGACCCGTGCGGTGGCGAAGATGGACCGGATGTAGTCCGGGGTCTGGAGGAGGCCTGGCACGTAGGTGATCTGGAAGTCGGAGACCTTGGCGGCGTCGTGTTCGAGGCTGATGTAGCCCTGGTCGTCGAGGTCGTACTTGGTCCACCAGCCCTTCTCCAGGGCTCGTGCGTACATCTCCATGTACGGCTCCCACTGGGAGAACGGGACGCCGTAGGTGTCGAGCATGGCGCGCATGCCGTGGTAGTCGGGCTTCTGGCCCTTCTCGATCCGGCTGATCTTGCGGTGGTCGTAGTTGAGCCGGTCGGCGGCTTCCTGCTGCGAGAGCCCGGCCCGCAGGCGCAACTCCCGCAGGACCTCGCCGAGCCTGCGCATCCGGTGAGTCGGTTCGTTCCTGGTCAACCGCACCACCTCCCCTGTCAGCCTGTGATCATCCGACCGCGCAACGCTACGGCGGCGGAAACAGCGGGTGGGAATCCCACCGGGGGCTTCCGGCGGCGACCGTGACTCCATGACGGACAGGGCCTACCTGCACCGGATCGAGTACTTCCGGCGGCAGGACAACGGCTCGCTGGTGTGCGAGCACGTCGAAACCGTGGACGACCACGGGTGGTACATCGCGCGCGGGGTGGAGTGGCGGGACCGGTACACGCGGGGGTGTGCGGAGGACTTCCTCGGGCGGGTCGGGGCGCCGAGAGGTGTCTACTCGGTGACGGTGTGGCGGGGCGTGACGCGGGTCTGCACAGTCGGGCTCCGGTGGCCGGGAGCGGTGGCCGGGAGTGCACCGCACCGGGTGAAGTAATCCACTCCGCCGGGTTAGCGAGCTTGAACCGAACCCCGGAACTACGAAACTTTCCCGCCCATGAACCTCAGGAAGACCATCGCCGGGGCCGCGGTCACCATCGGCAGCACCGCCGCCATGCTCGGCCTGGGCGGCACCGCGCAGGCCGTCGACCTCGGCGCGCACACCCGGCCCGACGTCGATGCCGAGCTGGGCAAGGTCGCGAACATCGGCGACGTCATCCGCCTCGACACCGCGAACCCGAGCGGCCCGCTCACCGCCCGCCCCCTGCTCCCGGGCAACGGCACCACCGACGCCCCACTGCACCTGCAGCTCCACCTCGGCCGCTGACGCGCCCACCCTCCCAGGCGTGCGACCCGCCCCAAGCCGGAACGGTCCCGACCCCCTCCCCCTCGGGCCGGGGCCGTTCCAACCACGCACCGCCCTCGAATCGCGCCTCGCACCGCCGAATCAGGCAAATGGGATGAATCGCCAGCCTCTACCGGCGGTCCCACGGCCCTTCACCGGCCGCCCCGAGGACCAGAACCTCACCGCATCTCACCGACGGTCGCACCTCACCGCCGGTCGCACGGCTCCAGGCGAAGGCCCACACCTCAGCGGCCGACGGCGTACCCCTGGGCGCCGCGCGGGTTGGCAGCGCCACGCAGCAGGCCGTCGCGCGAATCCCGGGCCACGGCGGACATCCGGCCCAGCGTCCACGCGCCCGCGTCGACCACCGCGTGACCGCGTTCGCGCAGCTCCGCCAACGCGCCCTCGCCGACGCGCGACTCGATCACGAGCTCGCCGGGCGTCCACGACCGGGGGTAGAACGAGCTCGGGAACGCGTTGGTGTGCCACATCGGCGAGTCGATGGCCTCCTGGAGGTTCATCCCGCCGGCGGTGTGCGCGAGCCAGAACCCCAGCTGCCACTGGTCCTGCTGGTCGCCGCCGGGGGTGCCGAAGGCCAGGGCGGGCAGTCCTTCGCGCAGGGCCAGGGTCGGGGACAGGGTGATCCGGGGGCGCTTGCCGGGGGCCAGGGAGTTCGGCAGGTCTTCGTCCAGCCAGAACATCTGCGCGCGGCTGCCGAGGCAGAAGCCCAGCGACGGAATGGTCGGCGAGGACTGCAGCCAGCCGCCGGACGGGGTGGCCGACACGATGTTCCCCCAGCGGTCGACGACGTCCACGTGGACCGTGTCTCCCTTGACCGTGCCGGCGCGGGAGACGGTGGGTTCGCCGAGCGCGCCGCCGCTGTCTTTTTGGCTCGCAACGCTCGGGCCCCGCAAAACGTGCCCCGGAAGGCGTGCTTCGACCGGACCAGGTGAACCGGGTCGCAGATCGAGTGAAGCATGATCGGCGACGAGTTGCCGGCGCTGCCGCGCGTAGTCCCTCGAAAGAAGTAGGTCCAAGGGCACGTCGCCGTTGTCCCCGTACCAAGCCTCGCGGTCGGCGAACGCCAGCTTCGCGCACTCCACCGCCAAGTGCACGGTCTCCGCCGACGGCACTCCACCCGAGTAGGACAACCGGTCGGCGAAGCCCTCCAACAACAGCAACTGCTGCAACAGCACGGGCCCCTGCGTCCACGCCCCGGGCTTGACCACGCTCCACGGCCCGAAGTCCACCGACACCGCATCCTCGTACGACGCCTCCCACGACGCCATGTCCTCACCGGTCAACACACCGGCGTGGTCGACCCCGGAGTCGTCACGGTGCGCGATCCGGAAGAACTCGTCCACCTGCGCCGCCACGAACCCCTGCGACCACGCCCGCCGCGCCGCCTCGATCTGCGCCTCCCGGTCCGACCCGGCGGCCTCGCCGGCGGCCAGCAGCCACTCCCACGTGTCCGCCAGCTTGGGGTTGCGGAACCGCGCCCCGGCCTCGGGCGGCTTCCCGCCCGGCAGCCACAGCGCCGCCGACGACGTCCAGTGCTCGCGGAACAGCTCGGCCACCGTCGAGATGGTGAACGCCGCCCGTTCCAGCAGCGGGAACCCGTCGCGCGCGTACCCGATCGCGTATCCGAGCACCTCGCGCAGCGTCTTGGTGCCGTAGTCGCGCAGCAGCGTCAGCCAGCCGTCCCACGCACCCGGCACGGTGGCGGCCAGCAGCCCGCTGCCCGGCACGAGGTCCAGACCGAGGCCCCGGTAGTGCTCGATCGTCGCACCGGCGGGCGCCACGCCCTGGCCGGACAGCACCCGCGGTGACGTCTCGCCGGCGGCGGCGAACACCACGGGCACCTCGCCGCCGGGTCCGTTGAGGTGCGGTTCCACCACTTGCAGCACGAAGCCGACCGCGACCGCGGCGTCGAAGGCGTTGCCGCCGTCCTCCAGGACGGCCATGCCCGCGCTGGAGGCGAGCCAGTGCGTGGACGCGACCATTCCGTGCGTGCCGACGAGTTCAGGACGGGTGGTGAACATTTCAACAACCTACGTCGGCACCGGCGGTTTTGTTACCCCCGCTAACGAAACAGAGTCCTGAAGATCCGCTGAATGCGAATCCGGCTCACCTCGCCTGGTCGGGAACCCGCAGCTCACGCCCCAGCCCGTGCAGCACCAGCCCGGCCCGCGCCAACGCGTCCGCGTCGAGGTGGTTGCGGGTGTCCAGCACCGTCGAACCGGACATCACCGACGCCACCAGCGCCCAGTCCAGCGCGCGGAACTCCGGCCACTCGGTCAGCAGCACGACCGCGTCCGCGTCGCGCACCGCCGCGTACGGCGAGTCGACCACGGTCATCCCCACCAGCGGCCTGCTGATCTCCGGGTCGTACGCGACCAGCTCCGCGCCCTCGAACGCGAGCAGTTCCGCCACCGCCAGCGCGGGCGAGTCGCGCAGGTCGTTCGTGCCGGCTTTGAACGCGAGACCGAGCACGCCGATGCGGGCGCCCGCCAGCGGCCCGACGGCACGCCGCAGCTTCTCCACCACCCGCCGCTGCTGCCGCCCGTTCGTCTCGATGGTGGCCTTGACCAGCGAGAAGTCCACGCCGACGGCGTCGGCGATGCGCACCATGGCGTGCGTGTCCTTCGGCAGGCACGACCCGCCCCAGCCGGGTCCGGGCCGCAGGAACGACTGGCCGATGCGCTTGTCGTAGCCCATGCCCTCGGTGACGGAGGTGACGTCCGCGCCGACGAGTTCGCACAGCTCGGCGACCGCGTTGACGTAGGACAGCTTCATCGCCAGGAAGCAGTTGGCCGCGTACTTGACCATCTCGGCGCTGGCCGCGTCCATGAGCACGGTGGGTGCGCCGAGCTTGGTGAACAGGGCGCCGACGCGTTCGGCGGCCTGCGGCGAGTCGGAGCCGACCACGATCCGGTCGGGGTGCAGGAAGTCGCGCACGGCGCTGCCCTCGCGCAGGAACTCGGGGTTGGAGACGACGGCGACGTCCTCCCGGCCGAGCAGGGCCGCGACCCTGGTCGACGTGCCGACCGGGACGGTCGACTTGCACACCACGACGGCGCCGTAGGGCAGGACGTCGCGGATCTCCCGGGCCACCGCCTCGACCGCGCTGAGGTCCGCCGCGCCGCCCGCGCCCATGGGCGTGGGCAGGCACAGGAACACCACTTCGGCTTCGGCGACGGCGTGCCGGGCGCCTTCCACGAACGCCAGCCGTCCGGCGGACTGGCCCTCCACGACCAGGTCGGCGAGGCCGGGTTCGAGGATGTCGACCTGTCCGGCACGCAGCCGCGCGACCTTCAGCGCGTCGACGTCGGCGCACACGACCCGATGGCCGAGGGAGGCCAGGCACGCCCCCGTCGTCAGGCCCACGTAACCCGTTCCCACGACCGCGATCCGTCGGACGAACATGGACCTGACGGTGACACCCGAAGTTGGCCACGGGTCAAACACCAGGCGTATGCGGAGAGTGAGGTGGGTAGTCCTCCGGGTGTACGGGGAAACACCCCTCGCGGCGGACGCGGTTTCGCCTCTGCGCAAGGCAAGGTCGTGGGTATGGAACTCGTCCTGTTCTCCCTGCTCTTCGTGGGGCTGGCGCTGTTGGCGGCCGTGCCGTTGGTCGCATTGCTCCACTTCTCCGAGCGCCGGGGGCTGAACGACCGTTAACCTCCTGGTCCCACGGACAGGAGGATGTATGGAGATCTCGGGTACCGCGGCGATCGTCACCGGCGGCGCGTCCGGGCTTGGCCTCGCGACCGCGCGGGCGCTGGCGGCGCGTGGTGCGGCGGTGTTCGCGCTGGACCTCTCTACCGACAACGCGCCCGACGTCGAGGGCGTCACCTACTTGGCGGCGGACGTCACCTCCGAGGAGGACGTCCAGGCCGCCGTCGACACGGCCGCCGGTTCGGGTTCGCCGTTGCGGGTCGTGGTGAACTGCGCGGGCATCGGCCCGTCGACGCGGACGGTGGGCAAGTCCGGCCCGCACCCGCTGGACCTGTACCGGAAGGTCATCGACGTCAACCTGGTGGGCACGTTCAACGTGCTGCGGTTGGCGGCGGCGGCGATGGGCAAGACCGAGCCGCTGGAGCACGGGCAGCGGGGCGTGGTGATCAACACGGCGTCGATCGCGGCGTTCGACGGGCAGATCGGGCAGGTGGCGTACGCGGCGTCGAAGGCCGCGGTGGTGGGGATGACGCTGCCCGCGGCGCGTGACCTGTCGTCGGTGGGCGTGCGGGTGATGACGATCGCGCCGGGCATCGTGGACACGCCGATGCTCGCGACCGTGTCGGACGAGTTCCGGGCGGGCCTGGCGGCGGGCGTGCCGTTCCCGAAGCGGCTGGCGCAGCCTGAGGAGTACGCGCGGCTCGCCGTCTCGATCGTGGAGCACGACTACCTGAACGGCGAGGTCATCCGCATGGACGGCGCCCTCCGCATGGCGCCGCGGTGACATGGCCGCTGCTCCGCAGACGGCGGCTCGGTCGCCCGGAAGTCGACCGCTCGCGCCTGATTTTCCGACGATCGAAAGCGTGATCGCCGGAAAATGAGTCACGAACGATCGACGCGACCTCGCGGGGCGGTCCGGTAGGGCGGCCGTCTCACAAATCTCCCGCGAAGGGGAGGTCGTCCATGGCGTCCGACGTCATCCACAGCCGCAGGGTGTGGGTGGCGCGGACGTCGTCCTCGTTGTACTCCAGCAGCCGGCGGCGCTGGGCGAGGTCCGGCGGCCTGCCGTCCATGCCCACCGCGTCGCGGTACCAGCGCATCGAGTTCTCGCCGCCCGCCTCGGGGTCGCGCCAGCGGAAGCCGGCGACCGGGGCGATGGTCTTCAGGCCCTTGCCGTGGGCGCACAGGAACTGGTCCTGCACGATGCCGAACAGGTCGACCCACGAGTCGGACGTGATGAACTCGCGCACCTGCGCCACCGTGGGGATGCCGGGCCTGCCCTTGAACCGCTCGGCCGACCCGAGCAGCCAGCGGTTCTCGGCGAGCTCGTTGTAGCAGTACGCCTTGAACGACAGCCCGCGCGCACGGGCGCGCAGCCGCACGCCCGTCAGCCAGCCCCAGAACTCGGCGAACGACCGGGCCTCGTCGTCGCACGGCAGCGGGTCCCAGGTGGCGAACGCGCGGTAGCCGTGCTCCTCGCCGACGTCCTGCCCGGACAGCCAGCAGCCCCACATGTAGGCGCCCAGGTCGCCGAAGCTCTCCATGTCCACGTCGACCTCGACGTCGGCGCGCGGCACGTCCATGCGGGAGACCCGGCGCACCACGGTGAGGTCGCGCAGCCAGGCGCGGGCCAGGATGACGGCGTCCGAGTGCAGCATCCCGACCAGCGGGATGACCTGCTCGTCCGGGTCGAGCGCGGCCAGCTCGTCGACGGTGTGGACGCCGACCTTGCGCAGCGCCACGGCGTCCTCGCCGCGCACGACGAGGCTGACGTCCCGGGTGGCTTTCAGGTCGGTCTCGCACACCGGCCACCACGGGCAGCTGCGGCACTCCACGATCCGGGACGGGCGGGCCAGCGGGTCGGCGCCGGTGGCGGCGGCGGAGGCCACGGCCAGCCGGTCGGCGAACCGGGTGTCGTACTCGGCGAGCGCGTTCTTGCCGCCCGGCCACGTCGGTGCTTCCAGGTCGTGCCACACGACGACGTCGGCGTCCATGCCGATCACGCCACCGGTCGCCCGGCCGCTCGCGGCGAACCCGGACGCCTGGAGCTGGCGTTGCGCGTGCGCGAGCCGGAGCTGGTCGCGCGGCTGCGGCCGGACCTTGCGCAGCGGGTCGACCCGGGCGCCGCCGGGCAGCGGGTGCGACAGGGGTGACGTGCGGGCGCCCTGGCCGGGGTCGCTGACCTTGTGCCGGACCACGAGCACGGGCACGTACCCGGTGGTCTCCTTCACCAGCAGGTCGATGCCGCCGCGCCGGCCGCCCAGCGGGTCGCGGGGCAGCGTCGCGCCCCAGATGAAGGGCACGCCGGCTTCCATCGCGGCGGTGGTGACGCGCTCGCGGTCGGCCGACGGCACGTCCGGGGGTATCTCCATCAGGTCGGATCCGACGACCCGGCCCAGGGCGGTGGCGACCGCGCGCCGGTGTTCGTTCGCGTCGGCCCGGCGCTGCTGGCCGGTGGGGTCGGGCGGCAGCGTGGGCACGTCGCGCATGGTCGGATCGTGTTCGAGGTGCACCCGCCGCCGGCAACGAGTGACCACACCGGCGTCGAGCTGCACCTGGGAAGTCACCGGTGCAGCGTATGACGCCGGGTGAGCCGTTGTACCGGCAACCTCGCCGAGTCGAGTCGATCTTTTACCGGAACGGCTCTAGGGTTTGCGGTTGAGGAGGTGCGGCCATGGCGCGTGAGAAGGGCAAGGGGTTCACCCCGGGCAGGGCGAAGAACCTCGTGGGCTTGGCCAAGGTGCTGGCGCCGGCGTTGATCCCGGTGGTGGCGCCGGTCGCGGCCCGTGCCGCCGCACTCGTGAGCGACCGCTACGACCACTACCGGGCGTCCCGGCTCGGGGTGCCGGTCGACCAGCTGACCAGGTATTCGGGCCGGGGTGCGCGCCTGCACGCCCGGATCGCGGGGTTCAGCGAGGCGCTGGGCCAGCTCCGCGACACCGAGCCGACCTACGTCCAGGACACCGAGAAGCGCCTGGCGCAGCTGCTGGCCGCGGTGCGGGCGTCGGAACGGATGCCCGCACCGCGGCGCAAGGCGGCGCACCGCGCGGTCTCGGTCGACCTGGACGCGATGGAGGCCGACCTGCTCAAACGCCTCGGCGTGTGAGTTCCTGCACGGTCTTGTAGGCGGTCTCCTCGGGGTTGGGTTCGGCCGGGTCCAACTGCGCGGTGACCTCCTCCATCACCTCGGCGACCCGTTCCTCCCGCCGGATCAGCGGGTCGCTGCGCAGGTCACGGGCCAGCGACACGCACAGCCCGACCATGACGAGCATGAACGGCAGCGCGGCGATGATCGTCAGGTTTTGCAGGCCGGTCAGCGCGCTCGACCCGCCGACCAGCAGCATCACCGCCGCGACGAGGCCGGTGAGCACGCCCCAGAACACGACCACGCCCTTCGACGGCCGGATCGAGCCGCGCTGCGACAGCGTGCCCATCACCACGGACGCGGCGTCCGCGCCGGACACGAAGAAGATCGCCACCAGCACCATCACCACCACGCCGGCGACGGCGGCCAGCGGGAACTGGTCGAGCAGCCCGAACAGCTGCCCCTCCGGTGACGCGGTGCCCGCGAGGTCCGTGCCGGACCGCTGCACGAAGATCGCCGTGCCGCCGAACACGCAGAACCAGGCCAGGCTGACCAGGCTGGGCACGAGGATCACGCCCGCGACGAACTGGCGGACGGTGCGGCCGCGGCTGATGCGGGCGATGAACATGCCGACGAACGGCGTCCACGAGATCCACCACGCCCAGTAGAAGATCGTCCAGCCGGACAGCCACGTCTCGGTCGCGTCACCGCCGGACGCGGCGGTGCGGCCCGCCATGTCGGCCAGCTCGCGGAAGTAGTCGCCGATGGCGGTGGGCACCAGGTTGAGCACGAACACCGTCGGCCCGACCACGAACACGAACGCGGCCAGCACCACGGCCAGCACCATGTTGATGTTCGACAGCCACTGGATGCCCTTGGCCACGCCGGACACGGCCGACGCGACGAACGCCATGGTCAGGACGGCGATGACGCCGACCACGATGCCGTTGCCGACCTCGCCCAGCCAGCCCGCGACCTGCAGCCCGCTGCCGATCTGCAGCGCGCCGAGGCCGAGCGAGGTGGCCGACCCGAACAGGGTGGCGAAGATCGCCAGCACGTCGATCGCGCGACCGGCCGGGCCCTCCGTGCGGCGGCGCCCGAGCAGGGGCGCGAACGCCGCGCTGATCAGCTGGCTGCGACCGCGGCGGAAGCTGCCGTAGGCGATGGCCAGGCCGACGACGGCGTAGATCGCCCACGGGTGCAGCGTCCAGTGGAACAGGGTGGTGGCCATCGCGGTCTGCAGCGCCTCGTCCGAGCCGCCCTCGACGGTGCCGGGCGGCGGGGTCACGAAGTGCGACAGCGGCTCGTTGACGCCGTAGAACATCAGGCCGATGCCCATGCCCGCGCTGAACATCATCGCGACCCACGAGACCGTGCGGAACTCCGGAGGCTCGTCGTCGCGGCCGAGCGGGATGCGGCCGTAGCGGCTCACGGCGAGCCACAGCGCGAACAGCACGAACCCGGACGCGGTGAGCACGAACGCCCAGCCCAGGTTGGCGATGACCCAGGTCAGCGCCGCTTTCGACGCGGTGGCCAGGGACGCCGTGCCGAGGATGCCCCAGGCCACGAACGCGAGGGTGACGACGGCGGCGACACCGAAGACCACGCGGTCCGTGCGCCCTGGCCGATCCGCTTTCGGATCACCGGGCAAAGGCTCTTTGACAGGTTTACTCTCGGTCGTCACGGGTAACTCGTACCCCCGATCGGACTAGACCAAACCCGCCCTGCACGGTGGGGACTGCCGCGCGGGTCGGGCGACCTCCTACTCTCTGTGGTGTGACCAGCCGGCCCGCACCGTCCCGCCTCGCGCGGACCGCGCTGCTGGCCGTCACCTCGGCCGCGCTGAGCATCACCGCGCACGGTGCGGTAGGAGGCTCGGTCACCGAGTTCGCGCCCGCGCTGCCGTTGACGTTGCTCGTCGCGTTCGCGGGCACCGCCATGGCCGACCGCGGGCGCCGACCGTGGACGGTCCTGGCCACCCTGGGTGTCGCGCAGGTCGGGCAGCACGCGCTGCTCAACCTCGGCCACCACGCCGCCGACGGTCCCGGCCTCGGGTTCAGCCCGACCGCCATGACCGCCGCGCACGTGGTCGCCGCCCTGCTCACCGGCCTGCTGCTGGCCCGTGCGGACGCGGTGCTGCAGGCGCTGGCCGGTGCCGTCACCCGGCTGATGCCGCCACCGCTGGTGCCGGTCGTGCCGGCCGGGGCGCTGTGGTCGCCCACCCCGTCGGCGACGGCGAACGCGCTGGTCGACGTGCTGTTGCGGCGGGTGCACGGCCGCCGCGGTCCCCCTCGCTCCTGATCACCCGAGTCCCCGAACACACACTCTCAGGCTCAGGAGCCACAACTTCATGTCGACAAAGCGATTTGGCGTGCGCGCACTCGTCAAGGGCGGCGCCGTGCTCGGCACCGCCACGGTCCTCGCGCTGACCACCGCGGGCCTCGCGTCCGCGCACGTCACCGCGTCCACGCCGAAGGACGCCGTCCAGGGCGGGTACACCAAGGTCACGTTCCGCGTGCCGAACGAACGCCCCGACGCGGGCACGGTCAAGCTGGAGGTGACCCTGCCCGCCGAGTACCCGCTGGCGTCGGTCAGCACCAAGCCGACGCCGGGCTGGAAGGTCGAGGCGGTCAAGGAGAAGCTGGCCACGCCGGTCAAGAGCCACGGCCGCGAGGTCACCGAGGCCGTCCGCACGGTCGTCTGGACCGCGGACGCGGGCACCCGCATCGAGCCCGGCCAGTTCAACGAGTTCGACCTGTCCATCGGGCCGCTGCCGGACAACACCGACCAGCTGATCCTGCCCGCCAAGCAGACCTACGACAGCGGTGAGGTCGTGGACTGGAACGCGCCGCCGCCCGCCGAGGGCGCCGACGAGCCGGAACGCCCCGCGCCCGTGCTGAAGCTGGTCGCCAAGACCGCGGGCGACGCGCACGGCACGGCCACCGCGACGGCCGTCGCCGACGACGGCCACGACACGGCGGCGTCCGGTTCGACCGACGACACGGCCCGCTGGCTGGGCGGTGCCGGGCTGGTCGTCGGCGCGCTGGGCCTCGGGTTGGGTGCGGGAGCCGTGCTGCGGTCCCGTCGCGCGGGCAAGCCGACGGCATGAGGCGCGTCGTCTCGCTGCTGCTGACCGGCCTGGTCGCGGGCGCGGTCGTGCTCGGCACGGCCACACCGGCGTTCGCGCACAACGTGCTGGTCAGCAGTGACCCCAAGGACGGGGCGCAGCTGGAGTCCGGGCCGACGACGATCACGCTGACCTTCGACCAGCCCGTGCAGGCCGGGGAGAAGTTCAACACGATCACCGTCACCGGGCCGGAGGGCACGCGCTGGGAAGCGGACGGCGAGCCGACGGTCAAGAACAACAGCGTCGTCTTCCCGGTCCGCCCGCTCGGCCCGGCCGCCGAGTACGCGGTCGGCTACCGGATCCTGTCCGCCGACGGGCACCCGGTGACCGGTTCGCTCAAGTTCACCCTGACGAAGGCGGGCAACGGCACGCCCGCGCCCGCCTCCTCGTCGGCCGCCCAGGACGCGGCTTCGTCGTCCGGTGCGGGCGGCGTGCCCATCTGGGTGTGGATCGCGGGCGCGGCCGTGCTGCTCGCCGGTGGCGCGTTCCTCGCGCTGCGCGGCGGCGCGGACAGCACCCGGGAGAGCAGCAGGCGATGACCGTGAACCGGACCACCACCACCGCGAACAGGTACTGGGTCGTCGGTGGCCTGGTCGCCGGCGGTGCCGTCGGCGTCTTCCTGGGGCTCGGCCTGTCCACCACACCGGAAGCGGTGGGCGTGGCCGAGCCGGGAGTGGTGGTCCGGTTCGCGCACCCGTTGGTGCGCACGCTGCTGGACGTGGCCGCGACGCTCGTCGTCGGCCTCTCGCTGCTGCCGAAGCTGCTCGGGTTCAGCCGACCGGCCATCACCGAACCGGTGCTGCGCGTCGCCCGACCCGCTGCCGTGATCGCCGCGGCCGTGTGGGCGTTCACCGCGTTGTTGTCGATCGTGATCCGGGCCTACGAAACGCGCCCCGACGCGGAACTGACGATGCCGATGGTCGTCGATTACGTGCAACGCGTCGGCGCCGGGCAGGGATTGCTGTTCAGCGCGGTGTGCGCGCTGGTGTACCTGTGGATCGGCGTCATGGCCGTGCGCCGGGGCGAATCGGTGCCGGCGGAACTGCGCATCCTGATCTCCATGTTCGGCCTGCTGCCGCTGCCGGTGACCGGTCACGCGTCGAACTGGAAGTACCACGACTACTCGATGATCTCGATGGAACTGCACGTGCTCGGCGCCGCCGCGTGGACCGGCGGCCTGGCCGCATTGGTGGTCCTGGTCGCCCACCGCCGCGGGCTGTTGGCCGATGCGCTGCCGAAGTTCTCGAAACTGGCCACGATCGCGTTGATCCTGGTGTCGGTGACCGGGTTGTTCAACGGGTTGCTGGAACTCGCGCTGAACCCCGTCATCGGCCTGCCCGGTTCGTTGTTCACCACCTCCTACGGATTGGTGCTGATCGGGAAGATCGTGTGCGCCGCGGTGCTGGCGGTGCTCGGCGCGAACATCCGGTGGCGATTCCTGCCGCACATCGCCCAGCACAAGACGACGGCGATCGTCGGCTGGGCCGCGGTGGAACTGGCCATCATGGGCATCGCTTTCGGTTTGGCGGTCGTGCTTTCCCGCGCACCGGTCGCCTGACCTGGTCGATCGTCTTCGGTCGGGGTGTTCGGGACTGTCCCGGACACCCCGATTCCTTGTCAGCACCCTCTCGAACGGATTGCCTCGGTCACGACCGATCCCGACGAGAAGGGGCCTGGAATGCCACGCCGACAGATCACCGGCCGCACCGCGCCGGCGCACAAAGACCCGACGAGGGCGGTGCTCGTGTTCGCCGCGTTCGGGCTGGCCCTGGTGGCGGCGTTCCTGCTGGGCCACCAGCAGGGCGGTGAGTCGACCGTGGCCGAGCCGCCCGCGGCACACGCGCCCGCCGACCTGGTCGAGCAACCGGCCGAGGACCCGGCCGACGAACCGACCGAGGCACCCGTCGAACAACCAGCCGAGGAACCGGTCGAAGACGAACCGGTCGAGGAACCGGCGGAGGAGCCGGCTGCCGAGCCTGCCGAGGAACTACAGGTCACCGAGCCGCAGGACGTGGAACCGGCCACCGAACCCGAGCCCGCACCCGCGCACGAGCCGGAGCCGGCTCCCGCGCCGGAACCCGCACCCGCCGCCGTCGTCGTGATCGACTCCGAGCAGCCGGCAGAGGCACCGGTCGAGCTGTACGCGGCCCCGGAAACCACGCTGTACGAACTGCCGCACGAGACCCGGTACGACGCCCCGTACGAGATGCCGACCGCGACCCCGTACGAAACCCCGACCGAGCTCCCGTACGAACTGCCGACCGGACAACCGTACGAGCAGCCGTACGAACTGCCGACCGTGCTGCCGTACGAGTTCACCCACGAACAGCGGTACTCGTACGAGTACGAGCCGGTCGAACCGTCGGAGCGGTACACCTGGATCGGCCCGGAAACCGACGGCCCCTTCACCACCCTGCCCGCGTCCGCGAGCTTCTGAGAATTCCCACCACACAAGGAGATCCACCGTGCGATTCACCCTGCCCAAAAAAGCCGCCGCCCGCTTCGTCGTCATCGCCGCCGCGGTGATCGGCGTGGCCCTGCTCGGCATGTCGACCGAACGCGGATCCACCTCCGCCGACCCCGAACTCGTCGCCGCCAAGAAGAGCACCTCCCAGCAGGCCGACGACGCGACCCGCCGCGAGATCGTGGAAACCGCCGAGAAGGAGATGAACAGCAAGCGCAACCGGGAAACCGGCGAGAACTGCAACGCCTACAGCCCGAACGGCAAGTGCCAGGCGTGGTGCGCCGACTTCACCAAGTACGTCTGGAACAAGAGCGGCGTGAAGACCGACGGCGTCACCTCGGCGGCCAAGACCTTCAAGGACTACGGCCAGAAGAACAAGACGTGGAAGAGCGGCGCGGGCGTCAAGAACGTCAAGCCCGGCGACGCCGTCACCTACCGCCTCAACGACAAGAAATTCGACAACGACCACGTCGGCATCGTCACGAAGGTCGACAAGAAGACCGGCAAGATCACGGTGATCTCGGGCAACAGCGGCGACAAGATCCGCAAGGTCACGATCGACCCGAAGAAGGCACAGGTCACCGGTTACGCCTCGCCCGTCGAGAAGAAGAACGCGAAGCCGAAGAAGTCCGCCGGCCCGGACAAGAAGAAGGCCGACAAGAAGAAGAGCGAAGCCAAGAAGCCGCAGACGAAGAAGACCCAGCCGAAGAAGACCAAGAACACCGAGCCCGGCCAGGTCGAGCCGGAGGGCCCGCTGGTCCTCGACGGCAGTCGGGTGGCCACCACCCACGGCCTCATCGGCTAGCACACCCAACCACTCACACCAGGAGCCACGAGTTGATCAGCTTCAAGAGCACCGCCGTGCGCGCGACGTTGGCGCTGGCCGCCGTACTGGGGGTCGCCGCCGCCGGCGCGGTCACCGACGGCACGGAGATCGAGCCGGTCGCGGCCACCAAGTCGGCGCCGAAGATCGTCAAGTCGGAGATCTACTACGAGACCTACATCCCGCGCGGCGGCTCCGTCGCACCCCAGGGCTACATCGACACCCCGGACGTCGGCTGCCACAACTTCGGCAAGGACGGCAAGAAGAAGGCCGACTGGTGGAACGCGGTCGACAACCGCGTCGGCCCGGCGTTCAAGTCGGGGCAGTTCCGCACCCAGGTCGTGCTGTCGTTCGACTTCAAGAAGAAGAAGTGGGGCGAGCGGCACAAGATCAACCCCACGAAGCGGTATGCCAAGGTCGGCGGGAAGTTCGTCTACGAGGACTCGCGCACCGCGAACGACGACGGCATCCGGGTCGAGGGCGAGCCGAAGGTCAGCACGACCAAGGGCCGGATCACGGTGACCCACGCGGCGACCAACCCGTGGTGCACCGCGCTCGCGGCGATCGACTGGTCCATCGTGATGACGGTCCACCGGAACGGCCGGACCGAGGTCGTCGGCAGCCACGACAAGATGCCCAACCACGAGATGTGGCGCGAGGACACCTACTCGAACGGGAAGAAGACCCACAAGATGATCTTCTCCCACAAGTTGACCTCGCCGACCTGCCTGGTCGACTACGTGGGTGAGGCCGTCTGCAAGGGCCTGCACCGCTACAAGATCCCCGCATGACCGGACGGGGAGCCGACCCAGGCCCGTCGGCTCCCCTCCACCGGGTCGCTCCCGGCGGAATTGTCGGACCCCTGTGATTGGGTCGATCCATGGCTGATCCATCGATCCTGGTACTGGGTGCCACCGGCTCGACGGGCAGGCGGGTCGCCGCACGGCTCTCCGGAGCGGGCCACGCCGCGCGCCGCGCGTCACGCCGGGGCGAGGTGAGGTTCGACTGGTCCGACCGCGACACGTGGGCGGGCGCGCTGGCAGGCGTCGAGCGGGTGTACCTGATGGCACCGCACGAGCTGCCGGTCGAACCGGAGTTCGTGCACGAGGCCGTGGCGTCCGGTGTGCGGCGGTTCGTGCTGCTGTCCACGAGAGGTGTGGCGGAGATGCGGGACGAACGACTGCTCGCCGCCGAACGGCTGGTGCGCACCTCCGGCGTCGACTGGACCGTGCTGCGGCCGGACTGGTTCGACCAGAACTTCGACGAGGGGTTCTTCCGGCCCTCGGTGCTCGCCGGCGAGCTGGTGCTGCCCCTCGGCGAGAAGACGCAGGCGTTCGTGGACGCGGACGACATCGCGGCGGTGGCCGTCGCGGCGCTGACCGAGGACGGGCACGAGGGCGAGGTCTACGAGATCACCGGGCCCGAGGCGCTGTCGTTCCCGCAGGCGCTCGCCGTGCTCACCCAGGTCACCGGCCGGCCGATCGGGTTCCGCGGCACGCCGGACGACTACCGGGCCGTCATGCCCGCCGACCTCGCCGAGGAGCAGATCCGGGCGTGGGACGCGCTGGGTGACGGCGAACCGACCGACACCGTCGCCGAGGTCACCGGACGTGAGCCCAAGAGCTTCCACGACTACGCGGTGCAAGCGTGGGAGGCGGGAGCCTGGCGCGACCAGGCGTCGGTGAGTGGTCCATTCGGTGCGACGAGCTGCGCCGAACGCCCTAGTCGGTGATCAGTCGGGCGGAAGGGTCCTCCGCGCGGAGCCGGTTCAGCGCCGCCATCGCGTCCTGGCCACGCCGTTCGAGCTCCTTGGCGTCGATCCAGCCGTTGGCGAAGTACCGGTAGTCGTGCGCGAGCTTCACCAGCTCCGCCAGGTAGTTCGCCGAACGGCGGCGGCGCTGCTCGTCGAACGACGCCAGGAACGGCAGCTGCGTGTCCACGACCTCGTCCAACATCCGGGCGGCACGCAGGGCCCGCCTGCGCCGCACCACCGGCAGATTCCCGACCACGCACACCTCGCCAGAACCCCGTCACGCAACCCGTCGATGCCTCAGTCGTGAAACGCGCGCCGGGCGTTACCGGTTCGATGCCCCGCGACCCCGCCGTCAGCGGTAAGGGGTCCAGTGGGTCGTGGTGTCGCCCGCGCGCAACGCTTTGAGCCGGCTGTGCAGCTCCTCGCGCACGCCGGGGTGGCTGCGCATGATCGGCAACACGCTCGTGGTCAGCTTCAGCTCCCTGACCTCGCGCAACACCGGGAACCCGGCCCACTTGGTGACGTCGAAGCCGTACTCGTCGGTCAGCTGCCGGTACCACTCGGCCGGGTGACCGAAGCGGGCCACGCCGACCGGCAGGGTGCTCAGGTCCCACTCGCGCGGCCCGACGCTGGTGGAGTCGAAATCACAGATCACCGGGCCGTCCGGGCTCGGGATCAGGTTGCCCAGGTGCGCGTCGCCGTGCACCACGCCCGGCGGCAGCACGGTCCGCAGCTCGGCCAGCCGGTGGTCGGCCTCGGCGCACCGGTCCTCCAGGAACCGGCGGTCCGGCCCGGACAGCTCCTCGGCGTCGGCGATGCGCCGCCGCACGTCGTCCAGCGGCGTCCAGCGCGGCAGCTCGAAGTCCGGCACCGGCAGCGCGTGCACCTGCCGCAGCACCCGGCCCAGGTCACGGCCGTCGACGGGCCTGCCACCGGACGGCACCGTGTGCCACAGGGTGGCCAGGTGCTCGCCCACCACCAACGGCTGCGGCACGTCCTCGACCAGCCGGACGGCGGGCACGTCGTGCGCGGCCAGCCACCGCGCGACCTCGACCACCTTCCGGGCCCGGTGGCGCAGGTTCATCGAACCGACGATCCGCACCACCACCCGGTCACCGGGCAGGTCGAACACGGCGTTGCTGGTGAACTTCACGAGCCGCGCGCCGCGGTGCGCCAACCCCAGTTCGGCGCACAGCCGTTCCAGCACCGCCGTCAGCGCGGCGGAGGTGAACCTGCCGTCCAGGGCCCCGACTCCCCGCAGCTCAGGCCGCGCTGTCGTTGCCGGTGAACTTCGCCAGGCGTTCGGCCAGCTCACGGGCGTCGGGGTTGTTGCGGCGCTTCTCGGCTTCGTGCTGCAGCGGCTTCATCCGGTCCTTGGTGCGGACCGACTTCAGGCCCTCGGACAGCTCGATCGCCTGCCGGCCCATGCGCGCCGCGTGGTCGATGTCGCCGTCGAGCAGGTGGTTGATCGACAGGGACGTGAGGTTGAACGACCGGCTGCGCGTCATGTCCTCGCCGTAACCGCCGATGGCCTTGGTCAACGCGGGCACGGCGGTGCGCGTGTACTTCTTGTCCACGGTCTGCGCCAGCTCCGTGTGCACCGTGCCGATCATCGCGGACAGGTCGTTGGCGTCGAAGAACTTCGCCCACGCGGGCGAGTCCTCGACGTTGGCCCGGGCGAACTCGTCGCGGGCGCGGCTGAGCAGCTTCAACGCCTGGTCGTCGGAACCCATCTTCGCGTAGGCCCACGCCTCGTTGGCGCACAGGATGCCCACGGCGAGTTCAGAGCCGGAGTTCTGCGCGGCCAGCTGGCCGAGCTGGAACACCTTCAACGCGTCGTCCGGCGCGTTCTGGTGCAGGTAGACGCGGCCCATCCGGTACAGGATGTTGGCCACGAGCTCTTCCTTGCGCCCCTGCTTGGCCAGGCCGAGCGCCTGGCCGAAGTGGTTGCGGGCCGAGTCGTACAGGCCGGTGTCGAACGAGGTCCACCCGGCCAGGTTGTGCAGGTCGGCGAGCGCGACGTAGAGGCGTTCCTTGACCAGGTCGGTCGCGTTCGCGCCGAGCATCTGCTGTCCCCACGACAGCTGTGCGACGACGGCGTCGCGGCACGAGCCGCCGCCGTACTGGTAGTCGAGCGTGCGCAACGCCCTGGTGGCCGCTTCGACCTGTCGGACGTCGGTCATGCCGATGCGGCCAGGGGCCGGAGTCTGCGCGGGCGATGAAGCCCAAGACCCGGAGTCCGTACCGAACACGGCCGCGCCGACGGTGATGGCGGCGGCGTGCGCGAGGAACTTCCTTCGCTTCACCGACTCGTCCTCCTCAGAATGGGGTGACTCCGCCGTGGCGGCCACCCTCACTGCCGTGGCCTCGTCGTAAGCGAGGCCCATGTACCCCCTGGGGACACCCAAGCCGGCGGCGATCCGGGCGAGGACGTCGTAGGCCATGACCTGGCGTCCCTTGAGGATCTCCGACACTTCGGACTGCGACTGGCCCGTCAGCGCCGCGATCTGGCGCTGCGAGACACCGTGCCGTCGGAGCAGCCGGTAGACCGCGCTGATCTCTCGTCTGGCCAGGGCGTCACGCATCTCCTGCTGGTCCCAGACGTCTGGTGTAACAGGAGAGCTCGGCGAACCGATGGTGTTCAATTGCGCCCCCTCACAGTCCTTTGGGCGTCAACGGCAGAGTAGGGGCACTCCCCCGACTGCGAGAAGTACCGATCGGCGAGGCTGATCGGCCCTGCCGAACTCCACTGACCGCTTACCGTGGAACGGCCACCGGCCAGCGCTATGACGTCCCGATCCGGGTTGAATCATCGCAATCTAAGTTCCGGTAAGCGAGCGAGCACGGAGAGGAACATGGTTGTGGACCTGATCGAGCGGGCGGTGACCACCCCTGGTGGGTCGGCAGCGCCTGCCGTCGCCCCGGCCACCCCTCCGGCAACCCTGTCTGTCCAGGAGTCGACCGACCTCGACTCCGGATGGCGCGGCACGACCGGGCACCGTCGCTGGTGGCGCATCCGCTGCAGCGACGTGGTCGACCGGGAGCGCTGCCTCACCGTGATGGTCGACCGGGGCCGCGTGGTCCTGGTCGGCCCGCCGGGTGAGACGGCGGTCCTTTCGGCCGACCAACTCGTACAACTCAGGGCCGCGCTACGTGAGGCCGCCGAGCAGGCGGAAAGGTGACGGTGACGTTTCGGTGGACGAGATCCTCGGACAAGTTCTTCGCAACGCGGTGTGGGAGCGGTTGGACCTGCTCACAGAGCTGGCCAGCGAGGCCGACGCCCCGTCCCTCCTGTCGGTGGCACGTTCCGAGCTCCCTCGGCTGACCGAGGGGTGGCGGGCCCTGCTCGCCGCGCACGAACCGGACGAGAAGGGCAACTGCCCCGAGTGCTCCGGACGGTGGCGGCAGCAGAAGAGCCCCTGCTCGGTGTGGCGCGCCGCGTACGAACACCTGGTCGCGGGCGGTTTGGCCCCGCGCCCGGCTCGGCACCTCCGCTCGGCGCCGGTGACGCCTCCTGTCACCCGGTCGCGCCGCGGCATGGTGGTTCGAGCCCACTAACGGGCGGCCCCGACCTGTCGTTCCCCCGACGCGACCAGGTCGAGCACCCGCCTACTGGCCGGCGGTCCGGGACGTGCGAACCCCCGACCGCGACGAACGGACCGCCGGCCAGCTGAAGAACAACAACTCCACAGACGCCGCGGGCCGGTGTTGTGCACACCTTCCCTCCCCGACCGACACCGGTCCGCGGGCACCACTTCGGCCCCATGTCCGCCCCTCCCGCGCGGACATGGGGCCGTTTCGCGTGCTCAGCGGTGCGTGCCGGTCCGCCAGGTGAGGTAGCCGGTCAGCCCCGGGAACAGCCGACCGGCCAGGTCGAACGCCTTGAGCTGCCACGGGAACACGACCTCGTCCCGTTCCCGCTCCACCGCGTCGGCGATCCGCTCGGCCACGTCCCGCGGCGTGACGGTCGGGATCACCCTGGCCAGCGCCGGTATCCGCTCCTCCGCGCCGGGGTTGTTGACGAAGTACCGGCTGCTCACCTTGCCCGGCACGACCTCGCTCACCCCGACGCCGGTACCGCGCAGGTCCATCCGCAGCGCCGCGGTCATGCCGCGCAACGCGTAGCGGGCCGCCGCGTACCCGGTGGCGCCGGGGATCGGCAGGCGGGACACCGGCGAGTTGACGTTGACCACCCGACCGGAGCCACGTACCCGCATGCCGGGGAGGAACTCCCTGGTCAGGTGCAGTGCGGCGGTGAACGGCAGGGCGATCATCCCGGCCAGCTCGGGTGTCGGGGTGTCGTCCAGGAACAGCCAGCGGCCCACGCCCGCGTTGTTGACCAGCACGTCCGGCACGCCGACCTCGGCGATCACCCGTTCGGCGAGCGCGTGGATCCGGTCGACGTCCGCGAGGTCCGCGGGTACGGCGACCGCACGCCCACCGGTCGCCGTGATCCGTTCGACCTGCTCGTCGAGCGCTTCACCGCTGCGTGCCACGAGCACGACAACCGAACCGCGCCCCGCGAGCGTCCGGGCGGTCGCCGCACCGATGCCCTGCGACGCGCCGGTCACCACGACCGTCTTCCCGGCCAACCGCACCGATCTCCTCCTATGCCACCGAACTACGCCACCGAACGGACCCTGGTCACGAGCACCGCCGCGCACAGCGTGGCGACCGCCGAGACGGCGAACAAGCCCCGGTACCCGCCGAGCGACGCCAGCACGAACGTCGTCAGCAGCGGCGCGACCACCTGGGGCAGCGAGTTGGCGATGTTGAGCACGCCGAGGTCCTTGGCGCGGTCCGACGCGGCGGGCAGCACCTGGGTCAGCAGGGCCAGCGCCACCGCCCAGTACCCGCCGAAGCCGACGCCGAGCAGCGGCGCGGCGATCAGCGCGGCCGTCCACGTGGGCCAGGCGACGAGCAGCAGTGCGGCCGCCGCCATCACACCGGCGGACATCAGCACGTAGGGCTTGCGGCGGCCGGTCCGGTCCGACCGGGCGCCGACGGCGAACGCGCCGATCGCCAGCGCCACGCCGTAGAGCAGCATCAGCACCAGCAGGCCGTCCTCCGGTGCCGGGTGGCGGACCACGTCGCCGAGGAAGTACAGCAGGTAGAGCGTGCCGAACGCGTTGCCCAGGTTGATCATGAAGTGCGCGCACCACGCCCAGGCGAAGTCCGGGTGCCGCCGCGGCGACACCCACAGTTCGCGCCACCGCAGCGGCGGGCGGTCGGCGGGCGGCAGCCGGACGTCCGGGGTGATCAGCACGAACGCGACCGCACCGGCCACGACCAGCGCCGCGCACGCCAGGTAACCGTTCGCCAGGCCGCTGACCAGCACCGTCACCACGACCGCGCCGAGCACGGTGCCGAGCATCTGGGAGATGCCGACCAGCCCGCCCACCTTGGCCCGCTGCCGCACGGGCACCCGGTCGGGCACGGCGGAGGTCAGCGACGCGAGCATCCCGTTCAGCCCGGCCTGCACCAGGCACCACCCGATCACCATCACACCGACGGAGGACGCCGAGGACAGCACGACCAGGCCGACCGCGCCGACCAGCGCGCCGGCCAGCGTCCACGGGTGCCGCCTGCCGAACCGGGACGTGGTCCGGTCCGACGACAGCCCGATCAGCGGGTTCGCGACCAGCGCCACGAGTGCGCCGACGCCCGTGACCAGGCCGAACACCGCTTCCTTACCGGCCGCGTCGAGCAGCTCGGCCTGCTGCGGCAACAGCACCTGGATGGGCGCGTAGATGGCCAGCCAGAGGCCGAGGTTGGCCAGGAACAGCCACGTCATCCACGACCGGCGGACCGGGACGACGGGTTCCGCCAGCGCCTGCGCGGTCACCTCCTGATCCGATCGCGGTACCACTCGTAGGAGGCACGCGGCGTGCGTTGCTGCGTCGCGTAGTCGACGTGGACCAGGCCGAACCGCTGCGAGTAGCCCGAGTCCCACTCGAAGTTGTCCATCAGGGACCACACGAAGTACCCGCGCACGTCGGACTTCAGGGCCTCTTCGAGGTGCCCGTCGAGGTACTCGATCCGCTCGGTGTCCTCCAGCAAGTGCGGGTAGCTGCACCCGCTCTCGGTCACGTACACCGGCGGCAAGTCGACAAATCGATCTCGCAACAAGGTGATCATCTCCGACAGCCCGGACGGCACGACCGGCCAGCCGAAGCCGGTCTTCGGGTACTCGTCGATGTCCACCAGCTCGAACGGCAGCGGGTTGCCCTCGGACGGCAGCCGCAGCCGGGTCGGGTTGTAGTAGTTCACGCCGTAGAAGTCGAGCGGTGCGCAGACGATCGCCAGGTCGCCGTCCACGATCGGCAAGCGGTCGGCGAGCGAGTCCGGGTAGCGGCCCGCGAGCTGCGCGTCGGCGTAGAGCCAGTTGTGCAGGTCGGAGTAAGCCTCGGCGGCTGGGGCGTCCTCGGGGGTCGCCGCCCACGCGGGTGTGTGGTTGTTGGCCGTGCCCACAGCGCGCGCTCCGGCGGCACGCAACGCCTGCACGGCGAGCCCGTGCGCCAGGTTGAGGTGGTGCGCGGTCGGCAGCGCGTCGTACAGCAGCGCCTTGCCCGGCGCGTGCTGCCCGGTGGCGTACCCGAGCAGCGTCACCATCGCGGGTTCGTTGATCGGGATCCACAGCGCGACCCGGTCGGCCAGGCGTTCGGCGACCCGGGCGGCGTACTCGGCGAACAGGTGGGCGGTGTCGCGTTCGAGCCAGCCACCCGCCTCTTCCACGGTCAGCGGCGTGTCCCAGTGGTACAGCGTGACGACGGGCGCGATGTCGGACTCCAGCAGCTCGTCCACCAGCCGGTCGTAGAACACCAGGTCGCCCGCGAGCACCCGCGGCCACGACACGGAGAACCGGTAGGCGTTCACGCCGAGGGACCGCATGAGGCCGACGTCCTCGCGGTATCGGCGGTAGTGGTCGCACGCCGCGGAGGCGTCGTGGCCCTCGAACGCCGGGAACGCGTCCCACACCGACGGCTGCCTGCCGGCGGCGGTGAACGAGCCTTCGATCTGGAAGGCCGAGGTCGACACACCCCAGAGGAAGTCGCCGGTTGACGTCACATGAGCCTCCCAGAACATGAAAGTGATTCGGATCGTAGGCGTGTTGCACCGTGAAGTGAAGTGGAAAGGTCCAGGACCGGGCACTATGGAGTCCCGCCATCCACTCAGCAGGAGTCGCCGTGACCAGTACGACCCCGCTGCGCCGCCAGCCGGTGCAGCAGCGCAGCGCCAAGCGCGTCGAGCGGATGCTCGAGGCCTGCGCACAGCTCATCGAGGAGGTCGGCTACGACGGAGTCACCACGACATTGATCGCCGAGCGCGCGGGTGTCGCGGTCGGCTCGCTCTACCAGTTCTTCCCGGACAAGCGGGCGGTCGTGCAGGCGCTGACCCTGCGCAACCTGGAGAAGTTCATCCAGACGGTGGACGGCCGGTTCACCTCGACCACCCTCGAGCACTGGTGGGACGCCGTCGACTCGATCTTCGACGTGTACGTGTCGATGCACCGCGAGGTGCCCGCGTTCTCGAAGCTGCACTTCGGCGACGTGGTCGACCTGCGGCTGCTCGACGACCGGCGCGACAACAACACGGTCATCTCCGACCGCATCGCGGAGATGATCTCGGCCAAGTTCGACATCCCGTTCGCCGAGCTGCAGCTGCCGATCTCGATCGCGGTCGAGGCGGCGGACGGCGTGCTGAACCTGGCGTTCCGCCGCGACCCGGCGGGCGACCAGCGGATCCTGGACGAGGCCAAGGCCCTGGTCCGCGGGTACCTGTCGACCCGGCTGCCGGACTGACTTTCAGCCGAACGAGTGACCTTCGCCCCGGTAGGTGGGCACGGTCCGCTCCACCACGTCGCCCCGCACGACGTGGTAGTGGGTGAACCGCTCGGCCAGCTCGCCCGCCTTGGCGTGCCGCAGCCACACGCGGTCGCCGAGGCGCAGCGCGTCGGCCGCCCGGCCCACCACCGGGGTCTGCACCTCGCCCGCGCCCTCCAGCGGCAGCAGCTTCAGCCCGACTGGCAGGTACGGGGTCGGCCGGCGGTCGGGGGTCGCGGTGCCGGAGGCGATGTAGCCGCCGGAGAACAGCGTGGCCACGTGCCGCTTCGGCCTGCGCACGACCGGCAGGGCGAACAGCACGGCGGGCTTGGGCCGGAAGCCGCGGTAGCCGTCGAACAGGGTCGGGCCGATGAGCCCGGAACCGGCGGCGAGCTCGGTGACCGACGGGTCGGCGGCGGTGACCTCCAGGCTGCCGGTGCCGCCGCCGTTGACGAACTCCAGGTCGGCGACCCGGCGCACGGCGGACACCGCGGCCGAGCGTCGTTCGGCCAGTTCGGCGGCGGAACGGCGTTGCATCCAGCGCAGCACGGCGCCGCGCACCGGCCGGCCCGGCGGCTGGTCGCCCAGGCCCGCGATCTGACCCTCGTACGCCATCACGCCGACCAGCCGGAACCCCGGCCGGCGCACGATCGCCTCGGCCAGAGCGTTCGCTTCGCGTGCCGTGTGCACGGGTGAGCGCCGCGGTCCGACGTGCAGGCCGGGCACCGGTCGCCACGACACGTCCAGCTCCAGGCACACCCGCAGCTCCGGGTGGTCGGCGCCCAGCACGGCCGCGACCAGGTCGAGGTGCGCGGTCGAGTCGACCACGATCGTGATCCGCGCCCTGGCCTTGTCGTCCTTGGCGAGCTCCTGCAGTGCCGCCCGGTCGACCGTCGGGTACGCCACCAGCAGGTCCTCGCAGAGGTCGACCGATGACAGCCACAGCGCCTCGGCCAGCGAGTAGCACATGACGCCCGCGAACCCGGGCCGGGCGAGCACCCGCTCCAGCAGCGCCCTGACCCGCACGGACTTGCTCGCCACCCGGATCGGCCGCCCGCCCGCGCGCCGCACCAGGTCGGCCGCGTTGCTGTCGAAGGCGTCCAGGTCGACGATCGCGAACGGCGGATCGTGCTCCTCCGTCGCGACGTCCAGGCGCGTGCGGTGCTGCATGGGCCTCACCGTACTTGAAAGGTGAATAGCTTTCACCTACGGTTCGTGGAACGCGTCACACCCGGAGGTGGGCATGGGGACCCCGTGGACGAACTGGGCGCGCACCGCGTCCGCGAACCCACACCGGGTGGAGCACCCGGCGAGCGTCGACGAGCTCGCCGCCGTGGTCGCGGGCGCCTCCAGTGTCCGCCCGCGTGGGAGCGGGCACTCGTTCACCGACATCGCGGTCGCGCCCGGCGTCGCGGTCGACCTCGACGCGTGGACCGGCGTGGTCGACGTGTCCGGCACCCTGGTCACGGTCCGGTCCGGCACCACGTTGCGGCAGCTCAACGCCCTGCTCGACGTGCTCGGGCTGGCCATGGCGAACCTCGGCGACATCGACGCGCAGACCGTGGCGGGCGCCATCTCCACCGGCACCCACGGCACCGGCGCGAAGCTCGGCGGCCTGGCCACCCAGGTCGTCGCGCTGGAACTCGTGCTCGCCGACGGATCCCTGGTGCGGTGCTCGGCCGACGAACGGCCCGAGCTGTTCCACGCGGGCCGGGTCGGGCTCGGCGCGCTCGGCGTGATCAGCACGGTTACGTTGCGGTGCGTGCCCGCGTTCGTGCTGCACGCCCGCGAGTTCCCCGGCCGGCTGGACGCGGTGCTGAAGGAGTTCGACCACCTCACCGCCGTCGAGGACCACGTGGAGTTCCACTGGTTCCCGCACTCCGACCGGGTGATCGTGAAGCGGAACAACCGGGTCGACCAACCGGCCGCGCCCCTGTCCGCGGTGCGCCGGTTCTACGAGTACGAGGTGATGGAGAACGGGGCGTTCGGGCTGGTCTGCAAGCTGGCCAAGGCCGTGCCCGCGACCACCAGGACGCTCAACCGGGTGTGCGGTTCGCTCGTCTCGGAGCGCGACTACCGGGACGTCTCGCACCGGGTTTTCGCCACGCCGCGGCGGGTGCGGTTCGTGGAGACCGAGTACGCCGTGCCGCGCTCGTCACTGCACGACGTGCTGCGCGAACTGCGCGCCGCCGTCGCCCACCTCGACCACGGCGTCATCGTGCCGGTCGAGGTGCGGGTCGCCCAGGGCGACGACATCTGGCTGTCCACCGCGCACCGCCGCGACACCGCTTACATCGCCGTCCACCAGTACCTCGGGATGCCGTACCGGCGTTACTTCGACGCGTTCGAGCGGATCGCCGGCGCCGTCGGCGGACGCCCCCACTGGGGCAAGATGCACACCCTCACCGCCGCCACCCTCCGCGACCTCTACCCCCACTTCGACGACTTCCGCCGCGTCCGCGCCACCGTCGACCCGACCGGCAAGTTCACCAACCCCTACCTGGACCGCGTACTCGGCTGACCTGCGACAACGGCCGCCTCACGACGCCAGGTGCCTTGCCCCGGCGCACCACGACCGCCGGTCGCCGGCGATGCTCCCGCAAGGGTCCCCGCCCAGGGGATCCCTGTTCTTGATCCTGCCAGACCGCACCGACACCGCGGGGGCCGTCCGCCCGCGCCTGTGGACAACTCGCGGAAGACCTAGAACGCGTCCGCGACCGGAGTGTCGCCGGAGATCAACTCGTACGTCCGCCGGACCGTCCCGGGACGGTCCAGGAGGGCCACCACGACGGCCGCCACGTCGCCCCTCGGTACGGAACCCCGTAGTGGCTTCTCCGACAGCTCCACCCGGCCGGTCGGCTCGTCGTCGGTCAGCCGCCCCGGCCGCAGGATCGTCCAGTCCAGGTCCCGTTCCCGCAGGTCAGCCTCGGCGGCGCCCTTGGCCGCCAGGTACGCGTCGAACACCTCGTCACCGGTGGTGCGGCCGATGCCGGTGGTGCTGATCTGGATGAACCGGCGCACGCCCGCCTCTTCCGCCGCCGCCGCGAACAGCACCGCCGCGGCCCGGTCCACGGTGTCCTTGCGCGCCACCCCGCTGCCCGGCCCGGCGCCCGCGGCGAAGATGGCCGCGCCCGCGCCGGTCAACAGTTCCGCCACCGAAGCGACGTCCGTCGCCTCCAGGTCGCAGTGGACCGGGACACCGCCCGCGTCCAGCACGTCCGCGTGGTGGTCCGGGTTGCGCACCAGCGCCGTGGCGCTGTCGCCCCGCGCGGCCAACAGCCGCTCCACCCGCAACGCGATCTTGCCGTGTCCGCCCGCGATCACTACCCGCATGGTCCGACCGTAGGTCAGGACGCGGTCGCCAGCACCTGCTCGTACACGAGTTCGTTCACCCAGCGCGTGGTCGCGGTGTCCTCGACCGGCACGGTCTCGTTGCGGCCCGCGACGTCCGTGCTCAGCTGCAGCTCCTCGTCGGCCAGCAGCACCGAGACGCCGTAGCGGCGCACCCGCGGCAGGCAGTTGGCCAGGTAGTCGTGCGTGAACACGACCGACGTCGGCAGCACGGCGGCGGCGTTGCCGAAGCGGGCGAACGGCACCGCCGAGGCCAGCGCGGTCCGCCAGTGGCGGGCGACCGCCAGCACGCCGATGATCCGCACCGCGGCGGGAGGCACGCGGCCGTCCATCTCCGGCCACACCCACGTCGACACCGTCGTCCGGTCCGTCTCCGGGCCCGCGCCCAGGCACAGCCGCTCGGCGTGCGCGTCGGCCAGCAGCTCGGCGACCACGATCACCTTGCGACCCATGAGGACCATCTCGGGCAGCACCACGCCGTGCCAGCCGAGGCGCACCGCCGCGGAGGCGGCCAGCTCCTCGACGGAGCCGGGCAGTTCGGGAACCGGAACAGCGGTCGCCGACAGCGCCCTGGTGTCGTCGGTGTCCGCGATCCGTGCTGGTGTGCTGCTCACGCCAGGGCCTCCTCGGCAACCACGACGGGCTGTCCGTCGCGTTTCGACTCGTGCTCTGGGTAAGGCGTACCAGGTGGGACCGGTCGCACCACCGGGGCAAAAGGCGTCCTGCGATCGACGGCGCCGAGCGGTCGGTAACCGGTCGGCGACCGGTGGGGCGACTTCGGTCCGGCGGTGCTGCCGTCTGGGTGACCCGGGTGGTCCGCGAAACCCCGGAGACTGCTCAGCGTGTGCGTCGCTCGCCTGGAACGACCGCCGAACCGGGACCGGTGGCCCCGCCGACCGGCGCACCACCGACCGCTCGCCGCGTGAAATCGACCGACCGCCTCGGCACCGCCACGTTCGGCCGCGGCTGTGCGGGTGACAGACATCACGCATACACCGGCCGCGAAAAGTCCGGGAAAACCAGAAGTCCCACCCACTGCCGTGGATGGGACTTCTGATTTTGGTGGGCTGCCGACAAAATCCGCCGACCTGCAAGAACAGCGGCGTGCTCGAAGATCTTTTCCACGCTGACGAAGATCACTTCCCGACCTGGGCACCCCGGACAGGGCCCCGGGGCTACCACCGAGGTGACAAGGCACCGCGGACGTCACAGCCGGACTGGTTCGACGTTGACCGAAATCAGGGTCGGCACCGTAGTCGTGATCGTCTCGCTAGCCTGGAAGGTCTCCGGTCACGATGCTGACGGGGAAGCGGTGATCTGGTAGAGCCCTGGCGCGAGTTTGCGTGATCGTCGGCGGACCTGATCGGCGAGGGGTGGCGACCAGCGTGTGTCGTCGGTCCAGATCACATCGGTCAGCTTGTCGGGAGCGATGGCCTTCAGATGGGTCAGGTCGACGGCCGACATGTCGACGGTGATCCCGGAGAGGCCCTCGGCGAGGTGGGCGAACGCGGCCTGTGCGCCCTGTCTGGTGGCGGCGAGGTGGCCGTCGCGGACAAGGACCATGAAAGGCCCTGGTGTCCGCAGTGCCCGCAGGTACAGATCCAGAAGGTGGACGCCGGTGCGGACGGCTTGGACGTGCGGGTTGCCCCCGCAATGGTTCTCTACCCGGACGGCGTGACGCCGTAGGCGTTTGAGCCCGCGGCGGAAGCGGATGATTTCCTGATCCGTGATCGTGGCCCGTTTCAGGGCGTGGCCGAGGTCGTGGAGGAAGGGGCCGGTCCACGCTCGCAAGCTCGCCATCTCCTCAAGGAGTCTGACCGCGTTGGAGCCGAGACGGCCGCCGAGGAGCATGTGGAGGACCGCGTTGACACCTTGGGGCCGCACGAGGCTCGGGCGCACCAAAGCCAGCAGAGCGAGGGCAACCTTCCGCTGGTGCTCCTCACGAGGATCGGGATCCGGACCGTCATGCCGACGGGCACGCGGTCGCTGAACGGTGTTCCGTCGAGCCTGACTGTCGACAGCATCGGCGATTGTCTCGTCACCCGACCGGGCCTCTTGCTGCCGCTTGGCAATCCCTGCGACTCGGCGGGCACGGCGCTGACGCTTACGTGCACGGCGCTCACCCTCGGACTTCGTCATCACCACCATTGTGATGACCAACAGTGATCGTGTCAGCACCCATCGGTGCATCGCGATGCACTGGCGACGATCACATCCTCGCTCATGGGACCCGCCGTTCGCGCCCCGTGCTCGGCCGGAACCGCGCGCATGACGACCGTTAGATCATGCTTCACCTGACGGTTGCCGCTTGCGGGCACGGCACACACATCACCGTGGGAAACAGAGTGACGGCTACAGGTTGCCATCCTGTCCGGAAGTCGTCGAGTTGTGCGTGGTTGCCCCTTCGACCACGTCAGGCCTGTCGTGGTCACATGCACGAGACAGGACGTGGGCATGTATGTGACAGGTAATAGGTAGGGCAGCGACAACGAATTACCCGCATGGTCGAGAGGAAAGCGACAAGGTAAGTTGTCACACCATGTTTTCCCGTCGCCTGTTCGAGTGGTGATTGGTGTGGCGAGCCAGTAGGGGCGCGTGCCGTTCGCTACGGTTCGGGCGTGGAAATCGATCTAGCATGGTCCGACCTTGCGTCCGACCCGGAAAAGTATGTGGCGCAGCTTTCCCGTCAGGAACGGGAGATAAGGACGACGCTTCATCAGGTGCGGCAGCTTCGCCGGTTGGCGGAGAAGGTGCTGGCCCAGCGGAACGAGCTCACGCTGTGGCAGAGCGAGGGAATCCCCGAGCCTGCGGTGGCACGCGAGTCACGACCTGCGGGCGAGGAGGACGAAGGGTCCGCCGGAAGCCGTGGTCCGCGCAAGGTCCTGGTCGTACGGTTGATGGCGCAGGTTCCTCATCGCGCGTGGAAGGTCCGCGAGTTGGCGAATCACTTGAAGATCGACAATGTGAAGAGTCTGCGGGTGAGTCTGGACGACGCGGTCCGCGAGGGCGTCCTGAAAAGAATTCCGACGCGACCTACGTTCTCGGACCCAATGCGGGGGATTATTTGGACTGACTCCGGCGGCTGAT
The DNA here is from genome assembly GCF_001905065.1 of Saccharothrix sp. CB00851. Classification (NCBI taxonomy): domain Bacteria; kingdom Bacillati; phylum Actinomycetota; class Actinomycetes; order Pseudonocardiales; family Pseudonocardiaceae; genus Saccharothrix; species Saccharothrix sp. CB00851. The sequence continues at coordinate 242,745 of NZ_LWLC01000045.1, forward strand.
GCCGCGAAATAGGGGTCGCCGTCGAACTGTCATTCGACGGCGACCGGGGTGCACGAACAACATCGACCTAGCACAGTCCCGGGTTCTTCGTGCGTCACGAACCTTATCGTTCCGGTTCGGATCGCGGTAGCGACGCACGGGGTTTTCGGCTGCCCTTCCCACGAAAGGGTTACGGCAGGTGACCGCGCATGCGACTTTCTTCAAGGTTCCGACACCGCTGTCACGGTGCGGAAGACTCGTCGTCGTCCCGGACACCGGCAGGCCAAAGTCGCCGGTCGAGAGCACGCTCCAGGTCGGCGATGACGGCGATGGTGGCCCAGCCGCGTCCGTCCAGGACGTTGGCGATGGTCTGCCGGTTGACGCCGGCCCGGCGGTGCAGTTCGGCGATGCTCCACTCCCGTCGGCCCAGCGCCTCGGCCAGGCGGCGGGCAATGGTCTGGGCGGTGAGGGCGGCGTGATCGCCATCGAGGGTCGCGGTCGGCCATTGGCCTGCGGTGATGTGGTCACGCGGGGCGCGGGTGCGGCGGGTGGACATTCACTTCACCCCAACAAGTGCTACTCGAATAGCGTGATCGCTCCGGGCGTCTACCTGCCGAGGAGTGCTGTGAGCCGCCGCGTCGACACGTTCGTCCCCCGCGGCGCGGGACCGGCCTGGGGTCGGGTCGCCGGACAGGTGCGGGCGCTGGTGCTTCGGGCAGATCCGCTGGTGCCCTACGACGCGGCCGAGTTGATGTCGGTGCTGGCCCGGTTGGCGATGTTCTGCGACGGGCATGGTGTCGCCGAACCGCGATCCTGGTTGGAGCCGAGCACGGTGGACTGGTTCCTCGACGTCGGGTGCGTCGGGTTGTCGTCGCATACCCGGTCGACCTATCGGGCCAGGTTGCGGCGGCTGGCCGAGGCGATCCACGGCGTGGACGACGCCAAGCCGATCGCGTTGTCCGCGTCCGACACGTCCCGTCCCTACTCCGCGGGTGAGCAGGCGGCGTTGTGGTCGTGGGCGCGCGCCCAGCCCACCGATGCGTTGCGGGCGGGGTGCAGCCAGTTGTTGGCCTTGGGGCTGGGCTGTGGGTTGGCGGCCGACGAGGTGATCGACCTGCGCACCGGGTGCGTCCGGGTGCTCGATGACGGCACGGTCGTGGTCGAGGTGCTCGGACGTCGCGCCCGACTGGTGGTCTGCCGTCAGAGATGGGAGTCGGTGCTGGCCGAGCAGGTCACCGGGACCGGCGGTGGATTCCTGTTTCGACCGAACGCGGTGCGGGCGAAGAACCTGGTGTCGAACTTCCTGGCGCGTGCTCACCGCGGCCCCACCACCCCTCCGGTCAGGCTCTCGCGCCTGCGGGACACCTGGATCATCGAGCACCTCGTCGCGGGCACGCCGCTGCCGGTGTTGGCCGCCGCAGCGGGTCTGGACGGGTTGTCCAGCCTGGACCGTCTGCTGCCGCACCTGCCGGGCGTCAACGCGGCGCGGGCACGACGCCACCTGCGTGACCTGTCGTGAACGCCGCGGCGGCCGTCGACGGTGTACTGGGCGACGAACTGGTCCTCGTGTCGGACACCGAGATCGACCGTGCACGCGCCTACATAGCCGAGACCGGTCTGGTCGGGTTCTTCACCATGGCGCTGGACCGGATGCGACGCAGCCCCGCGGGACGCCCCCGCACGATCACGATCGAGGCGTTGCTGGTCGGCCTGCTGCTGGTCGCGGTCGTGGACCGCAACGTACTGCTGACCAGGGTAAACCTGATGCTGCACCACCGGATTTCCGCCCGGTCCCGCGATAGGCTCGGTGTGGTGCGGCGTCCGTTGACAGCGGACTCCCTGGAAGCGTCCTATGCGGTGGTTCGGCGCCTGTTCCACACGATGGTCGCCGTGTTCGACGACTCGCCGAACCCGAAGAACCGCCGCCTGACCGAGGCGGAGCTTGCCGCACGCCTCACCCCGATCCCCGACGATGAACAGGCCGATCGCAGGCGACGACGGAACTGGGTGGGCAACCGCCTGCTCGCCCCCAGCCTCACCGGCCTGATGGACGTGCTGCGGGCATACCCGGCGACCGGCAGTTGCATCGACGCCACTCCAATCCGAACCCACGCCCGCAAGCCATCTCGATCCACCGGCACGACCTCGGCCGACCCCGACGCGGGTCTCTACCTGCGCACCGCCACGGAGAAGGCCACCCCAGTCGACCAGCCATCCGGCTCTAAAGCCGCCCCGAGAGCGAGGAAGAACATCGTCAAGGAGCTGTTCGGTTACGAGGCGACACTGCTGGTCAACGGCTCCACCCATCCCGTCGAAGACCGGATCGCCCCACCGGTCGTGGTCGGCGGGTACACGCTCGAACGCCCTGGTCACCGGCCCGGCGGCGCTGCGGTCGACGTCCTGCGCCAGGCCGTCGGCAACGGCTGGCCGGTCGGTCTGCTCGCCGCCGACCGCGCCTACAACAACAGCGACCCCGACACCTTCCAACTGCCCGCCCTCGCGCTGGGATTCGGCCTGCTGTTCGACTACCGCGACGACCAGCTCGGGGTCCAGGCCGAACATGACGGAGCCATCCAGGTCGAGGGACGTTGGCACTGTCCGCACATGCCCACCGGACTCGTCGACGCCACCAAGGACTTCCGGGCAGAACGGACCGACGAGGCGACCTGGCGGCTGCGGATGGCGGCGCGTCGTGCCTACGAACTGCGCCCCAAGGCCAACCCGGACCGCGAAGGCCACCAGCGAATGCTGTGTCCTGCTGCCGGGGACTCGCCCACCGTTCGCTGTCCGCTGAAGAAGCCGTCCATGCAGTTCACCGCGAAGCCCACGGTCGTCCCGGAAGCCGGCCCGGTCGCACCGCCAGCGATCTGCCGGCAACAATCGGTGACCGTCCCGCCCGAGGCTGGTGCCAAACACGGCCAAGCAGTGCCCTACGCGACTCCGAAGTGGAGTAACGCTTATCACACGCTGCGCAATGGGGTCGAGGGCACGAACGGCTACCTCAAAGATCCCACCAACATCAACCTGGAGTCCTCTGGAACCCGACGGGTTCGAGGCATCGCAGCGGTCAGCTTCCTGGTCGGATTCCAACTCGCCGCGTCTAACCTGCGCAAACAGGTTCACTGGCGACAGAAACACCCAACCACTCCGGGGACGGTCCCTCGACGGAGGGCCAGGCGGAGGACCACCCGCTCGCTCACCGAATGGACCAACCCGACCAGCTAGATGCTGTGGGCCGAACGAGTGATCTAACCGACCGCCAGGCGGTGATCCAAAACAACCCCAGACAGCACCGAGGCCCCGCCGGAGCGGGGCCTCAGTGCTGCTGATCAAGCTCGAACCTCAAACCATCGGTCCGACCGGGCTGATTTCGTCATCAGCCCTTTGGTGGGCGAGGGGGGAGTTGAACCCCCACGTCCTTTCGGACACACGGACCTGAACCGTGCGCGTCTGCCATTCCGCCACTCGCCCGGAGCGACGTGGAGAACACTAGCATGGTCCCCGTCCGGGTTACCAATTGCCCCGTGTACCGGCACGTCACCCCGGATACGATCGGGTTGGAAGTCGACCGGGTCGGAGGGTTGCCGTGGGCCTCGTACAGCGCTTCGAGCGCCGTCTCGAAGGCATCGTCGGCAACACCTTCGCGCGGGTGTTCGGTGGCAACGTCGTACCGCAGGAAGTGGCCCAGGCACTGCAGCGGGAGGCGGAGAGCAGCATCCGCGAGTTGGCGGGTGGCAGGTTGCTCGCTCCGAACCACTTCAAGGTCCTGCTGGGTCCGCAGGACCACGATCGGCTTGCCGGGGACGGTCAGGATGAACTACGCATCACCCAGCTTCTGGGGGACTCCATCCGGGAGCACCTCGAAGAGAGCGGATGGGATACCTATGGTGACGTCGTAGTCTCCCTGGAGCGCTCCGACGCGCTGCACACGGGACAGTTCCGAACCAGCTCGTCCGTCGACCCCGACGTGAAAGTTGCCAGCCGACGGTCAGCACCACCTCGCACTGCAGGAGACGGATCCATGAGCCAGCCTCCCGGCTACGGACAAGGACAGGGCCAGCCCGGCTACGACCCCTATGCACAGGGCGGCTACGGCCAGCAGCAGCAGGGCTACGACCAGCAGGGCTACGGCCAGCAGCAGCCCGGTTACGACCAGGGTTACGGTCAGCAGCAGCCCGGCTACGACCAGGGCTACGGCCAGCAGCCCGGCTATGACCAGGGTTATGGCCAGCAGCAGCCCGGCTACGACCAGGGCTACGGCCAGCAGCCCGGTTACGACCAGGGCTACGGCCAGCAGCAGCCCGGCTACGGCCAGCAGGGCTACGACCAGGGCTACGGCCAGCCCGGTTACGACCAGGGCTACGGCCAGCAGCAGCCCGGCTACGGCCAGCAGGGCTACGACCAGGGTTACGGCCAGCAGGGCTACGGCGACCCGGCCGCGGGTTACGCGCCGCCGGCGGTCCAGTCCGGTCCCCGCCAGCTGAACGCGACGCTGCACCTGGACGACGGCTCCAACCGCACCTACAACCTCAAGCAGGGCGGCAACGTGGTCGGCCGCGGCCAGGAAGCGGACTTCCGACTTCCCGACACCGGGGTCTCCAGGAGGCACCTGGAGATCACCTGGGACGGGCACAGTGCCATGCTCGCTGATCTCGGTTCGACAAACGGCACCACGGTGAACGGCACTCCAGTGCAGACTTGGCAGCTCGCGGAAGGCGACGTCGTCCGCATCGGCCACTCCTCGCTGGTCTACCGCACCCAGGGCTGAGCGGTCGATTCGGGCGTAGGCGTGACGGCACTCAAGTCAGGAGCGGTTACAACCGGTGCCAGAGCTGGTGATGCAGCTGACCAGAGCGGGTTTCCTCGTCCTGCTCTGGTTGTTCGTGTTGGCTGCGCTTCGAGTGGTCCGCTCCGACCTGTACGCGGCGTCGGGGCTGCGCGTCCCGACGCCCAAGTTCGGCAGAGGCGCTAGCAAGGCCGCCCGGGGCAACAAGGCGGCCCGGCAGCTCGTCGTGACGCACGGCGCGCTGGCGGGCACGCGCATCTCCCTGGACGGCAGGCCGATCATGATCGGCCGCGCCGACGACTCCACGCTCGTGCTGGACGACGACTTCGCGTCGACCAGGCACGCGCGGCTGTCGATGCGCGGTACCGACTGGTACGTGGAGGACCTGGGCTCCACGAACGGCACCTATCTCGACCGGGCGAAGGTCACGGCCCCACTCCGGGTCCCGCTCGGCTCCCCGATCCGAATTGGCAAAACGGTGATCGAGCTGCGCTCATGACCCTCGTCCTCCGATACGCGGCCCGCAGCGACCGGGGCCTGGTCCGTTCGAACAACCAGGACTCCGTGTACGCGGGCCCCCGCCTGCTCGCGCTCGCCGACGGCATGGGTGGCCACGCCGCGGGCGAGGTCGCCAGCAAGGTCGTCATCGCCGCCCTCGCCCCGCTCGACGACGACGAGCCGGGCGACGACCTGCTCGGTCAGCTGCGCGACGCGGTGATCGCCGGCAACGGCGCCATCTCCGAGCTCGTGCAGAGCGACCCCGACCTGGACGGCATGGGCACCACGCTCACCGCCGTGCTGTTCGCGGGTTCGCGGCTGGGCATGGTGCACATCGGCGACTCCCGCGCCTACATGCTCCGCAACGGCACGTTCACGCAGATCACGCACGACGACACGTTCGTCCAGTCGTTGATCGACGAGGGACGGATCACCGAGGAGGAAGCGGCCACGCACCCGCAGCGCTCGCTGCTGCTGCGCGCGTTGACCGGCCACGAGGTGGAGCCGAGGCTGATGGTGCGGGAAGCCCGTCCGGGCGACCGCTACCTGCTGTGCTCGGACGGCCTGTCCGGCGTGGTCAGCATGGAGACGCTGGAAGAGGCGATCCGGATCCCGGACCCGCAGGCGTGCGCGGACCGGATGATCGAGCTGGCGCTCAAGGGCGGCGGCCCCGACAACGTGACGGTCGTCGTCGCCGACGTGGTCGACGTCGACTTCGGGGAGGACGCGCCCATAGTGGGCGGCGCCGCCGGAGACGGCAGCGAAGACCCACCACCCCCCGACTCGCCCGCCTCGCGGGCGAGTTCCATCACCGGGCCGCGGCCGATCCCGCCGCGGGTCGAGCCGATGCCGATGCCGGACCCCCGGCGGGCGCGCAACAACCGGCTCAAGGCGCTGGCCCTGGTGATCTTCCTGCTCCTGCTGCTGGTCGCGGCGGGCCTGGGTACCCGCTGGTACGTGCTGCGGCAGTACTACGTCGGCACGGCGGACAACGGCGAGGTGTCGGTGTTCCGCGGCGTGACCGGCAGCGTGTTCGGCTTCGACCTGCACCGCAAGGTGGAGGGCTCGTGCCCGCCCGGCGCGCAGGCGTGCGAGCCGATCACGGTGGACGACCTGAAGGTCGCCACCCGGGACGTGGTGCGCAACGGCATCACCGACGTGGACGGCCTGGAGGGCGCCCGGGAGGCGATCCGCAGGCTGCGCACGGAGCAGACGTTGCCGTTCTGCCCGAAGGACAGCGCCGAGCCCACCACGTCCACCCCACCGGTGGACCCGACGGCAACCTCGACCGAGGCGCCCGCGTCCACCAGTGTGGAGGGAACCCCCCTCACCACGCCCGTGCAGAAGCCGGGCACGGATTGCCGAAAGGGTCAGTAGTCGCATGGGTTCGCCGGTCCCCGGCGCTGAGGGCACACCGCTCGCGGCGGCGAGCAGCACGTCGCCCGGGTTGAGGCCGCCCACGCGACGCAGCACCGAACTGTTCATGCTCGCGTTCGCCGCCACGCTGGTGACGGGCGCGCTGATCCTGGTGGAGGCCAACCAGGAGCAGGAACTGAGCATGCGGATCCTGTGGCTGGGCCTGGCGTACCTGGGGCTGCTGACCGTGGCGCACCTCGCGGTGCGCAAGTGGGCGCCCTACGCCGACCCCGTGATCCTGCCGTGCGTCGCGCTGCTCAACGGCCTGGGCCTGGTCATGATCCACCGGATCGACCTGGCCATGGCGGACGTGAAGCTGCCGAACAACCAGGTGTGGTCGTCGGCCGCGCCCAAGCAGGTGCTGTGGACCGCGATCGCGCTGGTGCTGTTCTGCACCGCGTTGAAGGTGCTGTCCGACCACCGCACGCTGGCCCGCTACGGCTACACCGCGGGCCTGCTCGGCCTCGTGGCGCTGGTGCTGCCCGGTGTGCTGCCGAGCTTCATCGCGCCGGAGATCAACGGCGCGAAGATCTGGCTGAGCTTCGGCGCGTTCTCGATCCAGCCGGGCGAGTTCGCGAAGATCCTGCTGATGGTGTTCTTCGCCGCGTTCCTGGTGTCGAAGCGGGACCTGTTCACCATCGCGGGTCGCCGGGTCATCGGCCTGGACCTGCCGCGGGCCCGCGACCTGGGTCCGCTGATCGCCGCGTGGGCGGTCGGCGTGAGCATCATGGTGCTGCAGAAGGACCTGGGCAGCTCGCTGCTGTTCTTCGGCATCGTGCTGGTGCTGCTGTACGTGGCGACCGAACGCGCCGCGTGGGTCGTGCTGGGCGTGCTGATGTTCTGCGTCGGCGCGTTCGTGGCGTGGAAGCTGTTCGGCCACGTGCAGATCCGGGTGCAGAACTGGCTGGACCCGTTCGCGGACCCGTCCGGCGCGGGCTACCAGATCGTGCAGTCGCTGTTCGGGCTCGGTACCGGCGGGATGTTCGGCGCGGGCCTGGGCGGCGGTCGGCCGGACCAGATCCCCGAGGCCAACACCGACTTCATCACCGCGGTGATCGGCGAGGAGTTGGGCTTCGTCGGGCTGGCCGCGGTGCTGCTGATCTACACCGTGTTCGCCATGCGGGGCCTGCGCAGCGCGCTCGCCGTGCGTGACACCTTCGGCAAGCTCCTCGGCGGCGGCTTGGCGTTCGCGGTGGCGTTCCAGATCTTCATCGTCGTCGGCGGCGTGACGAAGCTGATCCCGATGACGGGCATCACCGCGCCGTTCCTGTCCTACGGCGGTTCGTCGCTGCTGGCGAACTACATCCTGGTGGCGCTGCTGCTGCGCATCTCGGACGCGGCCCGCGCGCCGAAGTCCACGCCGAAGCCGCGACCGCAGCAGCCGGCCATCGCCGACCAGTTCACAGTCATGGTGGAGCGTCCGAAATGAACACACCGCTCCGCCGGGTCGGCCTCGCCATGATGGCGATGATCCTCCTGCTGTTGGGCAACGCCACGTACGTGCAGGTCATCAAGGCCGACGACTACCGCAAGGACCCGTTGAACCGGCGGGTCATCCTGGACCAGTACTCGCGCGAGCGCGGCCAGATCATCGCCGCCGACGGCACGCCGCTGGCCAGCGTGCAGCGGGTCGACGACCGGCTGAAGTACCTGCGCACCTACGCCAACGGGCCCGCGTTCGCGCCGGTGACCGGCTACTTCTCCACGCTGTACGGCGCGGGCGGCATGGAACGCGCCGAGGACGACCTGCTCAACGGCTCGGACGACCGGCTGTTCGCGCGCCGGGTGTCGGACCTGATCACCGGCCGCGACCCCAAGGGCGGCAGCCTCCAGCTCACGATCGACGCGAAGCTCCAGCAGGCGGCGTACGAGCGGCTCCAGGGCGTGACCGGCACGGTCGTCGCGATCAGGCCGCAGACCGGGGAGATCCTGGCCATGGCCAGCACCCCGTCCTACGACCCGAACGTGCTCGCCAGCCACGACGTGGACGTGCAGGAAGAGGCGTGGGTCAACTACGACGCCGACAAGTCCAAGCCGATGCTCAACCGCGCGGTGCACGAGAACTACCCGCCCGGTTCGACGTTCAAGCTGGTGGTGACGGCGGCGGCGCTGGCCGAGGGCAAGACCAAGGACAGCGAGGTCGACGGCCGCCCGGTGATCACGCTGCCGGGCACGAGCACCCCGCTGCCGAACTTCAACGACACCAACTGCGGCAACGGCGTCACCGCCTCGCTGCAGGAGGCGCTGGCCAAGTCGTGCAACACGGCGTTCGCGGTGCTGGCCGCCGAGCTGGGCGCGGACAAGCTGCGCGACCAGGCGGCGAAGTTCGGCATCGGCGAGCAGGACCTGTCGATCCCGCTGTCGGTGGTGCCCTCGACGCTGGGCCCGATGTCGGACAAGCCGTCGATCTACCAGACCGGCATCGGCCAGAAGGACGTCCGGGTGACGCCGCTGGTCAACGCGATGATGGCGGCGACCATCGCGAACGGCGGCGTGCGGATGCAGCCGCACCTGGTCGGCAAGATCCTGGCGCCCGACCTCCAGGCGATCAGCGAGACCAAGCCGGACGAGGTCGACGAGGCGATGGACCCCGAGCACGCCCGGGCGCTGCGCGACATGATGATCGCCTCGGAGAACAACACCGGTGGCGGCGGCAAGCTCAGCGGCGTGACCATCGCGTCCAAGACCGGTACCGCCGAGCACGGCGAGAACGTCCGCTCGACCAACCCGCACGCCTGGTACGTGGCGTTCGCGCCGGCCGAGAAGCCGGAGATCGCGATCGCGGTGATCGTGGAGAACGGCGGCCAGCAGGGCCTGTCGGCCACCGGCGGCCGGGTCGCCGCCCCGATCGGCCGCGCGGTCATCGGCGCCTACCTCGGGGGACGCTGATGCTGACCTCCGGCCAGTTGCTCGCCGAGCGGTACCGCCTGTCGAAGCGGATCGCGGTCGGCGGCATGGGCGAGGTCTGGGAGGCCGACGACACCAGGCTGGACCGCAAGGTCGCGGTCAAGGTGCTGAAGGCGGAGCTCAGCGGCGACGCCGAGTTCCTCAACCGGTTCCGCATCGAGGCGCGCACCACCGCGTCGCTCAACCACCCCGGCATCGCCGCGGTGCACGACTACGGCGAGACCGCGTCGATCCCGGACGGGCCGGAGGACACCGCCTACCTGGTGATGGAGCTGGTCGAGGGCGAGCCGCTGGCCGCGATCATCGCCCGCGGCAGGCTGAACGCCGACCGCACGCTCGACGTGCTGGAGCAGGCGGGCAACGCGTTGCAGGCCGCGCACGAGCGCGGGCTGGTGCACCGGGACGTGAAGCCGGGCAACATCCTGGTGACGCCGACCGGCAAGGTGAAGATCACCGACTTCGGCATCGCGAAGGCCGCCGACGCGGCGCCCGTCACGCACAGCGGCATGGTCATGGGCACCGCCCACTACATCGCGCCGGAGCAGGCGCTCGGCCACGCCGCCGAACCCGCGTCGGACGTGTACGCGCTGGCGGTGTGCGGCTACGAGTGCCTGACCGGGCACCGGCCGTTCCGGTCGGAGAACGCGGTGACGGTCGCGATGATGCACATCCGGGACATCGCGCCGCCGCTGCCGCCGGACGTGCCGCCGGGGCCGCGGGCGCTGATCGAGGCGACCCTGGTGAAGGACCCCCGCCAGCGCTACCGCAACGGCGGCGAGTTCGCGTCCGCGGTGAGCGCGGTGCGGGCGGGCCAGCCGCTGCCCGCGCCGTCCGGGCTGGCGATGGCGGTCGGCGCGCCGATGGCCGCCCCGTTGACGCCGCCGCCCGCGCAGCACACCCACCCCCAGCACCACCATTTGGGCAACCCGGTGACCCATCCGGGGTCGCGTCCGGGCATGCAGCCGGTCCCACCAGGGATGAACACTCCGCACACGGGCGCTTTCCGTCCGTTGCCGTTGGGTGCGCGGCCACCGGGGCGCAATCGCGCCGTGCTGTGGGTTATGGTCGCTGTGCTGGTGGTCGCGCTGCTGGTGCTCGGCGTGGTCATCCTGCGCTGGGCACTCAAGGACGACCAGGTGCCCGGCGGGGCGAACCAGCAGGGCACCACGAGCGCCCGCCCGTTGGACGACTCGACCGACCGTCTCCCCGGCAAGCCGAAGGTGACGATCACGAAGTCCGACTACGTCGACCTCCCGGTGGACGAAGTCGTGCAGGAGCTCTCCGGGCTCGGCTTGGAACCCGAGGCGCACTCCGAGGACGGGGGCGCGCCCCAGGACCCCGAGCGGTGCCTGGTGTCGGACCTGGCGCCGACCGGTGAGGTTGCGATCGGCTCACGGGTCAAGGTGACGTGTGTACCGACTTGACGCTGAAACGGTACGAAAGCGAACGCAAGGCTTGATGGTGAGACCGTTGACGAGGAGCGGGACGAAGCACTGATGAGCACTCCGCGACTGCTCTCCAACCGCTACGAACTGGGTGAGACCCTCGGCTACGGCGGCATGTCGGAGGTGCACAAGGGCCGGGACGTCCGGCTCGGCCGGGACGTGGCCATCAAGGTCCTGCGCGCCGACCTCGCCCGTGACACCCAGTTCCAGGAGCGGTTCCGTCGCGAGGCCCAGAACTCGGCGGCGCTGAACCACCCCGCCATCGTCGCGGTCTACGACACCGGTGAGACCCAGACCGAGTACGGCCCGCTGCCCTACATCGTGATGGAGTTCGTCGACGGCCGCACGCTGCGCGACATCGTCAAGACGCAGGGGCCGCTGTCGGGCAAGCGGGCGATGGAGGTCATGGCCGACGTGTCGGCCGCGCTGGACTTCAGCCACCGGCACGGCATCGTGCACCGGGACGTGAAGCCCGCCAACGTCATGATCACCCGTTCCGGCGCGGTGAAGGTGATGGACTTCGGCATCGCCCGCGCGGTGCACGACGGCCAGGCGGCGGTGACCCAGACGGCCGCCGTGATAGGGACCGCCCAGTACCTGTCGCCGGAGCAGGCCCGCGGCGAGGCCGTGGACGGCCGCTCCGACGTGTACGCGTCGGGCTGCGTGCTGTTCGAGCTGCTGACCGGCGAGCCGCCGTTCACCGGTGACTCACCCGTCGCGGTGGCCTACCAGCACGTTCGGGAGGACCCGAAGCCGCCGTCGGCGCTGAACCCGAAGGTGTCGCCCGCGCTGGACGCGATCGTGCTCAAGGCGATGGCCAAGGGACCGGCCAACCGCTACCAGTCGGCCGCGGAGATGCGCGCGGACCTGGTGCGCGTGCTGTCCGGGCAGCGGCCTTCGGCGCCCGCGGTGATGACCGCGGAGGACCGCACCGCGGTGCTCAACCAGTCGTCGTCGCCGCGCACCGAGATCGCGCCGTCCACGGGCGGTCGGCACCGGCCGTCGGCGCTGCGCGAGGAGCCTGCCGAGTACGACCCGCTGGCCGAGGAAGAGGAGGAGCGGCGCGCCCGGCGCAAGAAGGCGATCATGGTCACCCTGGTCGTCCTGCTGTGCATCGCCGTGCTCGCGCTCGCCGCCTGGATCACCACGACGCTGCTCAGCGACGGCGAGAAGACCGCGGCCACGGAGAAGGTCAAGGTGCCGTCGCTGGTGGGCAAGGAGCAGTCGGCGGCGTACGCCGAACTGGAGGCCAAGCAGCTGACCGTCGTGGTTGAGCTGACGCCGTGCCAGCCGGGCGCCGAGCCCGCCTGCAACGCCGACCAGATCGGCAAGGTGGTCCTGACCGACCCGCCCGCCAATCGCGAGGTGGACAAGCGCAGCACGGTCAAGATGGTGGTCGGCAACGTCCCCGACTCCGCGCCCGTGCCGAGCGTGACCGGGCTCAGCCCGACCGACGCGCAGAAGAAGCTGGAAGCCGAGGGCTGGGTCTTCCAGCAGGCCACCGGAACCATTGAGACCGAGGACCCGAACCTGGTCGGCAAGGTCGTGCAGCAGTCGCCGAACCCCGGCGTCTCGGCGGCCAAGGGCAGCGCGATCACGGTGACGCTCGGCAAGGCGCCGGAGACCGCGCAGCTGCCGGACGTGACCGGCCAGACGCTGGACAACGCGCGCGCCACGCTCGAGGGCAACGGGTTCAAGGTGCAGACCAAGGACGTCGACAGCCCCGAGCCGCTGAACGAGGTCGTCGCCCAGAACCCGGGTCCGGGACGGGCGGAGAAGGGCACGCTGGTGACGTTGAGCGTGTCCAAGAACAACCAGTTCATCATGCCCGACCTGCGCGGGATGACCGAGAACCAGGCGCGGACCAAGCTCAACCAGGCCGGGTGGACCGGCAACGAGCTGACCGTCACCAAGCAGGTCGTGTCGGACATCGGCCAGGACAAGGAGATCCTCGGACAGGAGATCCAGCCGAACCAGCCGGTGGGCAAGAACGCGCGGATCAACGTGACCATCGCCGAGTTCAAGATCGGCGGACCTACCTCGACCAGGTAGCCCGGGACATTGAACGGCCCCCTCCGACGTGCGTCACGGAGGGGGCCTTCTCAATGTCCCGCCATTGTCGCCGCCGTGCGCAAAAATTAGTGCCGGTTTTGTCGGCTGCCTTCACCATGGTCGCGGCGCTGCCCACGTCCGCGTCACCCGCCGCCGCGGCGCCGGCACCGATCACCCCGCAGGCGCTGTGCGGCGCCGAGGCGAGCATCATCTGCGTCTACTCGGACCAGACCTGCCCGCTCGATCATCAACAACTCGTACGTCGTGCAGCGCGTGTCGGACCACTCGAATTGCATTGGGGCGAACATGATCATCCCCACGAACAGCTACCACACCCAACCATGGCAGTTCCGCGCCGTGGGTGGCGTGCAGGAATCCGATCCGATCAGCCGACGAGGTCTCCGTTCCGGGTTATTCCGGAGGCCTCGTCGGCGAATTCGCGTCACCCGGACCGGCGGGCCGCCCCGGCGAGTTCGCGCATGCCGTTCTCCAGCTGCGCGACGGTGCCCTCGGGCACCTCGAACCCGCACACCGCGAGCCAGTTCGCCAGCATCCGGTGGCCGCCCTCGGTCAGCACGGACTCCGGGTGGAACTGGACGCCCTCGACCGGCAGCTCGCGGTGGCGCATGGCCATCACCACGCCGGACTCGGTGCGCCCGGTCACCTCGAACTCGGCCGGGATGGTGTCGGGCAGCACGGTCAGGGAGTGGTAGCGGGTCGCAGTGAACGGGCTGGGCACGCCCTTGAGCACGCCGCTGCCGTTGTGGTGCACGATGCTGGTCTTGCCGTGCAGCAGCTCGGGCGCGAGGTCGACCGTGCCGCCCCACACCGCGCCGATGGCCTGGTGGCCCAGGCACACCCCGAACACGGGGACGCCCGAGTCCGCGCAGTGGCGGATGACGTCCATGCTCTTGCCCGCCTTGTCGGGCGTGCTGGGACCGGGGCTGACGAGGACGCCACCGACCTCGGCGATCTCGTCCAGCTCGACGGCGTCGTTGCGCCGCACCACGCACTCGACCCCGAGCTGGGCCAGGTACTGGACGAGGTTGTAGACGAAGCTGTCGTAGTTGTCGACCACGAGCACGCGCATGGGGCCAGCCTAGCCGTGACGAACCTCTCGCCAGAAGTGAGCTTAGGCTCACCTAACCTTGTCTTATGACCCGATCCCTGCGCGTCGCCGTCGTCGGCGCCGGCCCCGCCGGCATCTACGCCGCCGACATCCTGACCAAGTCCGCGGCCGAGTCGGGCACCGAGGTGGGCATCGACCTCTTCGAGCGGATGCCCGCCCCGTACGGCTTGATCAGGTACGGCGTCGCGCCGGACCACCCGCGCATCAAGGGCATCGTCAACGCCCTGCAGCGCGTGCTGGACCGTCCCGGGATCAGGTTCTTCGGCAACGTCGAGTACGGCGTCGACCTCAAGCTCGACGACCTGCGGCACTTCTACGACGCGGTCATCTTCTCCACCGGCGCCGAGAAGGACCGGCCGCTGCCCATCCCCGGCATCGACCTCGACGGCTCCTACGGCGCGGCCGAGTTCGTCTCCTGGTACGACGGCCACCCCGACGTGCCGCGCACGTGGCCGCTGCGCGCCCGCGAGGTCGCCGTGCTCGGTGTGGGCAACGTCGCACTCGACGTGGCCCGCGTGCTGGCCAAGACCGCCGACGAGCTGCTGAGCACCGACATCCCGGACAACGTCTACGAGGGCCTGGCGTCGAGCCCGGTCACCGACGTGCACGTGTTCGGCCGCCGCGGGCCGGCGCAGGCCAAGTTCACCCCGCTGGAACTGCGCGAACTCGACCACTCGCCCAACGTCGAGGTGATCGTGCACCCCGAGGGCATCGACTTCGACGCCGCGAGCATGGCGGCGATCCGGTCGAACAAGCAGGTCGAGATGGTGGTCAAGACCCTGCAGGAGTGGGCGATCCGCGACGTCGGCTCTCGACCGCGCAGGCTGCACCTGCACTTCCTCGAAGCGCCGGTCGAGGTGCTGGGGTCGACGGAGGTCACCGGGCTGCGCACCGAGCGGATGGAGCTGGACGGCGACGGCGGCGTGCGCGCCACGGGTGAGTTCACCGACTGGCCCGTGCAGGCGGTGTACCGGGCGGTCGGCTACCTGTCCACGCACCTGGTCGACCTGCCGTTCGACCACACCTCCGGCACCGTGCCGCACCAGGCGGGCCGCGTGCTCGACCTGGACGAGCAGGCGATGCCCGGCGTGTACGTCACCGGCTGGATCAAGCGCGGCCCGGTCGGGCTCATCGGCCACACCAAGGGCGACGCGCTGGAGACGGTGACCAGCCTGCTCGCGGACGCGCCGGTGCTGCCCTCCGCGCCGAGCCGCGAGCCCGACGCCGTGGTCCGGTTCCTGGAGCAGCGGGCCGTGCCGTTCACCACTGTGGCCGGGTGGCGCAAGCTGGACGCGCACGAGATCGCCCTCGGTGCCGCCCGCGACCGTGACCGGGTGAAGGTCGTGGACCGGGCGGAGATGACCGACATCAGCCGGTCGTAGCCCTTACTGCGCCGTCGTCACGTTGTTGAACGGCAGCTTCGGCTCCGCCCACGGGAACACGACGAACATCAGCAGCGCCACCACCCCGGCCACGAGCACCAGCGCCTCCAGGACGCGCACGGGCAGCGGGCCGGGGAGGTGCCGCCAGATCCACCCGTACATCACTGCTCCTTCATCTCTTCGGGCACGAAGCCGGGGGCCTTCGGGTAGCTCATCGTCAACACCGAGTGCACGATCAGCCGCTGCTTGTCGGAGAACCGCGGGTGGCAGGTGGTCAGCGTCATCAGCGCCGCCTGCTGCGCCGCGGGCACCTCGCCCTCGAAGTACGGCACGGGGTTGATCACCTCGCCCTGGGTGGGCAGCACGATCGACTGGCCGACCGCCTTGTCGTACGGCGCGCCCAGCGGCGAGACCTTCTCGCACTTGGCCTCGCCCTGCCGCTGCGCCCAGTTCGCCGCCTCGCCGGACTTCGGGAGCACCCGGTAGACGAACCAGTGGGTCTGCGTCTCGACCACGATCGCGTCGCACGAGTCGAGCAGGTCCAGGTCGTTGAAGGGCGCGCCCTTGCCGACCCGGTGGCCCGCCACCGCGAAGTTGCCCGGGTCACCCGGCAGCGCGGTGCCCTTGTAGTGGCCGGGGCCGATCTCCAGGTCCTTGTCGGTGGTGCCCTCGACGATGGAGAACTTGTAGTCCGGGCCGAACACCGGGATGTACATCTTGGCGAACGCCTGACCGTCCAGCAGCTCGTACTGGACCTGGCGCTGCTGGTCGACCTCGACCGTGTTCGCGTTCCACTGCTCGTCCAGCGCCTGCGTGGCGTCGTCCTGCTTGCCCGCCGAGATGAGGTCGGTGACGTACACCTCGTAGACCACGAACAGCAGGATCACCAAGCCGGCCGTGATCAGCAGCTCGCCGATCGTGCGGACGGTCTTGCGGGCCGTGCTGTCCGGCGGCGGGCCGGGCTGGTCGTCCTCGTCGTCGTAGTAGTCGTCCTCGTAGTACTCGTCGTCGTAGTCCTCGTACTCGTCGTCGTAGTCGTCCACGGGTGCGATGAGCTCGGTGGGCGGGTCGACGGGGCGAGGGCGGCGCGGCGGCGCGGGCGGACGGGCACCGGGCGGCGGCGGGAGGCTGCCGGAGAACGCGTTGGTGTAGCGGGTGGCGTCCGCTTCGGGCGGGGCGGGCCGGGGACGCGGCGCGGCGGTCGGTGGCGCGGCTCCGCCGAGGCGGGCGGCCACCTCTGAGGACGCCGGCAGGCCGGGTTCGTCCCGCACCGCGCGACGGCCGGTGGGCGGTGGCTCGACCCGGACCGGTTCGACGTATGTGGTCTCCTCGGCGTGCGGCGGCACGGGCGGTGGCACGTCGTCCCGACGCGCACGACGCCCGGCAGGCGGTCCCGCCTCGTCCCGACGGGCACGGCGTCCAGCCGGTGGTTCCGCTGGAGGCAGCTCGCCGTAGACGGGCTCGACCGGAACGTCATCGCGACGCGCACGACGCCCGGATGGCTCGACCTGGGGCAGCTCGCCGTACACCGGCTCGACCGGCGGCACGTCATCGCGACGCGCCCGTCGCCCGGCGGGCGGCTCCTCCTGAGGCAACTCGCCGTAGACAGGCTCGACCGGAACGTCGTCACGGCGCGCGCGACGCCCGGAAGGCGGGGCCGGCTCGACCTCGTCCCGCCGGGCACGACGGCCGGTGGGCGGCTCGACCGGCGGCGCCAGGTCGTCCCGGCGGGCACGGCGGCCGGTCGCGGGCGGCTCGGGGTGGGCCGGGCGGGACTCCCCCGGACGGCTGAAACCTCCGGGAGGTGTCGCGGGCCGCTCGGGGTCGCCGGGACGGCCGACGGGCTGGTCGAAGCCACCCGGCGGCGTCGGCGGGCGGTCGAAGCCACCGGGGGGCGTGGGCGGCCGGTACGGCGCGACAGGGCGGTCGAAACCGCCCGGCGGGGTCGGTGGCCTGGTGAAACCGCCTGGTGGCGTGGGTGGGCGGTGACCGAGGTGCGGTGGTTCGCCGTTGACGTGGGGAGGCTGGGGCCTGGGTCGTGGCGGTCGGCCCGGCGGGCCGCCTTGCGGCGGGGGCGGGTCGTAGCTCACCGGAAAACCTCCCAAGCCGAACGTTCCAGGACTACACGGTGCTTCAGGGACCTGCTCGGTTACGTTAACGTGTTCATCCAGCAGTGGACGTGAACTCGCGCCACTGGAGGCCTATCCACCCGTCAGGCGAGGACAGCATGCCCAAGTCCAAGGTCCGCAAGAAGGCCGCTTACACGGCGCCTGCCGATCGCCGCACCCCGGTGAAGGTCAAGGCAGCGGGGCCGTCGCACCCCGTCTACGTCGCCGTGATGCTCGGCATGATGCTGTTGGGGCTGGCGTGGCTGGTGGTCAACTACATCGCGGGCGAGAAGGTCCCGGTGATGATGGACCTCGGGTCCTGGAACTTCGGCATCGGATTCGCCCTGATGATCGTCGGCTTGCTGATGACCATGAAATGGCGCTGACCACGCGCTACGCCAAGTGGCTGACGGCCCGGACGTGCTCCACGTCCGGGCCGTTCCGCGTTACCCGGTAGTTCACCTGGTTCACCGGACGGTCACCGAAGCACACAGGTGTAAGTCATCCCCAATGGGGACAACTCCTGTGGACAACTTTGCGCCAAATTGCACAAGCGCCGGTCGGAGGCCCCAGTTGTCCACAAGTACGGCAGACTCGAAGGCGTGAACCCACCGCGCACCTGGTCGCCCCAGCCCGGCCTGGTCGGCCTCGCCTGGGGCTTGGCCGCCGTGTTCCTGCTGGTCACGTTCCTCAGTTCGGACCCGGTCAGCCGGGTCTTCCTCGGCCTCGCCACGCTGATCCAGCTCGCGCTGGGCGCCTACGGCACCTTCGTCCGCCCGAGGCTGCTGGTGGACGACTCAGGGCTCACCGTGCGCACCTTGAGCGGCGCCCGCCTGCTGCCGTGGCACGAGGTGAAGGTGCGCCTGGCCCGCACCCGCAGGCTCGGCCGGGAAACCGCCACGCTGGAACTCGACTGGCGGCGCGGCGAGGAAGAGCAGCTGTTCGTCTTCACCCCGCTCGACCTGGGCACGGACCCGCGCGACGTGGCGGACGTGCTGCACGCCCTGCGCCCCTGAACACAGATCGGCGCAGCGGTCCCGGGTATCCGTGGCTCCCCAGGACGGCCGCACCGTCAGACCAGCTGCCCGGTCCGCACGAACGCCAGCACCACCAGCACCGCGACCGCGCCGACCACGGCCACGGCCTGCCAGTTGTTCCGCTTCGCGGCCGGCGCGTAGACCAGCCCGGCCGTCAGCAGCGCGCCGATCACCAGCCCACCGATGTGCCCGAGCAGCGAGATGCCCGGCAGGGTGAAGCTGAGCACGACGTTCAACCCGATCACGCCCAGCGCCGGACCCGGGTTGAGCTTGAGCCGCAGCACGGCCACCAGCATCGCGCCCATCAGCCCGTACACCGCGCCGGACGCGCCGGCGACGATCGTGTCGAAGCCGCCGAACAGGTACACCGCGACACCGCCGCCGAGCAGCGACACCCCGTACACCGCGGAGAACCGCAGCTTGCCGAACACCGGTTCGAGGTCACGGCCCAGCACGTACAGGGCGATCATGTTCAACGCCAGGTGCAGGGGCCCGAAGTGCAGGAACCCCGACGTCACCAGCCGCCACCACTCGCCGTCCCAGGCGACCGCAGGCGGGTACATGACGAGGTCGAGGAACAGCGCCGACCGCTGGTTCTCCGCCACGCTGCCCGCGAGGGCCGCGGTGATCGCGAACAGCAGCACGTTCACCACGATCAGCACCGGCGTGACCACCATGCGCTGCGAGAACTCGGCGCCGACGAACGTGCGCGGCCGGCGCACCGTGGCCCGGCCCTGGTTCACGCAGTCGACGCACTGGTAGCCGACGGCCGCCTCGCGCAGGCACTCCGGGCACGACGGCCGGTCGCAGCGGACGCACCGCAGCCCGGTGGCCCGATCGGGGTGGCGCACGCAGACCGGCAGGTCTGGCCGCGCCCCGACCGGCTCACCGGGCGGCGGGGAGATCGGCGAGTCGGCCACTCAGCCGCGCTCCACCGAGACCTTCTGGATCACCACGTCGGTGACCGGGCGGTCACCGGAGGCGGTCGGCGTGGCGCCGATCGCGTCCACCACGTTGCGCGACTCCTGGTCCGCGACCTCGCCGAAGATGGTGTGCTTGAAGTTCAGCCACGTGGTCGGGGCGACCGTGATGAAGAACTGCGAGCCGTTGCTGTTGGGCCCGGCGTTCGCCATCGCCAGCAGGTAGGGCTTGTTGAACTGCAGCTCCGGGTGGAACTCGTCGGCGAACTTGTAGCCCGGGCCACCGCGGCCGGTACCCGTGGGGTCACCGCCCTGGAGCATGAAACCGGAGATCACCCGGTGGAAGATCGCGCCGTCGTAGAACGGACCGGACGACTCGCCCTTCGCGTTCGGCTCGGTGTAGTTCTTCGTGCCTTCGGCCAGGCCGACGAAGTTGGCCACCGTCTTGGGGGCGTGGTCGGGGAAGAGGTTGATGCGGATGTCGCCCTGCGAGGTGTGCAGGGTCGCCGTCACCTTGGTCCCGACGAACGATTCGTTGCTGTCTGCCACGCACCCATCGTGCCATCACCGGGCGAGGTGGTTGGGGAAGGGGCACGATGGGTATTGCCTGGAACGTGACTGACCGACAGCTTCTGGAGCGCGATATGGATGAGGTAGACGCCATGACCCGGGCCGGGGAGTCGGTCGGCAAGGCGGTGCGGACTGTTCGCCGCGGCGCTGTCCGCGCTGGTCACGTGGGCGCGGACGCGGCTGTTCAGCTCGCGCAGCGCGCCGAGGGCAAGCTCGCCGAGCGCGGTGTGACCAAGGACTACGTCCGCGGTGTCGTCGCCGACAAGGCGGGTGCGCTGGTGGAGAAGGCCGAGGCCTACGAGAAGTCCACCCGGCGCGGTCGCAAGCAGCTCGCGAAGAAGGCCAAGGTCGTCCGCAAGGACATGGTCAAGGCCGCCGAGCGGGCGCGCAAGGAGGCCAAGGTGCGCGCGAAGGACGTGCGCAAGGCCGCTGATCAGGCGCGCAAGGAGATGGCCGCGGCCAGGCACCCGAAACGCCGTCGCTGGCCGTGGGTGCTGGGCGTGTTCGCCGCCGCCGCGGTGGCCGGCTACCTCGCGCTGACCAAGCGGCCGCAGGAGGTGCGCCTGGAGGAAGAGGACGTCGAGATCACGTCCGACACCACCACCGGCGCCACCCCCGAGTCCGTGCGCCCGCACGCGGCCCGCAACGGCCAGGTCTCCGACCAGCACAGCCGCAGCTGACCGGCAGGAGCGCTTCGCGCCCGCCCCGCCACGGGACGGGCGCGAAGTCGTGCGCGCTCACAGCCCCAGGTTGCCGACCACGGTCTCGGCGACCCGGCGGGCCTTGATCGTCTGCTTCTGGTTGCTGGTCACGACCACCGCGTTGCCGTCCTTGGCCACGGCGTAGACCGCGCCCGCGTCCGTGGTGAGCGAGCCGCCGTTCCACCCGGCGGGCGCCGACGCGGGACTGGAGTCGGCGACCGGCGCGGCCCGGTCCACCACCGCCTTCGCGGTCGCCGGCTCGCCCTGGAACACCCACACGGACAGCTGCACGTCCGTGCCGTTGGCGTAGAAGAAACAGGCCGGGTTGGGCTGGTCTGCGGAAAGCCGCACCTTCCTCACCAACTGGCCGTTCGCCTCCTGCACGATCGAAGAGGCGAGGTAGGGGCACTGGCCGTCGGCCGAGGGCTCCGGCGGGGGTGGCGGCCCGGCGGGCGTGGTCGTCGTCTTCGCCACTGCGCTGGTGGTGGTCGCGGCGTCGGGCGCCGAGGTGGGTTCGGCGGTGGCACAGGACGCCAGCGCACCGATGACCAGCAGGGAGGGCAGGGCGGTGAGCAGCACACGGTTCATAGGGCCGCCAGTCAATCAGATGACGGACAGCCAAACGACATGGTGACCACCTAGGCACACAACGTAATCCACATTACGGTGTCCTTACCCTGCCGGCCGCCCCTGCAATGTGAGGACAGAGTCAAGATGAACATCTTTGACCGCGGTCGAGACCACGCCATCGCTGTGTTCCGGGTCGTCGTCGGCGTGTTGTTCATGTGCCACGGCGCGCAGAAGCTGTTCGGCGTGCTGGGCTCCAAGGGTGCCGTGTCGATCACCGACTGGCCGTCCGGCCCGGCCGGTCTGATCGAGTTCGTCGGTGGCGCGATGATCGTCATCGGCCTCGGCACCCGGATCGCCGCGCTGATCTCATCCGGTGCGATGGCCTACGCGTACTTCGTCGTCCACCAGCACGCCGGGCTCCTGCCCATCCAGAACAAGGGCGAGCTGGCCGCGGTGTACGCGTGGGTGTTCCTGCTGTTGGCGTTCACCGGCCCGGGCGCTTGGGCCGTGGACAAGGTGCTCGCCGCACGCAAGCAGGAACAGGTGCTCGTCAACGCATAGCAGTGGGCAAGACGAGGGCCCGCACCCAGCGGCATTGGGTGCGGGCCCTCACTCATCGCCTAACCGCGAAAGCAACCACGGGACAACCCACTCATGGGATGAGCCAGCAGCCACCCCCAGTAAACACCAAACCCGAAACTTTCGCGCCCCTCCCGCCCCATCCGGACTAACCGGACATCACGCGCGGCCGGCGGCTTCGATGAGGGTCCGGGGGCAACGCCACCGAATCGGGGCCCGAGGGCGAAGCCACCGAATCGGGAGGCTTGGGGGGTGAAGCCACCGCGTGGGGGTCCGGGGGCGAAGCCCGCCGGGCGGGGCGTGGGGGTTGCACCCCCACATAAACACAAGGAGCGAGGTGGCCGACGCTATCCGTCGGCACACCTCGCCCTGAAGCGGATGGAGACGAGGGGAATCGAACCCCTAACCCCCGCCTTGCAAAGGCGGTGCTCTGCCAATTGAGCTACGTCCCCGTACGGGGCGGCAGACGAACCGCCCTCGCGGGTCAGTCGGTGGGAGCAGTGGCCTCGCGCCACAGGTCCGCGTCGACCTTGGCCGAGCGGCTGCGCTTGACGAAGAACAGAACCGCACCGGCGACTGCGACAAGTGCGATGATCTTCTTCACGGCGATTCCCCTCTGCAACACCTGTGAACTTCCGGTGGGCCTAGGAGGACTCGAACCTCCGACCTCTTCGTTATCAGCGAAGCGCTCTAACCGTCTGAGCTATAGGCCCTTGGGGCAACGACGGCAAGACTACAGCACCGTCCGTCGTGGCCCCAAATCGGGTGGTCGTAGATCACTCCCGCTCGGACAAGGTCACTTCCAGACCCCCGGCAAGATCAGCGGAGACGTTGTAGACGAACGATCCGACGGTCGCCAGGGCGGTGAACAGCACGATGTTCACCGCGCCCACGATCGCCGCCACGCCGAACACGCGACCGGCGCTGATCAGCGGGTCGCCGTTGGGCTCGTTGCCCTGGAGCAGGTCGCTCGCGGTGTTGTTGATCTTGTCCCAGACGCCCATGCCGTTCAGCACGCCGTACAGCACGCCGACCGCCACGAGCCACACGAAGAACAGCGCCACGCTCAGCACCAGGGCCAGCTTGAGCACCGACCAGGGGTCGACCCGCTTCACCTGCAGGCTCGCCCGCCGCGGACCACGCCCCGGACGGCGGGCCGACGGCGCCGCGGCGGCCGGACGACCGTTCGGGCCACCCAGGTTCACCTGCGTGCGCGCCGAACCCGGCGCGGCCGAGCCCGTCACCACGGGCCTGGCCACCGCCACCGTGTCCGGGTCGCTGGCCGGGTACGCGGGCTGCGACGACTCGGCCGGGTGCTCCTGCGCGGCCACCAGGTCGGCGGGACCGACCTGCTGCGCCTCGGCGTACTGCGTGTCGCTCGTCACCCGCTGCCACGGCGGGGGCGCCGCGGCCTGGTCGTTCTCCAAGGCCGACCGGTCGACCTTCTCGGTCTTGGCGTCGGTCGGCGCGGCACCGCTCGACGCCGCGGTGGCCGACGTCGCACCGGCCGCCGGCGTCTCGGGCTGCTCGGACGCCCCCGAGGCGTCGACCGCCGGCTTCTCGGCGCCGGTGGGCGCGGCACCGGCCGCCGGTGTCGACCCGGCACCGGGCCGGGTGATCACCGCGGTCTTGTCCTCTGGCTTCTCGGGTGGAGTCACGAGCAGTCCCTCAACCTCTCGTTCGCGCTAGTTGGCAGGCTCGGCCTGGTCACCGTCGGCGGTGCCGACGATCGGGCTGTCGTCGGCGGACGGACCCACGTCGGCGGAGTCGACGATCGGACCGCCGTCACCAGTGGTGACGTCTGCCGGCTCATCGGCGTTGCGCGCCACCGCGATCAGCGTGGTCCCTTCGCCGAGGTTCATCAACCGGACACCCTTCGTCTGCCGCCCTGCCTTGCGCACCTCCTTGGCGCTGGTCCTGATGACCCCGCCCGAAGAGGTGATCGCGTACAGCTCGTCGTCGACGTCGACGATGAGCGCGCCGACCAGCCTCCCACGCCTGCGGTCGTGCTGGATGGTGAGCACACCCTTGCCACCGCGACCCTGGACGGGGTAGTCCTCGATCGGCGTGCGCTTGGCGTACCCACCGTCGGTGGCCACCAAAACAAACAGACCCTCTTGGACGACGCCCATCGACAACAGCTCGTCACCGGTGTTGAACCGCATGCCCAGCACACCGGACGTGGCCCGGCCCATCGGCCGCAGCGCCTCGTCGCTCGCGTGGAACCGGATGGACTGGCCGTCGGCCGACACCAGCAGCAGGTCGTCGGTCGCCGAGCACAGCACCGCGCCGACCAGCTCGTCGTCGTCACGCAGGTTGATGCCGATCAGGCCGCCCGCCCGGTTCGAGTCGAAGTCCGACAGCTTCGACTTCTTGACCAGGCCCTTCTTGGTGGCCAGCACCAGGTACGGCGCGACGTCGTAGTTCTTGATCTGGATGACCTGGGCGATCTCCTCCTCCGGCTGGAACGCCAGGAGGTTCGCCACGTGCTGGCCGCGCGCGTTGCGGTTGGCCTCGGGCAGCTCGTAGGCCTTCGCCCGGTACACCCGGCCCTTGTTCGTGAAGAACAGGATCCAGTCGTGCGTGGAGCAGACGAAGAAGTGCTGCACGATGTCGTCCTGCTTGAGCTGGGCGCCCTGCACGCCCTTGCCGCCGCGCTTCTGCGAGCGGTACAGGTCGGTCTTCGTGCGCTTCGCGTAACCCGTCCGGGTGATCGTGACGACGACGTCCTCGACCGCGATCAGGTCTTCCATCGACACGTCGCCGTCGAACGGCACGATCCGGGTGCGCCGGTCGTCACCGTGCTTGTCCACGATCGCCAGCAGCTCCTCGCGCACGATCGCGCGCTGCCGCTCCGGCTTGTCGAGGATGTCCTTGTAGTCGGCGATCTCCAGCTCGATCTCGGCCAACTGGTCGACGATCTTCTGCCGCTCCAGGGCCGCCAGGCGGCGCAGCTGCATCTCCAGGATCGCGTTGGCCTGGATCTCGTCGACGTCGAGCAGCTCCATCAGGCCGGTGCGCGCCACCTCGGGCGTGTCCGACCGGCGGATCAGCGCGATCACCGCGTCGAGCTGGTCGAGCGCCTTGACCAGGCCGCGCAGCACGTGGGCGCGTTCCTCGGCCTTGCGCAGCCGGAAGCGCGTGCGCCGGACGATGACCTCGATCTGGTGCTTCACGTAGTGCCGGATCATCTGGTCCAGGCGCAACGTGCGCGGCACGCCGTCGACCAGAGACAGCATGTTCACGCCGAACGAGTACTGCAGCTGGGTGTGCTTGTAGAGGTTGTTCAGCACGACCTTGGCCACCGCGTCGCGCTTGAGCGTGATCACGATGCGCATGCCCGAGCGGCGGTTGGACTCGTCGGCGATGTTCGCGATGCCGGTGAGCTTCTGGTCGCGGACCAGCGCGGCGATGTTCTCCACCAGGTTGTCCGGGTTCACCTGGTAGGGAAGCTCGGTGACGACCAGGATCACCCGCCCCTTGGCGTCCTCGTCGATCTCCACGACCGCGCGCATCTTCACCGAGCCGCGACCGGTGCGGTACGCGTCCTCGATGCCCGAGGTGCCCAGGATCTGCCCGTACGTCGGGAAGTCGGGGCCCTTGATGCGCTGGATCATCGCTTCGAGGGTCTCTTCGTCGGGCGCGTCCGGGTTGTCCAGCGCCCACACCACGCCGTCCGCGACCTCGCGCAGGTTGTGCGGCGGGATGTTCGTCGCCATGCCGACCGCGATGCCCGAGCTGCCGTTGATGAGCAGGTTCGGCACCCGCGACGGCAGCACCGTCGGCTCCTGGATGCGGCCGTCGTAGTTGTCGCGGAAGTCGACCGTGTCTTCCTCGATGTCGGCCAGCATCTGCATGGCCAACGGCGTGAGCCGGCACTCCGTGTTGTGGCTGACGAAGCCGTCGGTGATGAACGCGTGGTCCTCGGTGTCGACCCGCAGGCTGAACACCGGCCGCACGCCCGCGTCGGTGACCGACTCGACCGACGCGTAGTAGAACCGCCCGTCGACCAGCGGCTCGACCACGTCCAGCACCTCGCGGTTGGTGATCCGCGCGGCGATCTCGTCGTAGTCGCGCTCCCACCGCTCGACGCGGTCGACGTTGTGCCTGCGCAGCCAGTCGCGCTCGGTCCAGCGGGTCGCGCCGTGCGCCCGGATGTAGTCGCCGACGAAGGGCACGTGGTCGCTGCTCATCGCCCGGCTCTCGAGCGGGACGGCGTCCAGGATCGCGTTCAGCTTGTCCTGCTTCGTGCCCAGGAAGCCGACGTTGCGGGCGAACAGGCGGGCGTCACGCCGGTTGGTGCTGACGACCTTGATCTCGCCGTCCTCGTAGTTCACCAGGGTGCTGACCACGCCGAACTCCAGCAGCAACTGCTGCACCTCGCGGGCCAGTTGCTCGCTGCGCGTGGAGTACGAGACCTGCACGGAGTTGCGCGGCAACGCCGAGGCCGAGCCGTCACCGGTGAACAGCGACGACAGGAACGCCCGCTTGACCACCTCGCCCGAGGCCCAGACGAAGTCGGGCACGCGCTTGGCGGCACTGCGCTGCCCCACCATCGTGCCGAGCATGGTCTCGCGGAGCTGCGTCAGGTCCTGCACGTCCAGCTCGTGCAGCACGGACCCGGACTTGATGGTGCGGGAGGAGACGTAGCGGGGACCGCCGACCGCGTCGTCGTACGCCTCGACCACGCGCTGGAAGTACTCGGCGTCGATGTTGTTGAACCCGGCTCGGTTCTCCGAGACGAAGCCCTCGCTGACGAACGCGCCCGCGAGGATCGCCGCCGAGTACTGCCCGATCTCGGGCAGGTCACCGTTCTCCTGCGGCGTGCGCTGCAGGACCACGCGGTCGCCCGGCTGGATCTCCTCCAGCAGCTTCCACAGCAGGGTCGGCACGCCGAGCACGTTCACCAGGCACAGCACCGGGTGGTTGTGGGTGCCGGTCAGCTCGTAGCCGTTCCTGGTGCGCAGCTTCAGCGTGGGGTGCTCGCCGGAGTGGAACAGCATGTCGGCACGCACCGGGTTGCCGTTGCGGTCGAGCACCTTGAGGTCGATCGGGTTGTCGCTGTTCGGCTTGGCGTCCGGCACGATGTCGCCGATGCGCGGCGTCGAGCCGTCTGCCAGGCGAATCCGGGTTTCCGGAACGGAGCAGTACCGCATCGCGGCTGCCGGATCGTTGCCCTGGGAGCCGAAGTTGCCCTGGCCGTCGATCAGCGGGTAGCGCATGGCCCACGGCTGGGCGAGGCGGACCAGTGCGTCGTAGATGGCCGAGTCGCCGTGCGGGTGGTAGTTGCCCATCACGTCGCCGACCACGCGGGCGCACTTGTTGTAGCTGCGCTCGGGGCGGAAGCCCGAGTCGAACATCGAGTACAGCACGCGGACGTGGACGGGCTTCAGGCCGTCGCGCACGTCGGGCAGCGCTCGTCCCACGATCACGCTCATGGCGTAGTCGATGTACGAGTTCTGCATCTCCTGCTGGATGTCGCGCGGCTCGGTGCGGTCTCCACCGGCCGGGGGCAGCGTCGTCTCGCTCAAGGTTCTACTTCCTTAGAACAGGGCCGGGGACGGGATCAGACGTCGAGGAACCGCACGCCCTTGGCGTTGCGGGTGATGAACGCGCGGCGGGCTTCCACGTCCTCGCCCATCAGCACGCTGAACAGCTCGTCGGCCGTCGCGGCGTCGTCCATGGTCACCTGGGTCAGGACCCGGTTGGCCGGGTCCATCGTCGTCTCCCACAGCTCGGCGGAGTTCATCTCGCCGAGGCCCTTGTAGCGCTGGATGTTGTCGTCCTTGCCGATCTTCTTGCCCGCGGCCAGGCCGGCCTGGATGATGCCGTCCCGCTCGCGGTCGGAGTAGGCGTACTCCGGTTCGGCGCGCTGCCACTTGATCTTGTACAGCGGCGGGTTCGCGAGGTACACGTGGCCGTGCTCGATCAGCGGCCGCATGAAGCGGAACAGCAGGGTGAGCAGCAGGGTGCGGATGTGCTGGCCGTCCACGTCGGCGTCGGCCATCAGCACGATCTTGTGGTAGCGCAGCTTCGCGATGTCGAAGTCCTCGTGGATGCCCGTGCCGAACGCCGTGATGAGGGCCTGGACCTCGTTGTTCTTCAGCACGCGGTCGATGCGCGCCTTCTCCACGTTGATGATCTTGCCGCGGATCGGCAGGATCGCCTGGAACATGGAGTCGCGGCCTTCCTTGGCCGAGCCGCCCGCGGAGTCGCCCTCCACGACGTAGATCTCGCACTCCTCCGGGTTGGTGGAGCGGCAGTCCTTGAGCTTGCCGGGCAGGCCGCCGATGTCGAGGGCACCCTTGCGGCGGACCAGCTCGCGGGCCTTGCGGGCGGCGATGCGGGCCTGCGCCGACGACACCGCCTTGGTGACGATCGTCTTCGCCTCGTTCGGGTGACGCTCGAACCAGTCGGCCAGGTGCTCGTTGGTGGACTTCTGCACGAACGACTTGGCCTCGCTGTTGCCCAGCTTGGTCTTCGTCTGGCCCTCGAACTGGGGCTCCTTGAGCTTGACCGAGACGATCGCGGCCAGGCCCTCGCGGATGTCGTCGCCGGTGAGGTTGGAGTCCTTCTCCTTGAGCAGCTTCTTGTCGCGCGCGTACTCGTTGACCACGCGGGTCAGCGCGGCGCGGAAGCCTTCCTCGTGCGTGCCGCCCTCGTGCGTGTTGATGGTGTTGGCGAACGTGTACACCGACGGCGTGTAGCCGGTGTTCCACTGCATCGCCACCTCGACCTCGAGGTCCTCGCCCTTGGCCTCGAACGAGACGACCTTCTGGTGCACGGCCTCGCGGGTGTGGTTGATGTGGCGGACGAAGTCCTCCAGGCCGCCGGGGTAGTGGAACGTGCGCTCGCGCACGGCCGCGACGTGGCCCGAGGCGTCGGCCTCCGCGTCCGCGTCCTGCACGCGCTCGTCGCGCAGGATGATCGTGAGGCCCTTGTTGAGGAACGCCATCTCCTGCAGGCGGCGGGAAATGGTCTCGATGTTGTACTCGGTGGTCTCGAAGATCTGCGGGTCGGCCCAGAAGGTGATCGCCGTGCCGGTCTCGTCGGTCGGCTCGCCCTTGGTGAGGTCGTGCGCGGGCTTGGTGTTCTCGAACCGCTGGTTCCACGTGAAACCCTGGCGCTTGACCTCGACGTCCACCGCGGTGGACAGCGCGTTCACCACGGAGATGCCGACGCCGTGCAGACCGCCGGACACCGCGTAGGAGTCGCTGTCGAACTTGCCGCCCGCGTGCAGCTTGGTGAGCACCACTTCGAGCGTGGGCCGCTTCTCCACCGGGTGCATGTCGACCGGGATGCCGCGGCCGTCGTCGATGACCCGCACGCCGCCGTTGGCCAGCAGCGTCACGTCCACCACTGTCGCGTGGCCCGCCATGGCCTCGTCGACCGAGTTGTCCACGACCTCCTGGATCAGGTGGTGCAGACCCCGCTCGCCAGTGGAACCGATGTACATGCCTGGCCGCTTGCGGACCGCTTCCAGGCCCTCCAGGACGGTGATCGAGGACGCGCTGTACTCATTCTTCTTGGCTGCCACGGGCCTGGTGTCTCCTCGGACTTCACGCGACTGGGACCGTCGCCGGGCGACGCTGGGTTGCGCTACCCCTCGATTCTACCGGGGGAGACCGACAGAAACGCACTTAGGACACCCCTGGTTTGCTCACAGGCGGCCCCAAGTGAACGCAGATGGGTGCCGGCCGCTGTTCACGGGGTCAAAATCGACTGGTGAGCGCTCACCGCGCCACAGGATCGCCGCTGCGGCCCTGACGCACGTCACCCGTAGGTGTCACGTGGTCCGCGACCGGGAACGTGCCTGGGGCCGTAGCGCCAGCTCGGCGCCGCCGGACCCTGCACCTTCAACTTCTGCACGACGCCCTGACCGACGCCCGCCGCGATCCGCTTGAGCAGGTCGCGCTGCAGCAGCCGCAGCTGCGTCGCCCACGCCGTCGAGTCGGCCTGGACGGTCAGTTCGCCGTCACTCAACGCTACCGGCTGCGCGTGCTCGGCCACGTCCTCGCCGACCAGTTTCGGCCACCGGGCGAACACCTGGCCACCGGCCAACCGCTCCGCCCAACCGCGGTCGGCGGCGAGCCGGGACGCGAGCCTGCCCAGCGGCTGCGGGTCGCGGTCGTCCGGCCCCGGACCCGACCAGCGGCGACGCCGACGGCGACCGGCGGCGGCCGCCCCGCCTTTGCGCGCACCGCGCACACCGCGTTCCTTGGCCGACGCACGGGCGGCCTCCAGGGCGGCGCGGGCGAGGTCCGCACCCCGCAAACCACCCTCCGGAGTGACGCCGGCTGTGGATATGTCCGGTTCGAGCGGTGAGTTATCCACACCATCCACAGGGTTGTCCCCAGATGTGTGTCCGCTCACACCCGTTTGGGGCAGTTCCTCAGACACGGTGCACCTCCCCGTGGCGAACGTCGAACCGCAACCCGTCCAGCTCCTCGGGCACGTCCTCCGCGACCGCCGCCGTGATCAGCACCTGCTCCGCGCCGGCGGCCACCTTCGCCAACTGGCGACGCCTGCCGCGGTCCAGTTCGGCGAACACATCGTCCAGCACGAGCACCGGTTCGGCGCCTTCGACACGCAGCAACTCGTACCCGCCGAGCCGCAGGGCCAACGCGAAGGACCACGACTCTCCGTGACTGGCGTACCCCTTCGCGGGCAGGTCGCCGAGCGCCAGGTCGAGGTCGTCGCGGTGCGGCCCGACCAGGCAGACTCCCCGCTCGACCTCCTGCGGGCGCACGCGGTGCAGCTCGGCGAGCAACGCGTCCTCCAGCACGTCCCGGTCGTGAGAGCCACCGCCGGCGGAGCCGGCAATCGGACCGGGGAACGCCTCGCCCAGGCTCGACCGGTACGCGATCCGCGCGGGCCGCGACTCCGGTGCCACCTCCGCGTACGCCGCGGCCACGTGCGGCGCGATGTCGGCGACCAGGTCCAGCCGCGCGGCCAGCAGCTCGGCGCCGTGCCGGGCCAGGTGCCCGTCCCACACGTCCAGCGTGCTGATGTCGGCGTTGCGCGTCGCACGCACGCTCTTCAGCAACGCGCCACGCTGCTTGAGCACGCGCTCGTAGTCGCTGCGCACTCCCGCGTACCGGGGAGCGCGCGTCGTCAGCAACTCGTCGAGGAACCGGCGGCGCTCACCGGGATCGCCGCGCACCAGCGCCAGGTCCTCCGGCGCGAACAGCACGGTGCGCAGGATGCCCAGCACGTCACGCGGGCGCGGCACCGGGCCGCGGTTGATCCGCGCCCGGTTCGCCTTGCCCGCCGTGATCTCCAGTTCGACCAGCAGCTCGCGCCCCTCGTTGACCACCGCCGCCCGGACCACCGCGCGCTGCGCGCCGTGCCGGATCAGCGGCGCGTCCGTGGCCACCCGGTGCGAACCGAGGGTGGCCACGTACCCCAGCGCCTCGACCAGGTTCGTCTTGCCCTGGCCGTTGCGCCCGACCAGCACGCTCACGCCCGGCTCGAACGCCAGGTCCGCGTGCTCCCACGACCTGAAGTCGGTGACTTGCAGGTGCCGGACGTACAACGGGTCAGCTCTGGGTCGTGCCGGAACCGGACGAAGGGCCCGCGGCCTGCACGGCGTGCCCGCCGAACTGGTTGCGCAGCGCGGCGACCGCGCGCATCGCGGGCGAGTCGTCCTGCCGGGACGCGAACCGGGCGAACAGCGCGGCGGAGATCACCGGCGCGGGCACCGCGTGCTTGATCGCCTCCTCGACGGTCCACCGGCCCTCGCCGGAGTCCTCGACGTGGCCGCGCAGGTCGTCCAGCTCCGGGTCCGACTCCAGCGCGCGGACCAGCAGGTCCAGCAGCCAGGAGCGGACCACCGTGCCGCGCTGCCAGGCCTTGATCGTGCCGGGCACGTCCTGCACCAGCTTCGACGCCTCGAGCAGCTCGAAGCCCTCGGCATAGGCCTGCATCAGGCCGTACTCGATGCCGTTGTGCACCATCTTGGCGAAGTGGCCCGCGCCGATGGAGCCCGCGTGCGCGAAGCCCTCCTCGCGCGGACCCTCCGGGCGCAGCGCGTCGAAGATCGGCATGGCGCGCTCGACGTGCTCGGCGTCGCCGCCGACCATGAGCCCGTAGCCGTTCTCCAGGCCCCACACGCCACCGGACACACCGGCGTCCATGTACCCGATGCCCTTGTCGCCCAACGCCTTGGCGTTGACCTCGTCGTCGGTGAAGCGCGAGTTGCCGCCGTCGATGACCAGGTCGCCGGGCTCCAGCAGCTCGCCGAGGTCGGCGATCGTCTGCCGGGTGATGTCACCGGCGGGCACCATCACCCACACCAGGCGGGGTGCGGCGAGCTTGCCGACCATGTCGGCGAGCGAGTCGGAGTCGGAGACTTCGGGGTTGCGGTCGTAGCCGACCACCTCGTGCCCCGCGCGGCGGATCCGCTCGCGCATGTTGAAGCCCATCTTGCCGAGGCCGACGAGTCCGAGCTGCACGGTCGTTCCCTCTTCCCTAGCGTCTGTGGATGGCGTGGTGGATCAGCCGGGCAGGCGCACGGGCATCAGCAGGTAGAGGTAGCCCGGCGCCACGTTCCCATCCTCGTCCACCGGCTTGAGCAATGCGGGCCGACTGGGTGTGGTGAAGGACAAGTGCGCCCGCGGCGTGCGGACGGCCTGCAGGCCCTCCAGCAGGTACGTCGGGTTGAACGCGATGGTCACCGGGTCGCCGGTGTACTCGACCGGCAGCTCCTCCTCGGCGCTGCCCTCGTCGTCGCCGCCCGCGGACAGGCGCAGGCCGCTGTCCACGAACTCCAGCCGGACCTGCGTGCCGCGTTCGGCGACCAGCGACACGCGCTTGATCGCCTGCACCAGCGCGTCGACCTCGATGATCGCGGCGGCCGAGTGCTCGGTGGGCAGCAGCTGGCGGTACTTGGGGAAGTCGGCGTCGAGCAGGCGGGTGGTCGTGCGGCGGCCCGTGCCGGACAGGCCGAGCAGGCCGTCGTTCGCGGCGAGGGACAGCTCGACCTTCGCGCCGGACGCGCCGAGCGTCTTCGCCGAGTCGTTGAGGGTCTTGGCCGGCACGAGCACGGCGACCTCGCCGAGGGACTCGTTGGGCTCCCACGGGAACTCGCGCATGGCGAGCCGGAAGCGGTCGGTGGCCACCAGGGTCACCTTGCCCTCGCCGATCTCCAGCCGGACGCCGGTCAGCATCGGGAGCGTGTCGTCCTTGCCCGCCGCGACGGCGACCTGGGTCACGGCCTCGGCGAAGAGCTCGCCCGGGAGCTCGCCGGCGAGCTGCGGCATGGACGGCAGCTGCGGGTAGTCCTCGACCGGCATGGTCGGCAGGCTGAACCGCGCGCTGCCGCAGGAGATCGTCATCCGGGAGCCGTCGACCGCGATCTCGACCGGGTGGTTCGGCAGCGCCTTGGTGATGTCGGCCAGCAGCCGTCCGCTGACGAGCGCCTTGCCGCCGTCGGCGATCGTGGCCGGGACGCCGCACTGGGCGGACACCTCGTAGTCGAACCCGGAGACGGTCAGCGCCTCGCCGGAGCCGTCCTCCGCCCCGGCGTCGAGCAGGATTCCGCCGAGCACCGCGACGGGCGGCCTGGACGGCAGGCTGCGGGCGACCCAGGCGACGGCGTCGGCCAGGCCGTCGCGCTCGACGCGGATCTTCATGAGGCGTCCTTCCTCAAGTCGGCATGACCAACAACAGCATGCGTTGCGGTGGGGGTTGGGGAGCCGCGGCCCTCGCCGGATCTTCCGACCCTCGGCGCGGAGGCTCCCCACCGTAGAGCGTCGGGGCCGACTTCGTCACCTCGGGGCCGACACCCGGGGCGAGGCGCGACCGAGCGCTCGTCCCCGGGCCCGACCACCGCCTGTTTTTCTTTTGTTCTTCTCTTCAAGGGAAGACAACAGCAACAGCAGTAAGGGCTGTGGATTGTGTGGACAACTGCGGTTCTCGCAGCGTGTCGCCCGCTTGGCGGTGTGGACAAACACGGGGTGTCACCCGGGGACAACTCGCCGCCCCCGGGGAGAACTACCGGGCTCGTCCGTTCGGTCCACAGGCAGGGCGAGTTGTCCCCGGGTTAATCCCCGGGTGTGGGCCGAGTTGTACCCGGGTGCTGCACAGGGTGACGGTTCGAGGTCGCTGTCCCACGTGGGCGACTTCTCCGGGGCTGTGGACAACTCGTAGCCCGCCGTTCACCAGCAGCGGAACGTGCGGCGAAGCCCTTGAACCGCACCGGGAAGGCCCTCCGAACGGCCCCCGGTGGGGCGTGGGTCACTCTTGCCGGTGTCCCACTGGTCCAGGCCCGGACGCCCGGGGATTCACTCCTGCGAGGCGTCTCCCGGTGGTCGGTGGCGGGCGCGCACCCGGGTGCCGACGGCGAATCCGGACGACACCCGGGTGCGGTGCGGGCCGCACCCGGGTGCGATGGCGGCACCCGGGTGCGCGGGACGGCGAGTCCGAACCGGCCGATGACTGGCCGACCGGGCGACCGGCCGGATCCGACCGCCCCGATCCGCGCCGACCGGACCTGCCCGACCGAGCCGGCCGCGCCAGATCGAGCCGCGCCGGCCCGGCCCGGGCCATTCCGGTCGGGTCGGTCAGGCAGGCAGGCAGGCCCGGCGCCGACCCGGACGGAGCGGGCCGGTTGACCGCCGGACTCGATCGACCGACTCGAAGCCCAGCCGGATCACAGGGCCGGGTTGGGTGGGGCGGGCCTGGTCTGGTTCGGCCGGGCTGGCTCGGATCTGGGTCTGGGTCTTGAGTGAGGGTTGGCCGGCCGGGCAGCGTTGGCTCGGGGCTCGGGGCTCGGGGCTCGGGGCTCGGGGCTCGGGGCTCGGGGCTCGGGCGGCGGGCGGCGGGCTTGGCGGCGGGCGGACCAGGTTGGGCCTCGGCCGGGCTGAGCGCGGCTGGGGTTGAGTGCGTGCCCGCCAGGGCCGCGATCTGTGCCGGTGACAGGTATGGAATGTGCGCAGATGTCAGTTGTCAGGTGTGCGCGGGACCGGTGTTGGTGTGAGGTTGCGCCTCATGCGCCGGGGCCGACACCCGATGGTGTGTAGCGCCCTTAGGCGCAAGCGTTTGCGGGTCAGGGGGTGTGGCGGGCGCGCTGCTTGATGCGCGACGTCAGCTCCTGCACCTGCTCGTACACGCGGCGGCGTTCGGCCATCTCCTTGCGGATCTTCTTGTCCGCGTGCATGACCGTCGTGTGGTCGCGGCCGCCGAACGTCTGGCCGATCTTCGGCAGCGACAGGTCCGTCAGCTCCCGGCACAGGTACATCGAGATCTGCCTCGCCTGCGCCAGCACCTTGGTCTTGCCGGGGCCGCACAGGTCGTCGATCGACACGCTGAAGAACTCCGCCGTCACGGCCATGATCGTCGGCGCGGTGATCTCCGGCGCGTGCGAGTCCGGGATGAGGTCGCGCAGCACTATCTCCGCCAGCTGGACGTCGACCGGCTGCCGGTTGAGCGACGCGAACGCCGTCACCCGGATCAGGGCGCCCTCCAGCTCGCGGATGTTCCGCTCGATCCGCGCCGCGATGAACTCCAGCACCTCGGCGGGCGCGGCGAGCCGGTCCTGGGCGGCCTTCTTGCGCAGGATGGCGATCCGGGTCTCCAGCTCGGGCGGCTGGATGTCGGTGATCAGGCCCCACTCGAACCGCGTCCGCAGCCGGTCCTCCAGCGTCTCCAGCCGCTTGGGCGGCCGGTCGGAGGACACCACGATCTGCTTGTTCGCGTTGTGCAGGGTGTTGAACGTGTGGAAGAACTCCTCCTGCGTGCCTTCCTTGCCCTCCAGGAACTGGATGTCGTCGACGAGCAGCACGTCGATGTCCCGGTACCGGCGCTGGAACGCGACCTTCCGGTCGTCACGCAGGGAGTTGATGAAGTCGTTGGTGAACTCCTCGGTCGACACGTACCGCACGCGCATGCCGGGGAACAGCCGCTGGGCGTAGTGCCCCACGGCGTGCAGCAGGTGCGTCTTGCCGAGCCCGGACTCACCCCAGATGAACAGCGGGTTGTACGCACGGGCGGGCGCTTCGGCGACGGCCACCGCGGCGGCGTGCGCGAAGCGGTTGGACGCGCCGATGACGAAGGTGTCGAAGTTGTACTTCTCGTTCAGCCTGGTCTGCGAGGACGCGGGGTTGGCCGGTCGGGTGTACGGCGTGCCGCTCGGCGCGGCATGACCGCCGCTGAACGTGGGCCAGATCTCGGTGACGGCGGCGAGCGCCTCGCCCTCCTCGTCGACCTCCTCGCCTTCGCCCTCCGCGTCACCCTCGGTCTCCACCTCGACGGCCAGGCCGTTGATCGGGACCGCGCCGGGGGGCGGGCCGGGCAGGGGTCCCGGCGGCGGACCGGGCACCGGGATGGGGATGGTCGTCGGGCCGGGGTCGGGCGAGTCGACCTTCACGGCCAGCGAGACGGCACGACCCAGTCGGCGGGACAGCGCGGCGGTGATGGGCTCGCGCAGCGCGCGCTCGATGGCTTCCTTGGCGAAGTCGCTCGGCGCGGCGAGCAGCGCGGTCCCGTCGAGCAGCCCGATGGGTCGGGTCACGCGCATCCAGGCGCGCTGCTGGGGAGACAACGTGCTGGCAGCGAGCTCCTGCACGACCTGCTCCCACACGAGACCCAGATCGGCCTGGTGGTCGGACACCTCCGCGCTCCCCTCCCCTCGCTGACGACTCCGCGGTCAGTCCCCGGGGGAACTTCCACGACGTGGACACGGAGAATAGAGGCATCCACAGAGTTATCCACAACTGTGCACGAACGCGGCCCGGAGCGCAGCGGATCCCCCCGTTGCTCCCGAGCACCTGCGGCCGGCGTGGCGGCGGCTGTCGTCCCTCGTGGGACCGGCCGGCGTCGACGCGCATCCACCCGCGAAGGCAGCACGCTAACAAGGTGCGGGCCTTGCCACAAGACGTACGGCCGCGCAAGCGGTTTCGGTGCGCCGAACGCCGTCCGCCGTGCCCGGGTGCGACCCCGATTTGGACCGCGCACCCGGGGCTGCGTACCCTCGTAACCGTCTCCCGCTTGCGTGGGGTGCTTTTCGCGCGCCTAAGGCTTGTTCGCTGGGGACAACCACAGACCTGCTTGGCAGTTAAGCACCGGGAGTCCGACCGTGAGCAAGGGTAAGCGCACCTTCCAGCCCAACAACCGCCGCCGTGCCAAGACGCACGGGTTCCGGCTGCGCATGCGCACCCGCGCCGGTCGCGCCATCCTGGCCGCGCGCCGTGGCAAGGGCCGCAAGCAGCTGTCCGCCTGATCGCCGCAGCGCCGTGCTACCCGCGGCCAACCGGCTGACCCGCAGCCAGGACTTCAGCCTGGTGGTCCGCCGAGGCCGCCGGGCCGGCCGGTCCCGGCTGGTGGTGCACGTCCTGACGTCGGCGGCATCCCATGGCGCCTCGGCGGAGCAACGCACCTCGGCGCAGCCCACCTTGGACCCGTCCAAGGTGGGCTTCGTCGTGAGCAAGGCCGTGGGCAACTCCGTGGTCCGCCACCGGGTCAGCCGCAGGCTCCGGCACCTGGTGCGGGATCGCCTCGACGCGTTGCCGCCCGGAACTTCGCTGGTCGTGCGCGCGTTGGCACCGTCAGCCGATGCGGACAGCGCCGAGCTCGGCCGTGACCTCGACGCGGCGCTGCACAAGGTGCTGCGATGACGACCGTCCAGGTGAACCCCGTCGTTCGGGTCCTGCTGCTGCCGGTGCGCTTCTACCGGAAGTTCATCTCGCCGGCCCTGCCCCCGACCTGCCGTTTCCACCCGAGTTGCAGTGCGTACGCGGTGGAGGCGTTGACCGTCCACGGTGCGCTGCGCGGTTCCTGGCTGACCCTGCGCCGGCTGGGCCGCTGCGGACCCTGGCACCCTGGTGGCCTGGACCCGGTTCCGCCGAGGCGAAACGCGGTCCCCGACCTTCCTGCCGAGGAGTAGCTAGTGCTCAACTTCATCTACTACCCGGTGTCCTTCATCCTGTGGTGTTGGCACTGGGTGTTCGGCCACATCTTCGGTGAGTCGAGCGGGTTCGCGTGGGCCCTGGCCGTGGTGTTCCTCGTCTTCACCCTGCGCGCGATCCTGTTCAAGCCGTTCGTGGGCCAGGTCCGCTCGATGCGCAAGATGCAGGAGTTCGCGCCCGAGCTGCAGAAGATCAAGAAGAAGTACGCGAACGACAAGCAGCGCCAGGCGCAGGAGATGCAGAAGCTCCAGTCGGAGCACGGCGTCAACCCGCTGGGCGGCTGCCTGCCGATGCTGGTGCAGATCCCGGTGTTCATCGGCCTGTTCCACGTGCTGCGCTCGTTCCGGCCGGGCTGGGGCGAGGTCTACTTCTTCGACGCCCAGGGCGTCGAGTCGTTCGTCAACGCGAAGCTGTTCGGCGCGAACCTGTCGACGTTCATCACCATGCCGGGCGAAGAGCTGGCGGCGTTCGGCACGGGTCGCAACGCGGTGCTGTACGTGGCCATCCCGTTGATGATCGTCGCCTCGATCGCGACGCATTTCACGGCACGCCACTCGGTGGCCCGGCAGACGCAGGCCGCGGCGGACAACCCGCAGACGGCGATCATGAACAAGCTGACGCTCTACATCTTCCCGCTGGGCGTGCTCGTCGGTGGTCTGTTCTTCCCCATCGCGATCCTGCTCTACTGGTTGAGCAACAACGCGTGGACGCTGGGTCAGCAGTACATCGTGTACCACCGCATCGACCGCGAGGAAGAGGCGAAGAAGGTGGAGGCGACCGCGCAGCGCACGGCGCTCGCGCCGAAGCCGGGTGTCAAGCCGGTGACCAAGCCGAAGCCCGGCCAGAAGCCCCAGCCGCCGCGCAAGCCCGCGGGCACCAAGCCCGCCGCCGACGCCGAGGCGGCACCGGACGGGAGCGAGTCCACCGGGACCGCGAAGCCGTCCACCGAGGTTCCCGGTCTGAGCCCAGACCGATCCCCAAGCAAGAAGCAGGGCAACAAGAAGCGTCGTTGACCCTGGAGAGGAGACATCGTGTCGGAGACGTTGCAGGCGGCCGACGTGGACGCACCGGAAGCCGACGAGGTTCCGCCGGCGCGGTCGGGGAGTTCGGAGGACCTGCTCGTCCAGGAGGGCGACATCGCCGGGGACTACCTCGAGCGACTGTTGGACCTGCTCGACTACGACGGCGACATCGACCTCGACGTCGAGGCGGGTCGGGCGATCGTGAGCATCGACGGCGGTGACGACCTGGAGAAGCTGGTCGGTCCCCGCGGCACGGTCCTGGAGTCGTTGCAGGAGCTGACCCGGCTCGCCGTGCAGCAGGAGACGGGTGTGCGCAGCCGCCTCATGCTGGACATCGCCGGGTGGCGCGCCGGACGGCGTGCCGAGCTCGCCGACCTCGGCCGGACGACGGCCGAGAAGGTGGTGGCGACGGGCGAGAAGGTGCGGCTGCACCCGATGACGCCGTTCGAGCGGAAGGTCGTGCACGACGCCGTCGCCGCCGTGGCGGGCGTGCACAGCGAGAGCGAGGGCGAGGAGCCGCAGCGCCGCGTGGTGGTGCTGCCGAAGCCCTGAGCGGTCGGCTGGAACGGCCCCGGTCCCCTGGCGGGACCGGGGCCGTTCTGTTTGGTCGGCCGGGTCACAGCGCGCCGGTCGAATCGCGCCGGTCAGCCCTCGCTGGTGGGGTGGGATCGGCGGGGGTGGGGCAGGAAGGGCGGGCTGGGTTGGGTGGGGCAGGGCAGGGTCGGGCCGGGTTGGGTCGGGTAGGCCGGTGGAGCAAGCTCAGCGGGTCGTGATCAAGTAGCGCTCGTCGGTGATGTGGCGGCCCCACAGGTTGGGGTCGGTGAGCCGGTGGGCCTCCCGCTCCCCCGCTCCCGCCCCGAGCAGGGCCACGCACTCGGCGGCGGTGAGGCCGGCGCCGGTCGACCACCGGCCCTCGATCAGGATCAGGCGGCCGTCCGGCTTCAGCAGGGCGCGCTACCGGTCAAGGGCGGTGGCCGGGTGGTCAGCCAGGCCCGTTGCTCGTCGGTTTCCGGGACGTCCCGGCCGTGTGCCTCGGCGATCGCCTGCCACGCCGCTTCCGGTGACGCGCCGTCCAGCACCAGGAGCGCGCCGGCGAGGAGCGACGAGCGGCCGATGCCGCCCCAGCAGTGCACCAGGACGTGTCGGCCCGCCCGCATCGCGGCCAGTGCGTCGTCCAGCTGCGGGGTGGTGGTCGGGACGCCGAAGTCCGGGATCGGCAACCAGTGGAACGTGATGCCGGCATCGCGCGCGGCCTCGGGTGCGTCGGTCAGGTCGAGCTCGGCGAGTTCGGTTTCGGTCAGCGCGCACACGATCGTATCGATGCCGACCGCTCTCAACTCGGCGATGTGCTCCAGGCTGTCCGGATGCCCCATCGTGCTCAGCACGCCCGGTCTGATCGCGTACATCCCAATCCCTTCCCCTCGTCGTGTTTCACGTGAAACGGTCGCGGCATGACTGGGATCATCCGGAACCTCCGTGTCGCCGCCTACGCCGTGATCATCGAAGACGGCCGGTTGCTGCTCTCCCGATGGCTGAGTCCGGACCGGCCGATGTGGATCCTGCCCGGCGGTGGGCTCGACCACGGTGAAGACCCGTACGACGCGGTGGTCCGCGAGGTGTTCGAGGAGACCGGCTACCGAGCGGAGGTCGACCGGCTGCTCGGCATCCAGAACGTCTACGGGCCGATGGTGCGCGACGGCGTCGAGGTGGACTACCACCGCATCCGGATCATGTACGAGGCGCACGTCGTCGGTGGCGAGTTGACGTTCGAAGTGGGCGGGAGCACGGACCAGGCGGCGTGGTTCCCACTGGAGGACGTGCCGGCGCTGGACCACGTCGAGTCGGTCGACTACGCGCTGGAACTCCTCCGGACGCTTCCGAAGGACGGTCGGATTGAAAGTTTCACGTGAAACGCGACTCCGATTTGGCGTGTCGCCGGGGTGATCCGTCATAGTGGGGACCGGCACATCTCGTGGGGCTCATCGCCTCCTTGGCGAGACGCCCAACCCATCGCCCACACCCGGCTGCCGCCGGCGTCTGGTGTGGTTTCACGTGAAACGTCCCGGACGGAGACATGGCCGCAGAGGTGGAAGACCGCGCGAAGAAGGTCTTCGGTGACCACTACGACAAGGCGGTCGCCTTCACGGCACTGCTCACCGAGCACGGCGTCGAACGCGGGCTTATCGGCCCGCGCGAGGTCGACCGGCTCTGGGAGCGCCACATCCTCAACTCGGCCGTCGTGGCGGAGCTGCTCCCGGAGGGCTCGCGAGTCGTGGACGTCGGCTCGGGCGCGGGACTGCCGGGCATCCCCCTGGCGATTGCGCGGCCGGACCTGGAGTTGACGCTCCTGGAGCCGATGGCGCGTCGGGTGGCGTGGCTGACCGAGTGCGTCGATGCGCTCGGGCTGAAGGTCACGGTGCTGCGCGGCCGGGCCGAGGAGCCGCCGGTGCGCGAGCAGCTGTCCGACAGCGACGTCGTGACGGCCCGCGCGGTGGCCCCGTTGGAGCGGCTGACGCGGTGGTGCCTGCCGCTGCTCCGTCCCGGTGGACGTCTCGTCGCTCTCAAGGGCGAGAGCGCCGCGGAAGAACTGGAACGCGACGCCGAGGCGGTGCGCCGGGCCGGAGGGATCCGACCGCGCGTCACGACCTGCGGTGGCGAAGTACTCGAACTGCCGACGACGGTCGTGCTCGTGGAGCGCGATGAGCAGGCGAGCCGCCGTGAAGGCGCGCGTCGCAGAAGGAAGGATCGGTGAACGTGTACCCCGACCCCCTGCAACCGGTGTTCCAAGCGGCCGGTGTTTCACGTGAAACCGAGCCCGAAGGTGTGGTGGGCGCGGGCGAAGTGCTGCGTCCGGCATCAGACCCGAACCTGGCAAACAACGTGGAACCGGCAGGAGACAGCACCGTGTGGACCCCCATCGCGGAAGAAGCGGCACGCGCCACCCGCGTCCTGCACCCCGACTCCCTCCAACTCCCCCGCCCGGACCGTCGCCGGGTCATGGTGGTCGCCAACCAGAAGGGCGGCGTCGGCAAGACCACGAGCACGGTGAACCTGGCCGCCGCGCTCGCCATCCACGGGCTCAAGGTGCTCGTCATCGACCTCGACCCGCAGGGCAACGCGAGTACGGCGCTGGCCGTCGAGCACCGCTCCGGCACGCCGTCGGTGTACGAGGTGCTGATCGGTGAGCTGTCGGTGGCGGAAGCGGCTCAGGTCAGCAACCAGTCCCCCAACCTGTACTGCGTGCCGGCCACGATCGACCTGGCGGGCGCGGAGATCGAGTTGGTGTCGATGGTCGCTCGCGAGTCGAGGCTCAAGGAGGCGCTGAGCCCGGAGGCGCTGGACTCGATCAAGCCGGACTACGTGTTCATCGACTGCCCGCCGTCGTTGGGGTTGCTGACGGTCAACGCGATGGTCGCGGCGCAGGAAGTGCTCATCCCGATCCAGTGCGAGTACTACGCGCTGGAGGGGTTGGGTCAGCTGCTGCGCAACATCGAGCTGGTGCAGGCGCACCTGAACCCGACGCTGAACGTGTCCACCATCCTGCTGACGATGTACGACGGCCGCACGAAGCTGGCCGACCAGGTGACCAGCGAGGTGCGCGGCCACTTCGGTGACACGGTCCTCAAAACGGTGATCCCGCGCAGCGTGAAGGTCTCCGAGGCACCAGGATTCGGTCAGACGGTGCTCACCTACGATCCCGGCTCACGGGGCGCGATGAGCTACCTCGACGCGGCACGGGAGATCGCCGAGTTCGGCGCGGAGATGGGGTCGGCATGACGGAACAGCGCAAGGGTGGCCTCGGTCGCGGGCTCGCGGCCCTGATCCCGAGCGGCCCGCCGCCCGGCGCACCGGCGGCACCCTCGTCGGCCCGGTCGGGCTCCAACGGGTCGGCCAACGGGACGTCCGCCCCTGCGCCCTCGTCCGCCGCACCGACCGGGGAGGTGGCCGGCGCGGTGTACCAGGAGCTGCCGGTCAGCTCGATCCGGACGAACCCGAAGCAGCCGCGGCAGGTGTTCGACGAAGAGGCGCTGCGGGAGCTGGAGCACTCGATCCGCGAGTTCGGGCTGATGCAGCCGATCGTGGTGCGCGAGGTCGGGGAAGGCACCTACGAGCTCGTCATGGGCGAGCGGCGGTGGCGGGCGACCCAGCTGGCGGGGTTGAAGACGATCCCGGCGATCGTCCGGCAGACCGCTGACGACGTGATGCTGCGGGACGCGCTGCTGGAGAACATCCACCGCGTCCAGCTCAACCCGTTGGAAGAAGCGTCGGCCTACCAGCAGCTGCTGGAGGAGTTCGGCGTGACGCACGAGGAGCTGGCCGACCGGATCGGGCGCAGCCGGCCGGTGGTGACCAATACGATCCGGTTGTTGAAGCTGCCGTTGCCGG
The DNA here is from genome assembly GCF_001905065.1 of Saccharothrix sp. CB00851. NCBI lineage: Bacteria > Bacillati > Actinomycetota > Actinomycetes > Pseudonocardiales > Pseudonocardiaceae > Saccharothrix > Saccharothrix sp. CB00851. The sequence continues at coordinate 286,137 of NZ_LWLC01000045.1, forward strand.
TGCAGCGGCGGGTCGCGGCCGGGGTGCTGTCGGCCGGGCACGCGCGGGCGTTGCTCGGGGTCGAGGATCCGGGGGTGCAGGAGGAGCTGGCGGCCCGGATCGTCGCCGAGGGGATGTCGGTTCGGGCGACCGAGGAAGCGGTGACGCTGGCCAAGGGGGCGGAGCCGGCGAAGGCGAAGGCGGTGCGGCGGAAGCCGATGCAGGCGCCCGGGTTGCAGGAGCTGGCGGAGCGGTTGTCGGACAACTTCGACACGCGGGTGAAGGTCGAGTTGGGGCAGCGGAAGGGGCGGATCGTGGTGGAGTTCGGGTCCGTCGATGATCTTGAGCGGATTATTCAGCTCATGTCGCCGGAGGCTGGGGCGCCGAGGTCTCAGGGGTGAGGCTCGGCTCGGTGGTTGGGTTCGGCTCGGTGTTCTGATGGCGGGCCTGTGGTTGGGTCCGGCTCGATTTGACATGGGGCCCTTACGGGCACTGGAGGCAGGCCAAAGCCGGCAGGCCCGGCGGGGAAGAGCGTCCCGCCAGGCCTGCCGGCTTCGACCAGCCTAAAGCACCCGAACCCATGTCAAATCGAGCCTCGGTGGGCTGGCTGCGGGTCCGATGTGGGTGAGATGAGGGTGGGTTGCGGCGGTGAGGTGGCTGGGGGTTGGAAACGGACAAAAGGGATTCGTTTTGGGTGCAAGGGATCACCTACGGCCCTTATGTCACGGTGATGAATACGGCCCGTGTCCTTGTGGGCACGGGCCGTGGTGGTTTGGTGAGAGGGTTTAACGGGTGACGGCGCGCTCGATCAGGTTGGCGTAGATGGTGCCGAGGGACTCGCCGGCGGCCTCGACGGCCATGGGCAGGAGCGAGGTTTCGGTGAGACCGGGTGAGACGTTGACTTCGAGGAAGTGGACGGTGCCGTCCGGAGCGACGATGGCGTCGGTGCGGGAGACGTCCCGGAGGCCGAGGAGGCGGTGGGCGGAGACGGCCAGTTCGCCGACTGCCTGGGCGGCCTTCTCGTCGAGGCGGGCCGGGGCGTGGAAGTCGGTCAGGCCGGCGGTGTAGCGGGCGGTGTAGTCGTAGATGCCGTTTGCCGGGACGATCTCGACGGGGGGCAGGGCCTTCGGGCCGTCGGGGCCGTCGATGACCGTCACCGCCACTTCGACGCCTTCGACGAAGCGTTCCGCCAGGACCGTGTTCCCGTAGGCGAGGCAGCCGACCATGGCGGCGGGGAGTTCGGTGGCGTCGCGGACCACGTGGGCACCGAGGGCCGAGCCGCCTTGGTCAGGCTTGAGCATCAGTGGCAGGCCCAGGCGGTCGACCATGGCGTCGAGGACCGGTTGGGCGCCGAGTTCGCGGAACGTGGCGTGCGGCAGTACGGCCCACTCGGGGGTGGCGAGGCCGGCTCGGGTCAGTTCGGCCTTGGCGGTCGGCTTGTCCCAGGCTCGGCGGCAGGCGTGGGAGTCCGTGCCGACGAACGGGACGTCCATCAGTTCCAGGATGGTCTGCACGGAACCGTTCTCGCCCTCGCCGCCGTGGAGGGCGACCACGACGGCGTCAGGGCGATGTTCCTTCAATCGGGTGAGCAGGTTGCCGTCGGCGTCCCACTCCTCCACGACCAGGCCGACCGAGCGCAGTGCGGCGGACAGCCTGCGACCGGATCGCAAGGACACCTCCCGCTCGTGCGAAAGGCCCCCGGACAGGACTGCGACCCAGCGGTTGGACAACTTCTACTCCTGATCAAGCGGTGTCGGGCGAAGGGCTGTGCGGGCCGGAGACGGCACGGCCGACGGTGGGGCCGAAGGTCTCGTGCAGCTCGATCTCGTCCTTGATGACGTTCGCGAGCCGCCGCACGCCCTCGCGGATGCGTTCCGGTGTGGGGTAGCAGTACGAGATGCGGAGCTGGCGGCTGCCCAGGCCGTCGGCGTAGAAGCCGGTGCCCGACGCGTACGCCACGCGTTGGGTGATGGCGCGGGGCAGCATGGCCTTCGTGTCGATGCCTTCGGGAACGGTCACCCAGACGTAGAAGCCGCCGTTCGGCTTGTTCCACGTGGAACCAAGCGGCATGTGCTGTTCCAGGGCCGAGATCGCCGCGTCACGGCGTTCGCGGTAGGCCTCGCGGTAGGTCTTGATCTGACCCTTCCAGTCGTGCGTCGTCAGGTAGCGCGACACGATCAGCTGGTTCAGGGTCGGCGGGCACAGGGTCGCCGACTCGGCCGCCAGGACGAGCTTCTCGCGGACGGCGTGCGGTGCCAGTACCCAGCCGACGCGGAGGCCGGCGGCGAAGGTCTTGGAGAAAGAGCCCAGGTAGACGACGTTGTCCGGGTCGGTCGACCGCAGCGCCGGGTAGGTGACGCCGTCGAAGCCCAGGAGGCCGTACGGGTTGTCCTCGACCACGAGGATGCCGTGCGTGCGGCAGATTTCCAGGACTTCGGCACGGCGCTGCACGGCGAGGGTGACGCCGGCCGGGTTGTGGAAGTTCGGGATCGTGTAGAGGAACTTGATGCGGCGGCCGGAGCGTTCCACCGAGGCGATGGCTTCGCGCAGGGCGTCCGGCATGAGGCCGTCGGCGTCCATGCCCACGTGGACGACCTGGGCCTGGTATGCGGAGAAGGAGCCGAGGGCGCCGACGTACGACGGGCCTTCGGCCAGCACGACGTCACCCGGGTCGCAGAAGATCCGGGTGACCATGTCCAGGCCCATCTGGGAGCCGACGGTCACCACGACGTCGTCCGGGTGGGCGTTGATGCCCTCCAGCGCCATCACGTCGCAGATCTGCTCGCGCAGCTCGGGCACGCCGTGCGCGCTGCCGTACTGGAGCGCGACCAGGCCTTCCGTGGCGACGACGTCGGCCACTTCCGCGCTGAGGGAGTCCAGCGGCAGTGCTGCCAGGTGTGGCATCCCCCCCGCCAGGGACACCACCTCAGGCCTGCTCGCCACCGCGAAGAGCGCCCGGATCTCCGATGCCGTCATGCCCGCCGTCCGCGCCGCGTACCGGCGCAGGTGGGGATCGAGGCTTCTGGCTCCCTGCTTGGGAGGCTGTCCGGGTAGGTTCACGGGAAACTCCGTAGGTGGGCGTTACCGGCGGGTTTGTTCCCACCCGAGTGTAACGGCCGTCCCGTTCGGGGCATCTGCCTTCCGGGCGGGGGTCACATCCGCCTATCCTCGTGAGGGGATGTGTTCGGGGGCTTGGAGGTCCGGGTGTCGCGTCGTGTCGTGGGCGTCACCTTGGACAACCTGGAGCACCTCTCCAAGCACAGTCGGACGTGTGTGTTCTGGGAGCTCGCGCCGCACCTGAAGGAGCAGGCCGAGGAGTTCGGGGACACGGAGTTCGAGAAGGAGGCCTGGGTCTCCAGCGTGCTGTTGGAGTGGGGTTCCTGCGGTCGGATCATCTACCTGGACGGGATTCCCGCCGGTTCCGTGTTCTATGCGCCGCCCGCGGCCGTGCCGAGGTCGTTGGCGTTCCCCACCTCGCCTGCCAGCCCCGACGCGGTGCTGATGACCGGGCTCGAGGTGTTGCCGGAGTTCCGCGGTGGCGGTCTCGGGCGGGTGCTGGTGCAGACGGTGGCCAAGGACCTCACGCGTCGTGGCGTGAAGGCGATCGAGGCGTTCGGCGACAACCGGCCGGACGTCGACGGGCCCGGTTGCGTCACGCCGGCCGACTTCCTGCTGCAGGTGGGCTTCAAGACGGTCCGCCCCCATCCCCGTTGGCCGCGGTTGCGGTTGGAGCTGCGCAGCGCGTCGTCGTGGAAGGAAGACGTCGAGGCGGCGTTGGAGCGGCTGCTGAACTCCGTTTCGGTGTCGACGGCGTCCGCCGAGCCGAGTTTCAAGCCTGTTTGATGTGCCCCTGACCTGGGGTTTTATTGGTGTGGGTTGACATGCAGGTAATTGCCTGCATAACGTGCCGTGTGGACAAGGTGTTCAAAGCCCTGGCCGACGAGACCCGCCGCTACCTGCTGGACCGGCTGCACGAGGAGAACGGCCAGACCCTCGGCGAGCTGTGCGCCCGGCTGGGCATGGCCAGGCAATCCGTCACCCAGCACCTGGCCGTGCTGGAGGCGGCGAACCTGGTCAGCACCGTGCGTCGCGGCCGGGAGAAGTTGCACTACCTCAACCCGGTGCCGCTGCACGAGGTGCAGGAGCGGTGGATCGACAAGTTCGAGAGGCCGCGATTGCGGCTGCTCAGCGACGTGAAACGACGAGCGGAGGATCCGGTGAAGCCGGAGTTCGTGTACGTGACGTACATCGAGAGCACGCCCGAACGGGTGTGGCAGGCCCTGACCGACGCGGACGTGACCGCGCGGTACTGGGGCCATCACAACGTCTCCGACTGGCAGGTGGGGTCGAGCTGGGCGCACCGGCGCGCGGACGGGTCCGGCGTGGACGACGTGGTGGGCGAGGTCGTCGAGGCCGACCCGCCGCGCCGCCTGGTGACGACGTGGGCCGACCCGGCGACGCCGGAGGTGACGTCCACCGTGACGTTCCGCATCGAGGAGTACGGCCGGATCGTGCGGCTGACCGTGACGCACACCGGGCTGGCCGACGAGGCGGAACGCGCGGCCGCGGCGTCCGGCTGGGCGGCGGTGCTGTCGAACCTGAAGTCGTTGCTGGAGACCGGGCACGTGCTGCCGGGCATCCCGTGGGAGATGCCCGCCCGTTAGAAGCGGTCGATCTCGCAGTTCTCCAGCGTGCCGCCCTGCAGCAGGTCGAGCGCCTGCTCGCTGACGACCAGCTGCCCCTGGTCGGTGACGCCGAGGTCGTCCACCCCGGCCTGGCCGGTCACCTCGAGCCAGTGGAAGGTGGGCAGCTCCTTGCCCTCCAGCATCTCCTGCGCGTCGTCGGAGAGGGTCACCGTGGCCCGGCGGATGCGGAAGGCGTCCAAGCCGCTGTCGACCAGCGTGTCCGCCAGGTCGTCGGTGACCAGATAGACGGGGAACGCCTCGATCAGGTCGTCACCCGCCCAGTCGGTGATCTCGTAGTGCACCGCTTCGATGCGCGGCGGGTGGGCCGCGGCGTCGATCACGGTCCCCTCTTCCAGCGCGCCGGCTACCTCGGGTTCGAGGCGGTAGAACTCCATCGTGCTCCTCACCGGGCGGCGCCGGCCAATAAGATCGACTTGTGGACGTGGGGGTGGAGATCCAGCGCAAGGTACTCGCGATCATCGAGGGCTCGCGGGACTTCGTGAAGATTCGCACACTGCTCGACGGGTGGCAGGCCGAGGGCGTTCCGGCCGAGCAGTTGGTGGACGAGCTGACCGACCTGATGCTGGACCTGCGCGCCCAGAACCGCGCGGACGACGAGGACGCCGTCGCCGAGGTGCTGGACGTGCTGACGGGCTGGTAGGCGGGCCTACTCGGTGGCCTTCGGGTGACCCGTGCTCGCCGACACGACCCAGACCACGCGCTTGTCCGGGTCGGGGCAGAACCAGATCCGCCCACCGGCGGTCACCTCGTACTGCCACTGGACGAGCGTCCGCCCGCCGATCTCCCTGGTGGCGAACGCGCCTTTGAGCCGGTGGTGTCGGGCTGCGTTCTCCGGCGTGGTCGGGCGTTCGGTGAGCACGATCCACGCCTCCCACGTGTTCGACCGGGCGGCCTGGCAGAGGTCTTCCCAGCCCTTGGCCGCCTCGGACGTCGCGAAGCGAGCCTCCCAGTGTCCGGGGCGGCCGGGCGGTGCCACCCGATCGCCGCGCTTCGCAGGCATGTTCAGCTCTCCGTCGGTGCCGGGACCTGGCCGAAGTCGTCGTTCAGCGGGCCGGAAAGTCGAGCGGCGAGGGTCGGGTCCGCGTGGATGGCGGCGGTACTGCGCCACTCCCTCACCGTCTGGGCCAACACCGACCACTCGCCGAGCTCGGCGGACGCCTGGAAGGCGCGGGCGAAATCCGCGACGAACTCGGCCTTCTCCTCGTCCGGCAGGACGTCGACCCACGGGAACTCGTCCAGCAAGGCGTTGGCAGCGACATCGTGTGGCAAGTGCACCAACACGTTCCGCAGTGCCCGTGCCGCCGCGACCGAGCCCTCCGACGCGGACAGCACCCGGTCTTCCCTGGTCAGGAGGAGATCCGCCCCGTCACGGCGGCGGACCCGGACATCACCTTCGTCGGCGAGGGCGGCGACGCTCTTGGGGTCGCGCTGGAGCTGGCTCCACTGCACCTCGGTGGTCATGGCTCAATTCTGAACTTATTCAGAAGTCCTGGCAAGTCGTCGCCGGTTGGTCAGCGGATCTTGCCGGTGGCCACCTCATGGCGCAGCAGGTCGTCCATGGTGAACGTGCCGGTCGGCTGGTCGTCCTTGCCCAGCAGGTACAGGCGCTTCACCGCGACCAGGATGCCCTCGGCCACCACGTCGCGGAACGACGGGTTCGCCAGCCGCTGGCGGTCGCCCGCGTTGGTCAGGTAGCCGACCTCCACGCGGACCGCCGTGCAGCGGGTCATCCGGAGCATGTCCCACGTCTTGGGGTGCGTGCGGCAGTCGAGCATGCCGGTCCGGGCGACGATCTCGCGCTGGATGAACCCGGCCAGCGCCTCGCCGACCGTGGACGACGTGCCGTTGCCCGTCCCGAAGTGGAACGTCGCCACCCCGGACGCCAGCGGCGAGGCGTTGCGGTCGGCGTGCAGGGACAGGATCAGGTCGGCGCCCGCCTCGTTGGCGAACCGCGCCCGCTCACCCTCGTCCGGGTTGTGGTTCGGCCCACGGGTGAGCAGGGCTTCCATCCCGGTGGCGGCCATCTTGCCCTCGAGCAGCCTGGCCAGGTCGAGCATGACGTCGGCCTCGGACACGCCGTCGACCACGACACCGCGGTCTTCGCCGCCGTGACCCGGGTCGATGATGATCCGCTTGCCGGACAGCCTCGGCCCTGCCCGCCGCACCCGCTCCTGCTCGCGCAGGAACACCGGCCGGCCGCCGCGCACCTTGGGCTGCAGCTGGCGCAGCGCGCGAACCGTGTCGGGGCCGCACATGCCGTCGACGATCAGGCCGTAGTCGCGCTGGAAGCTCCGCAACGCCTGCTCGGTCTGCTGACCGAACTCGCCGTTGGCCCGCCCGGCGTCGTAACCCAGCTCCAGCAGGCGCTCCTGCAACGCGAACACGTCGTCACCGGTCACCGGCTGCGCCATGAGGAACGCCAGCGGCCGGTCGCCGAGTCGGTACGTCGCGTCGCGCAGCGCGCGGTAGGTGGCGGGGCCGACGACGCCGTCGGTGATGAGACCCCGCTGCTGCTGGAAAGCGCGCACCGCGTGCTCGACCGGCAGGTCGAACACCTGGGACGGCTGCGGATCGGACAGCAGACCGAGCTTCGTCAGCGTTGCCCTGACCTCGGCGACGTCCGGACCGAAATCCCCGCGGCGGAGTAGCAGCATGCACCCCTCGCTCACTAAGGCGCCGACATCCGTCGACGCGAACTTGACGCCCTATTGTGCCTTGCTCGCGCCGATGCCACGGACGGGGCTACTGCGAGTGGTCACGGCTCCACAAACGAGTGACCCGTCCGTCTTCCGTAGAGACGGACGGGTCACCCGGTCGGTTGCACTCAGAGGACGTCGGCGAGGTCCTTGAGCAGCGCGGCCTTGGGCTTGGCGCCGACGATCTGCTTGACCGGCTTGCCGCCCTGGAACAAGATCATGGTGGGCACCGACATGATCTGGTAGTCCCGCGCGATCGACGGGTTGGCGTCGATGTCGAGCTTCGCGACGGTGATCTTGTCGGGGTTCTCGGCGGCGATCTCCTCGAGCACCGGCGAGACCATCTTGCACGGGCCGCACCAGGTCGCCCAGAAGTCGACCAGTACCGGCTTCTCGCTGGTCAGAACGTCCTCGACGAACGTTTTAGCGGACGTGACCACGGGGGTGCCTGCCATGTCGTTTTCTCCCTCGGAAAAAGGTGGGGTTCAGCTGGTGGAGACGGGCTCGCTGTAGCCACCGCCCACGTGCTCGGCGGTGACGGCGGCCTCCGTGGTCCCGTGTTCGGCCAGCCAGCGCTCGGCGTCGATCGCGGCGGCGCAGCCGGACCCGGCGGCGGTGATCGCCTGGCGGTAGGTGTGGTCGACGAGGTCGCCCGCGGCGAACACGCCGTCCACGTTCGTGTGAGTCGTGCGGCCGACGACCTGGACGTAGCCCTCGCCGTCCAGCTCGACCTGGCCCTTGACCAGCCCGCTGCGCGGGTCGTGGCCGATGGCGACGAAGAATCCGGTGAACGGGTGCTCGGTGACCTCACCCGTGCGGGTGTCGCGGGTCTTCACGCCGGACACCGTGCCCGCGTCCTGGCCCAGCACCTCGACGACCTCGGCGTTCAGCAGCCACTTGATCTTCTCGTTGTTCCGCGCCCGCTCCAGCATGATCTTGGAGGCGCGGAACTCCTCGCGGCGGTGGATGATCGTGACCGATCGGGCGAACTTGGTGAGGAACGTCGCCTCCTCCATCGCCGAGTCGCCGCCGCCGATCACCGCGATGTCCTGGTCGCGGAAGAAGAAGCCGTCGCACGTGGCGCAGGCCGACACGCCGCGGCCGAGCAGCTCCTGCTCACCGGGGACGTGCAGGTAGCGCGCCGCCGCGCCCATGGCGAGGATGACCGCGCGGGCGGCGTAGCGCTTGCCGTTCGCGGTGACGTACTTCACCGGGCCGTCGAGCTCCAGCTCCTCGACGTCCTCGGCGCGCAGCTCGCCGCCGAAGCGCTTGGCCTGCTCCCGCATCTGCTCCATGAGGTCGGGGCCCATGATGCCGTCGCGGAAACCCGGGTAGTTCTCGACTTCGGTCGTGGTCATCAGCGCGCCGCCGTACTGCGAGCCCTCGAACACCAGCGGTTCGAGCTGGGCACGCGCCGCGTAGACCGCCGCGGTGTACCCGGCGGGCCCCGATCCCACGACGATCAGGTTCCGAACGTCCGACACCCTCGACCTCCGTTAGTCGCTTGACGGACCTGGATCACCCGGCCCGGCACTTCGCACAACGGATCGTAGGGTGCGGTAATTCCGCACCGTCGAGGTGAGTTGGGCTACCCGGCCCGACTACGGCTCGATCGTGCTGTTCGCCAGGACGCCGTCGGGGTTGTCGGGCCCGCAGGTCTGGGGGTCGACCACCACGATCCGGTACGCGCCGGGGGTACCCCCGGGCAGGATCGCCATCACGGCCGGCTTGTCGTCCAGCGTGATGGGGCTGACCCCGAGCGGCTTGCCCGCCGTGATGTTCGCACCGCGCAGGCAGTCGGCCAGCTGCTCCTGGTTCTCCAGCGGTCCGTAGTTCTGCGCCTTGAGCACGTCGCCGAACACCGGCCCGAAGTTCTGGTCGCGCACGGCGGGCAGGTCGGCGCTGCCGGTGACTGGCGTGTTCGTGGTCGTGTCCTGCTGCGCCATACCGCCGTCACCCGCGGTGTTGTCCCGTGGGATCGCGACCACGGCGACGCCGACGGCCACGGCCGCCGCGGCGAGCAGCCCCGCGCCCCAGCCGAGGCGCTTGGCGCGGCGTGCCTTGGCCTGCGCGAAGTCGACCACGGGTGCGGTGGGCCGGGCCTCTTCGGCGAGGGCCGCGTCGATCCGCTCGGCCACGTGGCGCGGCATGGGGATCGGCGGGAGGTTGTGCAGGTCTTCGAGCGTCGCGTCGAGGGCGGCGAGGATCTCGCGGGCCTCGGGGTCGTTCTCGACCAGCGGCCTCAACTCGGCCTCGGTCCGCGGGTCCAGAGCCCCCGCGTGCAGATCAGCCAGCAGGTCGACGGACCACGGCGGCCCTGAACGCCGCGCATTGCCGGTCATCGTTCCTCCAACTGACGTCCCTGTTGCACCTGCACATCGTTCACTGGGACGTTCGCATCTGCACTCTGGTTCCGGAGGTGTCCCAGAACTTTGGCGAGCTTCGCCCGCCCGCGGGCACACCTCGACTTCACGGTGCCCTCCGCGATGCCCAGCAGCTGGGCCGTCTCGGCGACGGAGTAGCCCTCCACGTCGACCAGCACGATCGGGGCGCGCTGCTCCTCGGGCAGCTCGTTGAGGGCGGCCTGGACCACCAGGCGGGTCTCGCGCTCGGCCATCGCGTCCCTGGGCGCCACCGGTTCACCGGGGCCCGCCTCGGGGAGCGGCACGGTCGGCCTGGTTTGTCGCCTGCGCATCCGGTCGAGGCAGGCGTTGACGACTATTCGGTGCAGCCAGGTCGTGACCTGGGACTCGGCGCGGAAGCTCGCCGCCGCGCGGAAGGCCGAGATGAACGCCTCCTGCAGCGCGTCCGCGGCCTCTTCGGGGTCGCGCAACGTGCGCAGCGCGACGGCCCACATCCGATCCCGGTGCCTGCGCACGAGCTCGGAGAAGGCGTGCGGGTCACCCGCGGCGTGCGCCGTGATGAGGTCTGCGTCCGAGCTGGCTGCGGCGGTCACGCCGGGAGCCTATCGGTCACCGACAACCCCACTCCGGTGGCCTGGGCTACTGCACGCGGGGAGCGGCGATCCCGCTCCGTTCACCTGCACGGGCGAGTGTCGTGCGCCCCGACACCCGCCCGTCACGACCGCGCGTCACAACTTCACCCATTCGACGAGCTGCACGATGACGCCGTTCGGGTCGGTCACCTGGAACAGGCGCTCGCCCCACGGTTCCTCGCGCAGCGGCATGGTGATCTCCACGCCCGCCGCGCGGAGCCGGTCGTGCTCCGCGGCCAGGTCGGCGACCGTGAAGGCGACGATCAGCCCGGCGGCGTGCTGGTCGCGGAAGCCCTCGGGCAGCACCTCGATCCCCCGGCGCAGCAGGACGATGTCGACCGCCTCGGCGTGCGCCAGCGACGCGAAGCCGTCGGCGGCCATCTGCTCGGTGTAGCCGAAGTGGGTGGTGAAGAAGGTGCTGGACGCGGTGACGTCGTCGACGTTCAGCGACAGCGTGGACTTGGTGATCAAGCGAGTCTCCTCTGCGGTGCTTGCTACGGGAGTAATTGTAGTCTCATAGTATGAAACGTCAAGGAGAAGTTTGCACCCGACGTAAAAATCTGCGAGGCTAATCCCATGACCAGCACCAACACCGGCCTGCGTGAGCAGAAGAAGCAGGAGACCCGGCAGGCGATCTCCGACCACGCCACCCGGCTGTTCATCGAAGGGGGGTTCGAGGAGACGACGATCGCCGACATCGCCGAGGCGGCGCGGGTGGCCAAGAAGACCGTCACCAACTACTTCGCGCGCAAGGAGGACCTGGCCCTCGACCAGCACGAGGAGTTCACCGCGGGCCTCGCCCGCACGGTCTCCGACCGGGGCGTCGGCGAGTCGGCGCTGGCGGCGCTGCGCACCGCGTTCCTGGAGGCCGCGGCCCGGCACGACCCGGTGATCGGGTTCTCCGGCCTGCCGTTCGCCCGGATGATCGTCGACAGCCCCACCCTCACCGCGCGCCTGCGCGAACTGCACGACGCACGCGAGGAAGCCCTGGCCGCCACCCTGACCGCGGAGACCGCCGCCGAGCCGGACGACATCACGCCCAGGGCCGCCGCCGCCCAGCTCGGCGCCGTGCACCGGCTGCTGTTCGGCGAAGTGCTCCGGCTGACCGTCGAGGGGCACGACAACGCCGACATCGCGGCCACCGTCACCCGCTCGGCCGAACGGGTCTTCGACCTGCTCGAACCGGCGCTGGGCGACTACGCGACCCGCACCTGAGCGCTACTGCGCGCGGGTGTAGACGAGTTCCGCGACCTCGGAGCGGTTGTTCTTGCCGCCGCCGGAAAGCTTGGTGATCCACACCAGCAGGTGCTGGGTCGGCTCGTGGTCGGTCAACTGGATCTGGGTCTGCCCGGCCGACAGGGTCGCCGTCGCGATGACCTTCGTCTCCTGCAGCGGCGCGCCGGGCGCACCCGCGACGCGGATCTCCACCACCGTGCCCTCGCTCGGCGACGTGATCGTCACCGACGACAGCTTCACCGGCTCGGCGAAGCCCGCCATCAGCCCGATCCCGGGCTTGAGCGCCGGGAACGGCTGGAAGTAGTTCTCGGTCTGCCACACCGTGGTCGGGTTGCCGTCCACCGCCCGGTTGGCCCGGTTGGCGTTGTCGGGTTGGTTGGTCACGTCGTACACGCCGACGGACGCGGGCTGCACGGGACCGGCGGGCTGGGGCGCGGGCGGCGCGGGCTGGCCGCTCTGCCCCGGCGCGGTGGACTGGCCGATCACCACCGTCGGCCCGCCGCCGCCGGACGGCTCGTCGCTGAAGAAGTTCACGATCTGCGCGCCGAGCCAGGCGATCACGGCCAGCGTCGCCACCGCGAGCACCGCCACGCTGATCATCAGCTTGCGCTTGTGGTCCTTGTCGCGGACCGGGCGCTGCGTGGTCCACACCGCGCCGTCGTCCGCCGCGTCGTCGGGGACCGGCTGGATCAGCGCGGTCTGCGCCTCGGACTGGGCGATCTGGTCGAGCACCTGCAGGATCGCCGCGCTGGTGCGGATACCGCCGACGCTCGTGTCCTCCAGGCTGCGCACCGCGACCGACGACAGCTCGTGCGGCACGTACGGGTGCAGCGCGCTCGGCGCGAGCACCGAGCCGTCCGGGCCCGTCGGGGCGACGGGCACGCCGTCCGGGCCGTTCGGCAGCGCCCACTTGCCGGTCAGCAGCAGGTACAGGATCGCGCCGAGGCCCTTGACGTCGTCACGGGCGATCGCGTCCGGCCGCGGTCCGGGGAACGCCAGCCGCAGCCTGCCGTCCGCCGTCACGCGGATGCGCTGCGGGTGGTCCGCGCCGAGCACCAGCCCGGCGTGGTGCGCGCCCTCGATCGCCGCGCCCAGCGGTTCCAGCAGCCGCGTCGCCGCGCCCGCGGGCAGCGGGCCCTCGGCGACCAGGTCCAGCAGGTCGGTGCCCTGGGTCCACTCGGCCACGATCATGCCGAGGATGCCCTCGTCGAGCCTGATCCCCGCACCGGGGGTCAACACGTCGATCACCCGGGAGACGCCCGGGTGGGTGAAGCTCGCGGCGTGCATCGCGCGTTCGGCGGTCCGCTTGGCCCGGGCCGCGGCGGCGTGGTCGGCCGGGTCGCCCACCAGCACGGTCAGCGCCACGTCCCGGTTGAGCTGGCCGTCCCTGGCCCGCCACAGGTGCGCGTCGCACCGGCGGTCCACACCGGACCGCGCCAGCAGCCGGTACCGGCCGTCGCCGATCACCCCGCCGGGCACCAGCGAGGTGTTGTGGATCGGACCGCTGCTCACGGGGCCGAGGGTACGTGACCGTGTCGCGTCACAGGTGTCATCGGCGCCCCACCAAACGACTGATCTTGGCGATCGCCGGCTTTACTTCGGGTACCCGGAACAGGGCCAGCAGCAGGAAGCTCAACGGCAGCCCGACGAGCGTCAGGATCACCACCTCGACCCAGGCACCCGCCACGGGGGACTCGATCCCCAGCACCTCGACGGCGAGCCACGCGAGGCCGGTCGCTGCTCCGAACGCGATCGCGGACGCCACGACCGTGAGGCAGATCGTCCACGCTGTGTAACCGGTGCGCAGCCGGCCGAGCCGCAGCCGCAGCCACAGCTGCCCCACCAGGGCGCCGACCACGAAGCTCAGCGACATCGCGATGGACACGCCGACGGCCAGCTTGTCCGGCGGCGAGATGGCCAGGAACCCGTACAGCAGGCCGATCCGCACCACCACGATGATCGCCTGGATGAGCGTCGGCGTCCGGGCGTCCTTCAACGCGTAGAAGACCCTCAGCTGCAGCAACGTGATCGCGTACGGCACCAGCCCGAACGCGGACAGCGCCAGCGCCGTCCCGATCGACTCGCCGCCCTCGACCCCGGACGCGCCGAGCGAGAACACCGCCAAGCCGATCGACACGCCACCGACCGTCATCAGCGCGCTGAACGGCATCAGCAGGATCGACGACATCCGGTTGCCGAACGCCAGGTCGCCGACCAGCGCGTCGGTGTCGTGCGCCGCCGCCGCGCGGCTCATCTTCGGCATCAGCGCGGTCAGCAGCGACACGCCGAGCACCCCGTAGGGCACCTGGGCGATCAACCACTGCATGTTGTAGACCGTGATCGCACCGCGGTCGTGCGTCGCGACCCTGGTCAGCACGACCATGCTGACGAAACCGAGCGCCACGTACAGCAGCACCCAGAACGCCAGGCCGCCGAACTCCGACAGCCGCCGGTCCCAGCCCCACCGCCAGCGGAACCGGAACCCGGTCCGGCGCAGTGCGGGGATCAGCACGGACGCCTGCACCGCCACGCCGAGCATCGTGCCGAGGCCGAGCACCAGCAGCTTCGGCTGGCCCATCTCGACCGGGTCGATCGAGATCTCCCCCGGCATCAGCCAGTACACGCCCAGCGTGAGGATCACGACCACGTTGTTGAGGACCGGCGCCCACGTCGGCAGGCCGAACACGTGCCGGGTGTTGAGGACCGCGCTGATCAGCGCGGACAGCCCGTAGAACACGATGCCCGGCAGCACCAGGTACGCGAACGCGGTGACCAGCTCAGGCTTGGCTTCCGACGAGCCGATGAACAAGGCCGTCAGCAGCGGCGCGCACGCGATCGCGATGACCGTGCCGACACCGAGGACCACCGCGGACATGGTGATCATCCACTGCGCGTACGACTCGCCGCCGTCGCCGTCCTCCTTCTCGGCGCGCACCAGCAGCGGGATGGCCACGCTGGTCAGCACGCCGCCCAGCAGCAGCTCGTTGATCATCGTCGGCAGCGTGGTGGCGACCTGGTAGGAGTCGTTGACCACGCCGATGCCGATGATCGCCAGCAACAGCAGCTTGGACGCCAGCCCGGAGGCGCGGCTGACGATCGTGGCGATGGCCATCGAACCGCCGGCGCGCGCCAACGACGGGCCCTGCGGCTGCTGCTCCTGCGTCACCGTGCTCGTTCCGCTCAACTCGTGCTCGACCTCTCCGGCGGCGTGACCCCACTCGCGTCGTTCGGCACCTGCGCGCTCGCGGCCCGCGCGGCACGCACCCGACGGTAGATGCGCCGGGCGGACAGCAGCACCAGCGCGGCGCCCGCCAGGCACGTGATGACGACGGTGATCGTCCCGTACGCCGAGGACGACACCTCCAACCGGGCCCGCTCCCCCAGCTCCACACCGCTCGTGGTGACCAGGCGCACGTGCACCGGGAACCGCCCGGACCGCTGCACTTCCACCGGTACCCGCACCAGGCGGTCGCCACGCGCGGGCAGCTCGATGTCGGTCAGGTCCTTGGCCACGATGCCCGGCGTGTCCTCGATCACGATCCGCACCGTGATCCGCACGTCGAGCCGGTTCTTGATGGACAGCGGGATGGGGCTGTCACCGGAGCCGAGCAGGATCGGGCTGTTCGGCTCGGTCACCGTGACCAGGCCCTGCAGCCCGGCGATCTGCTCACGGCCCACCGCCAGCGCGGCGCGCGCCCCGTCCTCGTCGCCGCGCCACGCACCCGACACCGCGCGCAGCAGCGTCAGCCGCACGGGGTCGATCAGGTCGCCCGGCTCGGCGGACGCCGCGTCCGGCTGGCTCATCGACTCCGACAGGTGGTGCAACCGCAGCCACGAGTCGGAGACCGCGGCGGTGACGGTCGGCGGCACCTCGCGGGCACCCGACTCGACCGGGTAGCTCAACGCGGCCGTGTGCTCCGGCGGTGCCGCCAGCAGCGCCTCCAGCCCGAACGGCGTCGCGAAACCGCCCGCGACCAGCGAGTTCGTCGTGCGCAGCAACGTGTCGACCTCGCCGGTCGGCGCGTTCCACCGGCGCGGCGGCGCGATGACCACGTGTTGCCCGGTGCTCTGGAACCCGGTCTGGAACGCGAGCGCCGCCAGCGCGTTCTGCACCGACACGGGACGGGTCTCGATCGGCGTGGTCACGCCCGCGACCGGACGGGTCGCCGCCGCGCCGCGCAACGCGTCGGACACCATGCCGTCGATGCGCACCGCGGTGACCTGCTTGCCCTCCGGCGCGTCGAACCGGACCGGCCCCGTGCCGGGGGTGCCCGCGACCGCCGACTGGTCCAGCACCAGGGACGTGACGCCCCGGGCGGTCAGGTTCGCCATCGTCGGCTGGTCGAGCACGCCGTCCTCGGGCCAGGCCAGGCCCTGCGTCGGCTGCACGAAGAGGACCCGGCGGACCACCTCGGCACCGGCGAGGGAGAGGTCGACCAGGCCGGTCAGCTCGGCGCGGGACAGCGCGACGACGTCGGCGTCCGCGTCCGGCAGCGCGATCACGCACCGGCCGGCGACCAGCAGGCGCAGCCGGTTCAGCCACAGCTCGGCCGCGCTCTTGCCCTTGCCCTCACCCTGGCCGCGCACCTGGTAGCCCTGTGTCATCGCCTCGACCGTGCGCAGCAGGTCCGGTTCGACGGCCAGGCACACGCCGGTGCCCAGCGGGCCGTTCAGCGCCGACTCGTAGGCCATGAGCAGGCCGTACAGGCGCCCGCCCATGGTCAGCGAACCGGCCAGCTCGTCGTCGGTGAGCACGAGCGGGTTCGCCGTGACGACGCGCGGCCGGTCGGCCAGCGGCCACAGCAGGGTCAGCTTGGCGGGGTTCTCGGGCGGGGTCGGCGCCTGGCCGCCGGGCATCGCGAGCACCGGCAGCAGGGTGCTCAGCGCGGCCAGCCGGGCACGTCCGCCGAAGTCGGGGACGCCGTTGATGTTGGCCAGGATCGGGTAGACGCCCGGCTCGGTGATCCGCAGCGAGGTGGCCCCGGTGCCGCGCAGGGGCACGGTGAGCGTGAACGGCTTGGACTCGCCGCGTTCCAGGCGGTCGGTGACGGGTGTGAAGTTCGGCTGGACGAACTCCGCGTCGGTCGGTTCGCGCAGCGCCTGGCGGACCTCGTCCTCGCTGGTCAGTGGCTGTCCGCGTTCCAGTCGCAGCTCGATGTCCTCGATGAACCGGTCGCCGACGTTGACCACCTTGCCGGAGATGGTGATCGAGTCGGGCCCGTCGGCGGTGACCACCCGGGGGGTCATCTCCTCGACGTCCAGGCGCAGCCACACCTGGGACTGCTGGCCCGGTTGGCTGGACAGCGCCTTGGTCGCCCACACCTGGGTCGCCGGCGCGGGCCGGACGGGCAGCCGCCCGCCGTCGACGGGTGCGGCGGGTGCCGCGGACGCCGTCGCCACGAGGAGCATCCCCGCCGCCGCGAGTGCGGACAGCAGCCGTTTCACGCCGACTCCGCTCCGTCCGTCTGGTACTCGGAGAGCAGTTCGGCGGCTCGGCGCACCAGTCGACGCTCGTCCGCGTAGGCGAGCCGGTCGTCCAGCTCGCCAAGGGGCACCCACGCCACCTCGGTGACCTCCACGTCTTCGTCGGAAAGCTCGCCGCCCAGCGCTTCCAGGAGGAAGTGGTGGACGGTCTTGTGCACCCGCCGGTCCTCGGCGACGAACCAGTAGTCGATCGAGCCGAGTGGGCGCAGGACCCTGCTATGAATACCGGTCTCCTCGGCGACCTCGCGCACCGCGGTCTGTTCCGCGGTCTCACCGGCCTCGATGTGACCCTTCGGCAGCGACCACAACAACCGGCCCCGCCGGTCCAGCCGCCCGATGATCGCGGCGACGTGCTGCTCGAAGTCCAGCACCAGTCCGCCGGCCGAGGTCTCGTCGACGGTCTTCAGCCGGCGACCGCGGCGCCGGTTCCGGCGCCTCGGCTTGGGACCGCCGGAGCGACCGGACGACTGGGGCATGCCCTGATGGTAGTGGCGACCAGCGATTACCGGACGTGACAGCCCGGTGGCGGGTGGTGATCAACTGTGCGGTCAACTCGTTCGGACCGCGGGCGGGTGACCAGTAGGCTGGATCCTCGTGTCCGGACCCATCGCACCCGCCGCCACTTCCCCCGAGCAGGACAATGCCGTGGTGGAACTGCTGAGCGCCCTCCCCGTCGCCGAGGAACTGGCCGCCCGCTTCGCCGCAGCCGGTCATCGCCTGTACCTGGTGGGTGGCAGCGTGCGGGACGCCATGCTGGGGCGGCTGTCCGGCGACCTCGACTTCACCACCGACGCCCGGCCGCCGCGGATCATGGCGCTGCTCAAGGGCTGGGCGGACGCGATCTGGGACACCGGCATCGCGTTCGGCACGGTCGGCGCGACCAAGTACGGGCAGACCGTCGAGATCACCACGTTCCGCGCGGACAGCTACGACGGCGTGACGCGCAACCCCGAGGTCACCTTCGGCGACAGCATCGAGGGCGACCTGGTCCGCCGCGACTTCACCGTCAACGCGATGGCCTACGACGTGGTGAACCGGCAGCTCATCGACCCGACCGGCGGGCGCGAGGCGCTGCGGGCCAAGGTCCTGGACACACCCGCGACCCCGCAGGAATCGTTCTCCGACGACCCGCTGCGGATGCTGCGCGCGGCCCGGTTCGTGTCCCAGCTCGGCTTCACCGTCGCGCCCCGCGTGCTGGAGGCCATGGCGACCATGTCCGGCGAGCTGACCCGCATCACCGCCGAACGCGTGCAGGTGGAGCTGTCCAAGCTGCTCACCGGTGCGCACCCGCGGGCGGGCGTGGAGCTGGTGGTCGACGCGAAGCTGGCCGACGTGGTGCTGCCCGAGCTGCCCGCGATGAAGCTGGAGATCGACGAGCACCACCAGCACAAGGACGTGTTCCACCACTCGCTGGTCGTGCTGGAGCAGGCCGTCGACCTGGAGGACGGCCCGGAGCCGGACCTGGTGCTGCGGCTGGCCGCGTTGCTGCACGACATCGGCAAGCCGGACACCCGCCGGTTCGAGGAGGGCGGGGGCGTGTCGTTCCACCACCACGAGGTGGTCGGCGCGAAGATGGTCCGCAAGCGTTTGCGCGCCCTGAAGTACTCGAAGGAGATCATCGAGGACGTCGCCGACCTCGTGTACCTCCACCTGCGCTTCCACGGCTACGGCAGCGGCGAGTGGACCGACTCGGCGGTGCGCCGGTACGTCACCGACGCGGGCCACCTGCTCACCCGCCTGCACAAGCTGGTCCGCGCCGACTGCACCACCCGCAACCGGCGCAAGGCCAACGCGCTGCAGCGCACGTACGACGACCTGGAGCGCCGCATCGAGCGGATCGCCGCCGAAGAGGACCTCAAGCGCGTGCGGCCGGACCTCGACGGCAACGAGATCATGCGGCTGCTGGGCCTGCCACCGGGGCCGATGGTCGGCAAGGCGTGGAAGTTCCTCAAGGAGCTGCGCCTGGACCGCGGTCCGCTCGACCACGACGAGGCCGTCGCGGAACTGCTCGAGTGGGCCCGCGCGGAGGGTCTCCAGCCACCGCGTGACTAACACCAAGTGACCAATCTCGGACATTGGGCTTGGCCAGTGACAGCCTGTTGCGGGACCATGACTGTGTGCGTCAGACGCGCACTGGGGGTGGTGTCGTATGAACGCTTGGGGATTGTCCGAGGGGGGCACCCGGGCACAAGGGCTGGACGAGCTGTCCGACCGGCAGCGGGCCGTGCTCCGCTGCCTGGCCAGGGGGCTCGCGGACCACGAGATAGCGCGGGTGCTGGCGTTGAGCCAGCACCAGGTGGGGGCGGTGGTGTCGGAGATCCTGCGTGCGCTGAACCTGCGGGACCGGATGGCCGCCGTGGTCTACGCGCACGAGACGGGGATCATCCGCCTGCCACTACCGCGGTGACATGGCCGCTGCTCCGCAGACGGCGGCGAGGTCGCCTGGAAGTCGACCGCTCGCGCCTGATTTCCCGACGATCGAAGAGCGTGATCGCCGGGAAATGAGTCGCGAACGATCGACGCGACCTCGCGGGACGGGTGGTCAGTGGTGTGGTGCTGAGCGCTTGATCAAGAGTAGGTAGCCCAGCAGGCCCAGCAGGTAGGCGGCCGTCGCGGCGAGCACCAGGCCCGGCGACCGACCGCTCAGGGGCACCACGGCAGCCGCGGCGGTGACGGCTGCCACCTGCGTGACGTTGAACAGCGTGTCGTACAGGGCGAACACCCGGCCGCGGACCTCGTCGCCGATGTCGCCCTGCACGGCCGCGTCCACGCACAGCTTCACCACCTGGCCCGCGAACGTGAGCACGAACGACGCGGCCAGGATGGTGGGCAGCAGCATGGGCAGGCCGAGGCCGAGCTGGGTGGCGGCGGCCAGCAGCAGCGCGCCGCAGACCGTGCCGCGCCGGCCGAGCACGTCCACCACCCGGTCGGTCACCAGTCCCGCCAGCAGGATGCCCGCACCGCCGGCGACGGCGACCTCGCCGAGCCCCGCCATCCCGGCCTTGAACGGCCCGTAGTCGGTGAACGTGTTGCGCATCAGCAGCAACGTGAGCAGCAGCGAAGCGCCGAACGCGAGCCGGTG
This sequence comes from Saccharothrix sp. CB00851, assembly GCF_001905065.1. NCBI lineage: Bacteria > Bacillati > Actinomycetota > Actinomycetes > Pseudonocardiales > Pseudonocardiaceae > Saccharothrix > Saccharothrix sp. CB00851. Next base: position 306,315 of record NZ_LWLC01000045.1, read on the forward strand.
CGCGAGCAGCGCCAGCAGGGCGGCGGCGACGCTGGGCGCGCGCCACGCCGCCCGTGCGCCGTCCAGCAGGCCCAGGGCCACCGCGGTGACCGTCCGGCTGGGCTCGTCCACCTCGTCCGGTCCGAGGGCGCCACGCGCGAAGCGGGAGGCCAGGAAAGCCGCGCCGAGCGACCCCGCAAGGGCGAACGCCGTGGTCCAAGCCGAACCGCCGTCACCGGAGCCGAACACGGACCGCAGGCCCACCGCGCACCCCGCGCCGAGCACGGCGGTCAACGCGCCGAGCGTGGTGACGAACGCGTTCGCCTCCACCAGGTGGTCACCGGCCACGACGTGCGGCAGCGACGCGGACAGGCCCGAGCCGCTGAACCGGCTCACCCCCGTGACGAACAACGCCGAGGCGTACAGCGGCACCCCGTCGAGGCCGAGCCCGACGGCCGCCGCGGTGAGCAGCACGAACACCGCACGGGTGAGGTTCGCCACCACCAGCACCCGGCGGCGGTCCCACCGGTCGAGCAGGGCGCCCGCGAACGGTCCGACCACGGAGTACGGGAGCAGCAGCACGGCGAACCCGGCCGCGACGGCGAGCGGGTCCGCGTGGCGCTCGGGGTTGAACAGGACCGCGCCGGCCAGGCCCGCCTGGAACAGGCCGTCACCCCACTGGGCGGCCAGCCGGGAGGCCAGGAGCCTGCGGAAGTCCGCCAGTGCGAGGAGTCTCCGGACACCGAGGTGGTGCTTCGCCGCGGTGGTGCCGGCAGTGGTCACGGTGGTGAGCCTATGCCTCCGCACCCGCGAACCACGAAGGCCGGACCCGCGTGGGGTCCGGCCTCCCTGGTGCCAGGCGCCCGGTCGCCTCTCGGCGGGTGGCACTACGCGGCTCCAGCCGGACGGTATTCCGCGTAGGCGTTTCAGTGGGCCCGGGGGACTCGATGGCGCCTGACGGTCACTACAACGAACACGGTAACCCGGATGTTCCGGCCCGGCGCCGGCGCCGCGTGGCGTGCCGTCCGCGCGCTGCGTCGCCGGGACCGACGGCGTTGTCTGGGATCATGCGTGGTGTGCGCCCTGATGCCGACGTCGAACCGGGTTCCCTGCTGGTCGCGGCACCGACCCTGATCGACCCCAACTTCCTGCGGACCGTGGTCTACGTCATCGACCACCGGGAGGAAGGCAGCCTCGGCGTGGTGCTGAACCGCCCGAGCGAGGTCGCGGTCCACGACGTGCTGCCCGCGTGGGGGCCGCACGTGACCAGGCCGCAGGCCGTCTACATCGGCGGGCCGGTGGAGCAGAAGACGGCGTTGTGCCTGGCCGCGCTGCGCACCGGCGAGGACCTGGCGTCACTCGACGGTGTGGTCGGCGTGCACGGTCCGGTGGCGTTGGTCGACCTGGACGCCGACCCGGACGCGCTGGTGGCGAAGGTGCGCGGGATGCGGGTGTTCGCGGGCTACTCGGGCTGGGGCGAGGGCCAGCTGGGCAACGAGATCGCGCGCGGCGACTGGATCGTGGTGAAGGGCCTGCCCGACGACGTGCTCACCCCGCCGAACGTCGACCTGTGGGGTCGGGTGCTGCGCCGCCAGGGCATGCCGACGGCGCTGATGGCGACCTTCCCGACCGATATCCGCAGGAACTAGGCCCGGCTCAGGACGCTGCAGCCGCCGCCGGCGCCGGAGCACGCGCAGCCGCCGCAACCGGCCGGTGCCTGCTCGGGCATCGCCTCGGCGGCCCGGTGGCCCAGCACGCCGCCCGCGCTCGCGACCACCACGCTGCCGACCAGCGCGACCAGGCCCACGACCAGCGCCAACGACGGGTTCACCGCCGCCGCGACGGCCGCCACGAGCGCGATCGCACCGGCGGCCACGTTCGGCACCCCGGCGATCTTGTTGGCCAGCGCGAACGCCTCGTCGTCGCGCAGCGAGGCCTTGGTCCGCACGCCGAAGAAGCGGTTGCGGTGCAGTCGGCCCCGCACGCCGAGGAAGCCGATCGTCGCGAACGCGACACCGATCAGACCCAGCACCACAGGCAGCACGATGTTCACCCTGACGAGGGTAGGCCGCTCCTTCGATCTTGGTCGAACCAGCCCCGGCTTCACCCGAAGGTGTCCTTCCGGACGGCACGGCCCGCTCGGGAAGCTCGCAACCACGAGAATTCGATCTTACGTGGCGGCCGCGCTCGCCTCGGCCGCGCCCGCCGCCTCCGCCGCGCCCGCCGTCCGATTCCTCGGCCACACGACCCTGCCGCACGCGCTGCGGTTCGCGGACGACGGCACCTACTCGCCGCCGTCGCCGGGCGACGGCCGCACCGAGGAGATCCGGGTCGACCCGGCGACCGCGTTCTCCCCCGACGGTGCAGGGTGATCGACAACGTCGAGGGCCTCACCTGGGGCCCGCCCCTGCCCACCGGCGAGCGCACCTTGCTGCTGGTCAGCGACGACAACTTCGCGGCCGAGGAGTTCACCCGGTTCATCGCGCTTGCGCTGCGCTGATACCGTTGACGACATGAGCAAGGCCCGCCTGCTCCTTAGCTAGCCGCGCAGACCTCGACAGCCAGGTCCGCGCGGCAACCCCTCATGCCCTTCCGGGCTGGGGGGTTTCGTCATGTCAGGGGCAGGTACCGATGGAGAGGGACATCCCGATGAGCACCGACGCGGCGGACGCGACGCCCGCCTACCGCTACACCGCCGAGCTGGCGGGCGACATCGAGCGGCGCTGGCAGCAGCACTGGGAGGAGCAGGGCACCTTCCACGCGCCGAACCCGGTCGGGCCGCTCAAGGGCGACGTGCCCGCCGACAAGCTGTTCGTGCAGGACATGTTCCCGTACCCGTCGGGCGCGGGCCTGCACGTGGGCCACCCGCTGGGCTTCATCGGCACCGACGTGTTCGCCCGGTACCACCGGATGAACGGCCGCAACGTGCTGCACACGATGGGCTTCGACGCGTTCGGCCTGCCCGCCGAGCAGTACGCCGTGCAGACCGGGCAGCACCCGCGCAAGACCACCGAGGACAACATCCAGACCTACCTGCGGCAGATCCGCAGGCTGGGCTTGGGGCACGACGAGCGCCGGCGCATCTCCACCATCGACCCGGGCTACTACAAGTGGACCCAGTGGATCTTCCTGCAGATCTTCAACTCCTGGTACGACCCGGCGGCGGGCAGGGCCAGGCCGATCGCCGAGCTGGAGGCGCAGTTCGCCTCGGGTGAGCGGCCGACGCCGGACAAGCCGTGGGACGGGCTGTCCCGGCTGGAGCGGGAGAAGCTGCTGGGGCAGTACCGCCTGGTGTACCTGTCCGAGGCGCCGGTGAACTGGTGCCCCGGCCTGGGCACCGTGCTGGCGAACGAGGAGGTCACCGCGGACGGCCGCAGCGAGCGCGGCAACTTCCCGGTGTTCCGGCGCTCGCTGCGCCAGTGGATGATGCGGATCACCGCCTACTCCGACCGGCTGATCGACGACCTGGACCGGCTGGACTGGCCGGACAAGATCAAGGCGATGCAGCGCAACTGGATCGGGCGCTCGCACGGCGCCCGGGTCAAGTTCGCCGTCGCCGGGCACGACGGCGTGGACGTCGAGGTGTTCACCACCCGGCCGGACACCCTGTTCGGCGCGACGTACATGGTGCTGGCGCCCGAGCACCCGCTGGTGGACGTGATCGCGTCCGACGGGCAGGCCGAGGCGATCGCCGCCTACCGCGCCGCGGTCTCCCGCAAGTCCGAACTGGACCGGCAGGAGAACAAGGACAAGACCGGCGTCTTCACCGGCGCGCACGCGACGAACCCGGTCAACGGCGCGCGGATCCCGGTGTACGTGGCGGACTACGTGCTGATGGGCTACGGCACCGGCGCGATCATGGCGGTGCCCGGCCAGGACCAGCGCGACTGGGACTTCGCCAAGGCGTTCGACCTGCCCATCATCCGGACCGTGCAGCCGCCGGCGGACTTCGACGGCGAGGCGTACACGGGCACCGGCCCGGCGGTGAACTCCAGCCACGAGAGCAGCGTCAGCCTGGACGGGCTGGACGTCGACGAGGCCAAGAAGAAGATCATCGCCTGGCTGGAGGAGCAGGGCCGCGGCGAGGGCACCGTGCAGTTCAAGCTGCGCGACTGGCTGTTCTCCCGGCAGCGGTACTGGGGTGAGCCGTTCCCGATCGTCTACGACGAGGACGGCACGCCGATCGCGGTGCCGGAGTCGATGCTGCCGATCGAGCTGCCCGACGTGGACGACTACTCGCCGCGGACGTTCGAGCCGGACGACGCGAACTCCGAGCCGTCGCCGCCGCTGTCGCGCGCCGAGGACTGGGTCACCGTCGAGCTGGACCTGGGCGACGGGCCGAAGCGGTACCGGCGCGAGACCAACACCATGCCCAACTGGGCGGGTTCGTGCTGGTACCAGCTGCGGTACGTGGACCCGACGGAGACCGAGCGGTTCGTCAACGTCGAGAACGAGCGGTACTGGTTGGGCCCGCGCACGGCCGAGCACGGCGCGACCGACCCGGGCGGCGTCGACCTGTACATCGGCGGCGTGGAGCACGCGGTGCTGCACCTGCTGTACGCGCGGTTCTGGCAGAAGGTGCTGTTCGACCTGGGCCACGTGTCCGGTGACGAGCCGTACCGGCGGCTGTTCAACCAGGGCTACATCGAGGCGTACGCGTACCGCGACTCGCGCGGCACCCCCGTGCCCGCCGAGCAGGTGGAGGAGCGCGACGGCAAGTACTTCTTCGAGGGCGAAGAGGTCAAGCGCGAGTACGGCAAGATGGGCAAGAGCCTGAAGAACGTCGTCACGCCGGACGAGATGTGCGAGAAGTACGGCGCCGACACGTTCCGGCTGTACGAGATGTCGATGGGCCCGATGGACGTCTCGCGGCCGTGGGCGACCAAGGACGTCGTCGGCGCGCAGCGGTTCCTGCAGCGGCTGTGGCGCAACCTGGTCGACGAGACCACGGGTGAGCCGAGGGTCACCGACGAGGACCCGGGCGAGGAAGCGCTGCGGCTGCTGCACAAGACGATCGCCGGCGTGCACGACGACTTCGCGAACCTGCGCTACAACACGGCGGGCGCGAAGCTGATCGAGCTGAACAACCACGTCACCAAGCACTTCCCGGGCGGCGCGCCGCGCGTGCTGGCCGAGCCGCTGGTGCTGATGCTGGCGCCGTTGAGCCCGCACGTCGCCGAGGAGCTGTGGTCGAAGCTGGGCCGCACCGACTCGCTGGCGCACGGGCCGTTCCCGACGGCCGAGGAGAAGTACCTGGTCGAGGACACGGTGGAGTACCCGATCCAGGTCAACGGCAAGGTGAAGGCGCGCGTGGTGGTGCCCGCGTCGGCGTCGGTGCCGGAGATCGAGGCGGCGGCGCTGGCCGACGGGAAGGTGGCCGAGCTGCTGAACGGCGGGACGCCGCGCAAGGTGATCGTGGTGCCGGGCCGGCTGGTCAACGTCGTGCTGTAGCGGGGTTCACGGACGCGGCAACTGGGCGGCCACTTCGGTCATCGCGTCGAGCAGGTCCGGCTCGACGTGCCCGGTCGCCGGTTCGGACTCGGCGATGGTGATCGTCGTGTCCTTGATCTCCGACCAGTAGTGCTCGGCGGTGAACCGGACCTCCGGCAGGCCGACGACCGTGCCGCTCAACGGCTGCACGTCACCGGAGCCCGCGACGTCGATCACCCGGTCGAACTGCCGGGCCTGGTTGCGGCCGGGGAACGTCACCCACACCACGGACACCACGGCCGCGTTCCCGGCCTGGTCGCCGACGGCCAGCAGCAGGCGGTCGAGCGAGGTGCACGGCGTGCGCGCGAAGAAGTCGCGCACCTGGCCGAAGGAGTTGGCCAGGCAGTCGAGCTCCTGCTTGACCGCCTGCTTGCTGATCCCGACACCCAGGTGGCTCATCGCGCCCGCGGCGTCACCGCCCCGTGCCGCGCGCTTGGCGTCCCACTTGCGGACGCTGATGCTCTCGACGGGAGCGGCACCGCCACCGCCGCTCGCGCCCGAGTTCAGCGCCGCGCCACCGGCGCCACCCGCGCCCGCGAGGACGACGAGCACCGCGGCCACTAACGCCACGCCACCGGACCCCTTGTCCGAACTCTTCCGTGCCACCATCCCCCCGCCCCGAGAAGTTCTCGCCGTGCGGCCACCACATGCAACCCCGCCCGGGCGCCACCGGTTGCGCCGCGGGGACGAAAAGCCCTCGAACGGCCCAGCAGGTATGCCCGGAAGTCGCACGTCACGGCTGCGGGAGGTGACCAAAACCCATCTCGCCCAGGATCTGCGCCAGCATCGAGTCGAACATGGGCTCGGGGTTGGACACGGCGAACGGGAAGCGGCCGAAGACCTCCAGGGCCACGTGGCCGTAGATCCGGACCCACGACTGCGTGATGTGGTAGACCGCGCCGAGCGGCAGGACGGTCTCGTCCACCGCGACGCCGCGGTCGTTGACGGTGGCCAGCAGGATCTGCTGGAACGCGGCCAGGTCGGCGTGCAGCTCCGCGGGCACGTCGTCGTCGCCGAGGTCGTCCGGCAGCGGGTGGCTCGCGATCAACCTGCCCGCGACCTCGAGGAACACCCGGCCGAACTGGTCGCCGGCCTGGCTGCGGTCCTCGTCCGGGGCGCACGAGCCGAGGGTGTCCTCTGTGGACGCGAACACCAGCGTGAACTCCTGCGGGTGCGCGAGCGCCCAGCGCCGGAAGCCGCGGCACACCGCGTAGACCTGCGCGCTGACGTCGTCCTCGTCGATGCCCGAGAGGTCGGCGTCCAGCTCCGCGGCGAGGTCGGTGCAGATGTCCTCGGCGAGCCGGCGGAGCAGGTCCTCGCGCGAGTCGTAGTACCGGTACAGCGCGGGGGCGGTGATGCCGACTTCGCGAGCGATGGCACGCAGAGTGACGGCGTCCCGGCCGTGTTCCACGAGTAGGGCGCGGGCCTGTCGTCGGATGTCCCGCTCGGTCTCCACCCGTAGTCGCTCGCGGCGAGTGGCCTCGGTCATAGTCACCCAATCAGGTTGTAAACGGTGTTCACCCGGGTATAACTTCGGGACGAGTCAGTGAACGGTGTTTACGTAGTTGACGCCATTCACGCAACCGTAACCCACCTGCCTGGGAGGACGCGTGTTCGCGAAGTGGGGATCGCTGGCGTACCGCCGCAGGTGGGTGGTGTTGATCGCCACGGTGGCACTCGCGGTGGTCGGCGGCATCTGGGGCCTCGGCGTGTTCGACCGGCTCAGCCAGGGCGGTTACGAAGCGCCGACGAGCGAGGCGGCGCGGGCCAACGAGGTCGCGCAGGACGCGTTCGGCCGTCAGGGCGGCGACGTCCTCGCGGTTTACGACACCACCGACCCGGCCCAGCTCCAGCGGATCTCCGCCGAGCTGGCCGACCTGCCGACCGACGCGGTGCTGAAGGTGCTGCCGCCGGTGCCGTCACCGGAGAGCGGCAAGTCCCTCGTCGTGATCACCCTGCGCTCGGGTGACAACAACACCCAGCTCAAGCAGTACGAGCAGATCGCCGACCAGCTCCAGGTCGACGGGCTGCAGGCGCAGGTCGGCGGCCTGGTGCCCACCCAGAAGGCGATCAACGACATGTCCGCCTCCGACCTCACCAAGGCCGAGGCCGTGTCGCTGCCGATCGTGCTCGTGCTGCTGATCATCATCTTCGGCGGCCTGGTCGCCGCCTCGCTGCCGGTGCTCGTCGGTGGCCTGGCGATCGCCGGTTCGCTCGGCGTGCTGCACGCCGTCTCGCTGGTCGCCGACGTGAACTCGTTCGCGGTCAACGTGGCCAGCCTGCTCGGCCTCGGCATGGCGATCGACTACGGCCTGTTCATGGTCGGCCGGTTCCGGGAGGAACTGGCCGCGGGCCGCGACACACCGGACGCCGTGCGCCGGACGGTCATGTCGGCGGGACGAACCGTGCTGTTCTCCGCGACGCTGCTGGTGATCGCGCTCGCCGGGCTCATGCTGTTCCCGCAGGGCTTCCTGAAGTCCCTGAGCTACGGCGGCATGTCGGCGGTGGCGATCGCGGCGATCGTGTCGCTGACCCTGCTGCCCGCGCTGCTCGCCGTCCTCGGCCACCGGGTGGACAAGCTGGCGCTGCCGTGGCGGAAGAAGAAGGCGCCGTCCGAGGGTGGCTGGCGCAGGCTGGCCGCCCGGGTGATGAAGCGCCCGGTGCTGTTCGCGCTGCCGATCGTGCTGGTGCTGCTCGCGCTCGGCTCGCCGTTCCTGGGCGTGAAGTTCGGCGAGGTCACCGAGAAGGTGCTGCCCGAGGGCAACCCGGCCCGCGTCGCCGCCGAGACGATCAACACCGACTTCGCCGCGTTGTCCAACTCCGGTTTCAAGATCGTGGTGACCGGCGACCCGTCGCCGGCCGACGTGCAGGCGTTCGTCGCCGACGTCGGCGCGGTGCCCGGTGTCGGCGAGGCGCAGGTCGCCGCCGAGCCCGCGAACGGCGTGTGGCTGATCAACGCCGGGCTGGACCAGGACGCTCTGAGCGACGAGTCCAAGCAGGCGCTGCGGGACGTGCGCGCGTTGGCCGGGCCGGGTGACGAAGTGCTCGTCGGCGGCAGCACCGCGATGGTGACCGACAGCCTCGACGCCATCGCCGACAAGCTGCCGCTGATGATCCTGCTGCTGGTCGGCGCCACGTTCGTGCTGATGTTCCTGGCGTTCGGGTCGGTGCTGCTGCCGATCAAGGCCGTGGTGATGAGCGCGCTGAGCCTGTCGGCCACGTTCGGCGTGCTGGTGTGGGTGTTCCAGGACGGGCACGGTGCGTCGCTGCTCGGCGTCACGCCCGCGCCGCTGGAGTCCGGGATCGTGGTGCTGATGGCGGCCGTGGTCTTCGGGTTGTCCACCGACTACGAGGTGTTCCTGCTGTCCCGGATGGTCGAGGCACGCGGCCGTGGCGCGTCGACCGAGGAGGCGGTGACGGCGGGCCTGGCGAAGACCGGGCGGGTGATCACGGCGGCGGCGCTGTTGCTGATCGTGGTGACCGGCGCGTTCGCGTTCTCCCAGATCTCGATGATGCGGTTCGTCGGCGTCGGCATGATCCTGGCGCTCGCGCTGGACGCCACCGTGGTGCGGATGCTGCTCGTGCCCGCGGTGATGAAGGTGCTCGGCGACGCCGCGTGGTGGGCGCCGGGGCCGCTGCGGCGGATCCAGGAGCGGATGGCGATCCACGACGAGGCGCCGGTGGAGGACGAGACCGCGGGCGAGGACGGCAACCAGAAGGTGCCGCAGCCCGTCTAGCGGCACCAGCTAGGAGAGATCGAGGGGTTCGAACGCGATGGCCGTGGCCGTGAAGCCGCGGCCTTCGTCGTTCAGGCCGCTGAGCTGCAACGTGCTCGTCACCCGGTGGTCGGCGCTGTCCAGCACGGTCACGGTGTTGCCGGTGGACAGGAACACGCGGCGGTCGCCGGGCGGGATGGCCAGCGTCCCGGCCTTGAGCCGCAACGCCTTCGTGGTGCGGGTGGTGGTGTCGACGACGGCGACGCGGCGGTTCAGCGCGACGTAGACCCGCCGCCCGTCGGGCGTGACCGCGATGCTGCCGGCGCCCTTGCCGACCGGCGTGGACCAGCGCAGCTCGTCCGTGTGCGGGTCGATCATGGAGACCGTGCCCGCGCCCTCGCCCGGGTCGAGGGAGCTGACGTAGACCGCGGCACCGTCCGGGCTGACCGCGACGTGCTGCGGCATGCCCTCCACGTCGATCGTGGTCTTCGGGGTGGCGGTCGCCGTGTCGAGCACGCTCACCGTGCCGTCCTGCGCGTTGGCCACGTACAGCCGGCGGCCGTTCGGCGTGACCGCGATGCCCTGCGGCTGGCCGCCCGCCTTGATCGCCGCGACCAGGCGGAACGTCACCGGGTCCACCACGGCCACCGCGCCGCCGCCGGTGACGTAGAGGCGTTTGCCGTCCGGGCGCAGCACCGCCTGCGCCAGTCGCGCGCGGGTGTGGATGCGGCCGACCACCTTGCCCGCCACCGGGTCGACGGCCGCGATCACGCCCGCCCAGCCGTTGACCACGTACACCCGGCGACCACCCGGCCCGACCGCCGCGCCCGTGGTCCACGCGCCGGTGTTCGCGCTCGCCAGGACCCGGCCGTCGGTCGTGTCGAGGGCCTGCACGTGGCCGTCGCGCGCGATCACGTACGCCTTGGGCACGGGTGTGCCTGCGGCCGTGACGATGTGCGGGCGGTCCTGACCCGCGGCGGAGAGTGCGGCGGCGAGGAGGACAGCGGCGGTGCCCAGGGCTGCGATGCGTCGTCGTCCCCACATGGCTCGATGGGAACACCGCCGCGCGGTCGGGTTCCACCGTCGTCCTACGTGCGAGTGCCTTTTGTGCCGGACCGGGTGATGTGGGGTTTCCCGGTCGTCCGGCCTGGCTGCCGCCCGCGGCGGCGGGACGGGCGGCAACGGCGGCGGTGCGCCCGGCGCCGGTCGCTCGGGGGGCGAAACGACCGACGCCGGACCCCTGCCGGTGCCGGAGCACCGGTGGTCGTACCCCGACGACGTAAACCTCTACCACCAGGTTGACGCAGCCCGGGCCGTTTTGGATCCCGAGAGCTACGAATCAGCCGAAATTCGTCGAGTTGCCACCAGCTTGGCGTAACGGGTGCCCGCCGTCAGGAGGACGAGGCCCGCGCCGATGAACGCGAGGACGCGCGCGATGCCGTCCAACGCGGCCAGGTCGAACAGCAGCAGCTTCGCCACCGCCGCCCCGACCAGCACCAACCCGGCCACCCGCAGCGACTTCCGGTCGATGCCGCGCACCAGCAGCACCAGCGCGGCGACCGTCCACGACACCGTCACGATCGAGTGACCGAAGAGGAACCCGGTCACGTCCTGCGACACCAACAGCGCGGCGCACAACACGACCCCGGCCGCCGCGTACAGCAGCACGACACCCGCCGCGATCCACGGGAACGGGTGCCTGCCCAGCACGCGCAGGCTCGTCGCCACCCACGGCAGCACGACCATGAGCACACCGAGGACCAGCGCGGTCAGCATGCCGGACACCAGGAACCCGGCGCTGTCCACACGCCACGGTTCGTCCAGCAGCAGCCGCGGCGGCACCGCGTACGCGACGGTGAGCAGGAAACCGATGCCGCCGAACGCGAGCGACCCGACCAGCGGACCCCGTGACGCGAGGACCTTGGCCAGGAACGCCAGCACCAGGGCTTCGGCCAGCACCACGGCGGCACGTGTGCTGCCGTCGAGGGCGAGCGCCGTCGCCTGGAACAACGCGAACACGCCGACCGCGCCGGCCGCCGCGCTGAAGTTCCTCGGCAACGACCGCCGCCCGACCGCCCACAGCGCCAGCATCAGCACGGCGACCGCGCCGGCGACACCCGCGCCGAGGTAGCGGTCGAGCACGGCGGTGGTGAGCAGGGCGGGCATCGGCGAGCCGACGGCGAGGGCGAGCGCGGTGATGTCACCGGGCCGGACGTGGACGGTGAGGACGGCGGCGGCGACACCGATCACGGCGGCCAGCAAGGAGATCCCGGCCAGGGTGTACTCGTCCGTGCTCCCGATCACCAGGACCGAGGCGAGAAGCGGGGGCACGCCCGCGGTGACCGCGAGCCACGGCCAGTCGCGCTTGAGGTGCACCGGGCTCGCCGCGATCTTCAGGACCAGCAGGAACGCGACGAGCAGCGGCGTGAACCCCTCGGTGAGGACGGGCGCGCACACGGCGCAGGCGGCGACCACGCCGATGGCGAGGGTGGCCGAGTCCCAGCGCAGGGCGAGCAGCAGCCCGGCGCCCGCGATGAGCAGACCGGCGGCCAGGCCGCCGCCCTCGGGCAGGTACTCGTAGATCGAGGTGGCCGCGATGACGTCCAGGTAGAGCACGGCGATGCCGGTGGCGGCGAGGGCGAACGCGCCGGTGCGGCCGGCCGGGGTGCGGTGCAGCCACAGGCCGAGGCCGACCAGCACGCCACCCAGCGCGGCGCCGCCGAGGACGCGGGGCAGCGGGCCGAGGTAGCCGCGCTGGACGGCGAGGACGAGGAGGAGGACGACGCCGAGCAACGTGACCGCGCCGCCGACCCAGGCGAGGAACTTGCTGCCCGCGCCGTCCTTGCTGAGGCGGTCGAAGAGGGTGGGGCCGGGCGGTGGCGGAGGGGTGGGCGTCCAGTAAGGGGTGGGTGCGCCCCAACCCGAAGTGCCTTGGGGCGGTTGGTGGGCTGCGGCGTACCCGGCCGGGTTCGGTTGGTGGGACGGTGCCTGGGTGGTGGGACCGGTGGGCCGGTGCGTGGCTTGCGGGGCGGGACCGGTGTGCTGGGGCGCGGTCGGCTGGGCCGGGGCCGGCGTGCCCGTGACGGCTTGGGAGGTCGGAGGGCTCGCGGCAGGAGCGGTGGTCGGCGTCGATCGGCTCGTCGTCGGGGAGGTTGCCGTGATCGGCCGGGTCCGGTCGTGCGCGGCTTGACCGGTCGCGGGTGCGGTCGGTTCACCAGTGGCGGCCGGGTCGACGGGCGCCCGGTCCAACGTCGCCACCGGCTGGGCGCTGCCGACGCGGTGCAGCTCCTGGCCGACCGCCTCCAGGCGGCGGCCCAGGTGCCCGAGTTCGTCTGCCAGCCTGATCAGGGGGTCCTGCCCGGTACCGGTCATGTGACCAGAATCGCCGCGATCCGGTGTATCCGGAATCCGTACCACTACTCATCCGGGTACCGAACCGGTCACGCCCGGACCTGGCAGAGTTTCTGTCGTGACTGTTCTCGTGCTCGGTTCGGCCAACGCGGACCTCGTCGTCACGGTTCCTCGCCGCCCGGTCGGCGGTGAGACGGTGCTCGGCGGCGACACCGTCGTCCTGCCCGGCGGCAAGGGCGCCAACACCGCCGTCGCCGCTGCCCGGCTGGGTGCCGCGGTGGCGCTCGTCGGTGCCGTGGGCGCGGACCAGTACGGGGAGCTGCTGCGGGGGTCGCTGTCCTCGTCCGGTGTGCGCACCGACTTCGTCCGCACGTCGTCGCGGCCGACCGGCTTGGCGTACATCACCGTGACGCCGGACGGGGAGAACTCGATCGTCGTCGCACCCGGCGCGAACTCCGACGTGGGCGTGTCCGACGTGGAGGCGGTGAGGTGGGACGACGTCTCGGTGCTGGTGTGCTCGCTGGAGGTGCCCGTGCCGGCGGTGGCGCACGCGGTGCGGGAGGCGGCGTCGCGCGGCGTCCGGCCGGTGCTGAACCTGTCGCCGGTGGTCGAGGTGCCGGCGCAGACGCTGGCCCTGTTGGACCCGTTGATCGTGAACGAGCACGAGGCGGCGTCGCTGGCGCCGTCGTTCGAGGGGCTGCTGGGGTTGGGGCCGAAATCCGCTGTGGTCACGCTGGGTGCGCGCGGCGCGGCTGTCGTCACGACGTCCGGTGTGGTGGAGGTGCGTGCTCCTGAAGTGTCCGTTGTGGACACCACCGGTGCCGGTGACGCGTTCGCGGGTGCGTTGGCGGTCGGCCTGTCGTCCGGCCGGTCGCTGGAGGAGTCCGCCCGGTTCGCCGCCCGCGTGGCCGCCCTGTCGGTGACTTCGGCGGGCGCGCAACCGTCGTACCCGACGTTGGACCAGGCCGTTGGGTAGCGCGATGGGGCTCGGTGGCGTTGGCTTGTCCTTCACGTCCCGTCGAGCTGAGGGTATGGTCTAGACCATGTCGAGTGCGCGGCTGAGTGGTGTCGGGGTGAGTTCCGGGCGGGCGTCCGGGCCGGTGGTCCGGGTCGCCGAGCCGCTGGGGGAACCGCCGGCGGGGCCCGCGCCGACCGATCCGGTGGCCGAGGCCGCGCGGATCAGGCCCGCGGCGGACATCGTCGTGGCCGGTCTGCAGGCACGGGCCGCCGCGGCGAGCGGTGACGCGAAGGACGTGTTGGAGACGACGGCGGCGATGGCGGCCGACCCCGCGTTGCTGTCCCAGGCCGAGAAGCTGGTCACCGGGGACTCCCTGCCCGCCGCACGGGCCGTGCACCAGGCCGCCGCCGGGTTCATCACCGCCCTCGAAGCGGCGGGCGGGTACATGGCCGAACGCGCCCGCGACGTCCGCGACGTGCGGGACCGGTTGGTCGCCGAGCTGCTCGGCGTGGCCGCGCCCGGCGTGCCGCCGCTGCCCGAGCCGTCCGTGCTGGTGGCCCGCGACCTCGCGCCCGCCGACACCGCCGGGCTGGACCCGGCCAAGGTGTTGGCCCTGGTCACCGAGGAGGGCGGCCCCACCTCGCACACCGCGATCCTGGCCCGCTCGCTCGGCATCCCGGCCGTGGTCGCCTGCCGCGGCATCCTGGACCTCGACGTGCCCGCCCTGCTCGTGGACGGTGACACCGGCGTGGTGCAGGCCTCCGACGGCACGGTCCGCGCCGCGCACGTCGCCGGACGGGCGGAGTGGAACGGGGTCGGCGTGCTGCGCGACGGGTACCGGGTGAAGGTGCTCGGCAACGTCGGCTCGCCCGCGGACGCGGTCGCCGCGGCGGCCGGTGGTGCCGAGGGCGTCGGCTTGTTCCGGACCGAGTTCTGCTTCCTGTCCGCCGCCGTCGAACCGTCGGTGGACGAGCAGCGCCAGGCGTACGCGGCGGTGCTCGCGCCGTTCGCGGGCAAGCCCGTGGTGGTCCGCACGCTGGACGCGGGCGCGGACAAGCCGCTGCCGTTCCTCGCACCGGACCCGGAGCCGAACCCGGCGCTGGGCGTGCGCGGCCTGCGGGTCGCCTTCGACCGTCCCGACGTGCTGGAACGCCAACTCGAAGCGATCGCCCTGGCCGCCGCCGACACCGACGCCGAGGTGTCGGTGATGGCGCCGATGGTTGCCACCGCCGCCGAGGCCGCGTGGTTCGTGGAACGGGCCCGTGCGGCTGGTATCCGGCGCGCGGGCGTGATGATCGAGGTCCCGGCGGCGGCCCTGGTCGCCCAGGAGATCCTGGCGGTGGTCGACTTCGTCTCGATCGGCACCAACGACCTGGCGCAGTACGTGTTCGCGGCGGACCGGCAGGTCGGCGCCGTGGCCGCGCTCAACGACCCGTGGCAGCCCGCCCTGCTCCGGCTGGTCAAGCTGGTCGGCGACGCGGGCACGGTTCTGGGCAAGCCGGTGGGCGTGTGCGGTGAGGCCGCCGCCGACCCGCTGCTGGCGTGCGTGCTGACCGGGTTGGGCGTGACGAGCCTGTCGATGAACCACACGGCGCTGGCGGGCGTCGGCGCGAAACTCGCCTCCACCAGCTTCGACCTGTGCCAGCTGGCGGCCGGCGGCGCGGTGGCCGCAGCGGACCCGGCCTCAGCGAAGCTTGCCGCCCGCGCACTGTGTTGAATTGCCCCTGCTCCGCAGATGGCAGGCTCGGTCGCCGGGAAGTCGAGCGTTCGCGCCTGATTTTCCGGCGATCGAAAAGCGTGATCGCCGGAAAATGAGTCGCGAACGCTCGACGCGACCTCGCGTGGTGGTGGGTCTAGGCGACGGCGTCCAGCAGGGCATCGCGCACGAGCTTGATCAACGGGTGCTCCTCGCTGCCCCGCCGCACCGCCGCCACCACGCGCCGCAACGGGGCCGTGCCGCGGACCGGCACACCGCGCACGGCGTTGCGGGGCACCAGGGCCACGCCCGCGCCCGCGTGCACCAACGCACCGACCGCCCGGAAGTCGTCGGACGTGTGCGTGATCCGCGGCGCGAAGCCGGCGTGCTCGCAGGCCAGCTGCACGACGTCGCGCACCGGGTTCCCGGGCAGCGGCACGACCCAGTCGTCGTCCGCGAGGTCGGCCAGGTCGACGTCCGCCCGACCGGCCAGCGGGTGCTCCGCCGGCAGCACCACGTCGAACGGCTCGGTGTAGAGCGGGAACCGGGTCAGCCGCCGGTCGTCGGTGCGCAGCCGGTACTCCTCGGTGATCGCCAGGTCGATCTCACCGTCGAGCAGCAACGGCACGCTGGCGTGCCCCTCCACGTCGCGCACCCGCAGCGTCACGTCCGGCGCGGACACCCGCAGCGCGGCCAGCGCGGGCGCGACGACCTGCGTGATCGCCGATGCGAAGCTGCCGACCTCCACCCGCCCGGTGGCGCCGGAGGCGAACGCGGCCAGCGTCGCCTGCGCCCGTTCCAGCTCGGCGGCCACCGCGTTGGCGTGCCGGACCAGCAGCTCGCCGGCGGCGGTCAACGACACCCGCCGTCCCCGCCGCCGCAGCAGCGCGTGCCCCACCTCGGACTCCAGGGCGGCCAGCTGCTGCGACACCGCCGACGGCGTGAGGTGCAGTGCCTGCGCCGCCGCCGTCACGGTGCCGTGGTCGGCGAGCGCGCGCAGCACCCGCAGCCGTCGTGGGTCGATCACGGGCACAGTGCCACGACGTGCGTGTCCGGCGCGTGTGCGGTACCAAGAGCCATGCGTTCGCTCCGCACCACCGAAACGGTCATCGCCGGCGTCGGCCTGCTCGTGCTGGTCGTGTTCGGCTTCCTCGTGCCCAGCGTCCGGGCGGGCGAGCTGGAGATGAACGGCGTCGTCGTGACCCTCTCGATCCTGGTGTCCGCGATCCTGCTCCTGTTCGCCGGCATCTGGGGCACCAGCGGCAAGAAGTGACGGCTCACATCCGGTCACGGGCCGCGATGAACGCGTCCACGGCGCGGTTCACGTCGTCGGTCGAGTGCGCCGCCGACATCTGCGTCCGGATCCGCGCCTTGCCGTGCGGCACGACGGGGTACGAGAAGCCGATCACGTAGATGTCCTGCTCCAGCAGCAGGTCGGCCATCCGGGACGCCTCCGCCGCGTCACCGATCATCACCGGGATGATCGGGTGCTCGCCCGGCAGCAGGTCGAAGCCGGCCTCGGTCATCCGCGACCGGAACAGCGCGGTGTTCTCGCGCAGCCTGGTGAGCAGTTCGCCGGACGAGCTGAGCAGGTCGAGCGCGGCGAGCGCGGCGGCGGTGATCGACGGCGCCAGCGAGTTGGAGAACAGGTACGGCCGCGACCGCTGCCGCAGCATCTCCACGATCTCCGCCCGCCCCGAGGTGTAGCCGCCCGACGCGCCGCCCAGCGCCTTGCCCAACGTGCCGGTGACGATGTCCACCCGGTCCTGCACGCCGAACAGCTCGGGCGTGCCGCGGCCGTTCGGCCCGGTGAAGCCGACCGCGTGCGAGTCGTCCACCATGACCAGCGCGTCGTACCGCTCGGCCAGGTCGCAGATCTCGTCCAGCGGCGCGAGGTAGCCGTCCATGGAGAACACGCCGTCGGTCGCGATGAGCCGGTAGCGGGCGTCGGCGGCGTCCTTGAGCTGCCGCTCCAGGTCGTCCACGTCCCGGTTCCGGTAGCGGTACCGGCGTGCCTTCGACAGCCGCACGCCGTCGATGATCGACGCGTGGTTCAGCTCGTCGGAGATGATCGCGTCGTCCGCGCCGAGCAGCGTCTCGAACAGGCCGCCGTTGGCGTCGAAGCACGAGCTGTACAGGATCGTGTCGTCGGTGCCCAGGAACTCCGACAGCCGCCGTTCCAGCTCCTTGTGCGGTTCCTGCGTGCCGCAGATGAACCGCACCGAGGCCATCCCGAAGCCCCACCGGTCCAACGCCTCGTGCGCCGCCTCGACCAGCCGCGGGTGGTCGGCCAGGCCCAGGTAGTTGTTGGCGCAGAAGTTCAGCACCTCGGCGCCGGAGCCGACGCGGACGGCGGCGCTCTGCGGCGTGCCGATCACCCGTTCCGCCTTGTAGAGCCCGGCCGCGCGGATCTCGTCCAGGCCCGCCCTCAGGTCCTCGCGCATCGCGCCGTACATCAGTGAGCTCCCGTCCAGTCGAGGATGACCTTGCCGCACTTGCCCTCGCGCGCCGTCGCGAACGCCTCGTCGAACGCCGTGTAGTCGAACCGGTGCGTGATCACCGGCGTCAGGTCGAGGCCGCGTTGCAGCAGCACCGACATCGAGTAC
Organism: Saccharothrix sp. CB00851; assembly: GCF_001905065.1. Classification (NCBI taxonomy): domain Bacteria; kingdom Bacillati; phylum Actinomycetota; class Actinomycetes; order Pseudonocardiales; family Pseudonocardiaceae; genus Saccharothrix; species Saccharothrix sp. CB00851. The sequence continues at coordinate 324,111 of NZ_LWLC01000045.1, forward strand.
CAGGTCTCGAACATCTCCCGGCCGTAGATGCCCTTGATGTGCAGCATCTTGAGCACGACGCTGCTCCAGTCGACCGCGAACTCCTCGGCGGGCAGCCCCAGCATGGCCACCCGCCCGCCGTGGGCCATGTTGCCGATCATCTCCTGCAGCGCGACCGGCTTGCCGGACATCTCCATGCCGACGTCGAAGCCCTCGGACATGCCCAACTCGGCCTGCGCCTCGGCGATCGTGCGCTCGGCGACGTTCAGCGCGAGGTCCACGCCGACCTTGCGGGCCAGTTCCAGCCGGTGCTCGCTGACGTCGGTGATGACGACGTTGCGCGCGCCCGCGTGCTTGGCCACGGCCGCCGCCATGATCCCGATCGGACCGGCGCCGGTGATCAGCACGTCCTCGCCGATGACCGGGAACGACAGCGCGGTGTGCACGGCGTTGCCGAAGGGGTCGAAGATCGCCGCCACGTCCAGGTCCACGGGTGCCCGGTGCACCCAGGCGTTCTGCTCGGGCAGCACCACGTACTGCGCGAACGCGCCGTCGCTGTGCACGCCGAGGCCGCGCGTGTTGGCGCACAGGTGCCGCCGACCCGCCTTGCAGTTGCGGCACGTGCCGCAGACCAGGTGGCCCTCGCCGCTGACCAGGTCGCCGACCTTCACGCCGGTCACCGACGGTCCGGCCTCCACCACCTCGCCGACGAACTCGTGGCCGAGCACGAGCGGCGCGGCGATGTTGTGCGCGGCCCACTCGTCCCACGAGTCGATGTGCAGGTCCGTGCCGCAGATGCCGGTCCGCAGCACGCGGACCACGACGTCACCGGGACCGGGGGTGGGGTCCGGGACGTCGGTCAACGACAGCCCCGGCCCGGCGGTCGCCTTGACCAGTGCCTTCATGCGGGCGAGTGTGCTCCTGGCCCGTTGTGCAGTCCATCAGGACTTTCTGAATTCACTCGTTAGTTCAGCTTCATTGGCGATGTTGCGGGCCATGCCGCCGAACACCACGCCGTGGAACGGCCACACCAGCCACCAGTACACGTGCCGGCCAGCCCGCGCGGCACGAACACCGCCCGCTGCCGGTACACCGACCCGCCGTCCACCGCCGCGACCCGCAGCTCCAACCAGGGTCGCGGACCAGGCACCTGACCCGGTGGCCCGCGGCGAGCAGCCGGGGCACGAGCCGTCCGCCGAGGTAGCCGGTCGCGCCGGTGACGAGGCAGTGCACGCCACGATCCTCGTCGGCCGGCGGTCGCCCCGCACGACGGCGTCAGGCGGCGGTCCTGGCGCCCGTCACGCGTTCCGCCGCCAGCGGCTCTTTTTCTTCTTCTTGATCTCCAAGGTCCCCGCGCGCACCTTGCCGTGCACGATGAAGTGCGGTTGGCCGTTCGCGCCCGAGCCCACCTTGTCGTACAGCTCGCTCGCCGCCAGCTCGACGCCCTCGGCGTTGACCGTCGCGCCCTCCGGCAGCACCAGCGTCACCGACCCGGCGGTCACGTTCAGCTCGATGTCCACCACCGCGTGCGGGATGGACGCGTCGCGGAAGTCCAGGTCCGTCGTGCCCATCCGGTTGCGCACGAGGAGCTGCCGCGGCACGGTCCAGCTGCCCTTGCGGTTGACCGTCGACATGGTGGACTTGAGCTCCTGCCGGTCCTGGGGCACGGCGAGCACCTGCTCGTTGTGCACCATGCCCGGCAGGTCGAGCAGCACCGCGTTCAACTCGCCGCGGGTGCGGGCGGCGAGCGCGACGTCGGTGCGCTCGGTGAACTCGTCCAGCGTGATCAGGCCGCGGCCGATCGCCTTCTGCAACAGGCCGACGACGTGCTCGCGCTCGGCGTCGGACACCCGGAAGTCCTTGGGGTCGGTCATGGCTCAGCCCTCCGGTTCGACGTCGAGCCCGTGCTCGATCGCGTACCGCGCCAGCTCGACGCGGTTGTGCAGTTGCAGCTTGCGCAGGGTGGACTGCACGTGGTTCTCGACGGTGCGGTGCGAGATGACCAGCCGGTTCGCGATCTGCCGCGCCGTCAGCCCCTTCGCCACCAGCCGCAGCACCTCCGTCTCCCGCTCGGTGAGCTGCGGCTTGTCGTCGTCCGGCGTCGCGGCCATCCGCCGGTACTCGCCGAGCACCAGCCCCGCCAGCCCCGCGGTGAACACCGCGTCACCGGCCGCGGTCCGGTTCACCGCCTCCACCAGCTCCTCGGCCGACGCCGACTTCACCAGGTAACCGGACGCGCCCGCCTTCACCGCCTCCAGCACGTCGCTGTGCTCGCCGCTCGCGGACAGCACCAGCACCCGGGTGCCCTCCAGCGACCCGGTGATCATCGTGGTGGCCTCGACACCCGTCGTCTCGCCGAGGTTGAGGTCCATCAGCACCACGTCCGGCCGCACCGCGCGGGCGATCCGCACCGCCGAGGCGGCGTCACCGGCGGTCGCGACCACCTCGAAACCGCGCTCGGACAGGTCACGCGCGACACCGTCGCGCCACAGCGGGTGGTCGTCCACCACCATCACGGACACGCTCATCTGTAGACCCGCACCTCCCACTCGGTGCCCTCCCCCGGCCCCGTCTGCAGCTCAAGGGTCCCACGCAGCGCCTCCACCCGGCCCCGGATGGACTGGGCGACGCCCATCCGCCCTTCCGCCTCGGCGGTCGCGAGCCTGCCCTCGGGGATGCCGGGGCCGTCGTCGCGGACGCTGATCACGACCTCGTCGCCGAGGTCTTCCAACAGCACCCACGCCCGCGCGTCCGGGCCCGCGTGCTTGTCCACGTTGGACAGCGCCTCGCGCACCACGGCGGTCAGCTCGAACGCCGTCGCGGCGGGCAGCATCACCTGCGTGGCCGGCGTGGACACCTGGAACCGGGACGTGGCCAGCAGTTGCAGCGCCGGCCGCAGGTCCGCGTCGCCGTCCACGGTGGACTCGGTCGGCGCGGCGGCCACCAAGGACCGCAACGCGACTTCCTGCTCACCGGCCAGCTCGGCCAGTTCCGCCGCCTCGCCGCCGAGTTCCGTGCCGCGCTTGCGCACCCGGGCCAGCACCTGGAGCACACCGTCGTGGATGGACCGCGCCAGCCGCTCGCGCTCGGCCGTGGCCGCCTCGGTCCGCAACGCCTGCGCCAGCCGCACCACCGAGCGGCGCGCCGTGGACGACGCCATGCCGACCACGAGACCGGCGCCCGCCAGCAACACCACGTCGCGCACCAGGTCGACGGTGAGGCCGCCGCGGTTGAGGTAGGTGCTCAACCCGACCACGAACCCGGACACCGCGCCGGCCACCTGCCCGCCCAGCGCACCGGCCGCCACCGGCGGGCACGCCGCCCAGATGGTGGTGATCAGGGGGACGTTGAACAGGAACTGAGCATCCGTCATGATCAGCGGCGAGAGGGACATCAGCCCGCACGTGATCGCCACGTCGGCCACCACGACCCACGTCCGGCGACCGCTCTCCCGGCTGTAGGCCTGGATGGTGATCACCGACCACAGGGCCATCGCCCCGACCGCCGCCCACGCCAGCCACGGTCGCTCGTAGTCGTCGCGCTCGACGATCACGTTGCCGAAGGCGAACAGGAACGTCACTACGCGTAGCGCTGCTGTTCCCCGCCAGAGGTGCGCGACCGGGTCTTCCATGGCCGCTGTCCCCTGGTCGGCCGGCTGTGTGTGCACGCTGCGCTCCTTTCGGCCCCAATCTTGCCGTGTCGGAGTGGCCCGGCTAACCGTTACTTGAAATGCGAGCACAGACCGTCGAGTGCTCAGTTCAGGCAGCCGTCGCCTTGCGGCGGCGGCGTTGGCCCGCACCGGGTGGTGTGGGTCTTCCCGTGGCGGTACCCGTTGCCCGCGCGACACGGGTCTGACGTGGGTTTCCATCGGGCTCGTTTACCGTCGCCCCGCGACTCGGGGAGGACCCGCCGTCCACGATCTCGACCACGAGCGCGGCGAGGTTGCGGGCGGCGTTGAGGTCGCGATCGAGCACCAGTGGGCACTCGCCGCAGCGAAAGGTCCGTTCGGACAGGCGCAACTTGGTCCTCGTCGCGCCACAGGCCGAACAGGTCTTGGAGGAGGGGTACCAGCGGTCGGCGACGTGCAGCCGTCCGCCTCGCCAGGTGGTCTTGTAGTGGAGTTGACGGCGGAACTCACCCATGCCGACGCCGGCGACGTGCCGGGCCAGTCGCCGGTTGCCCAGCATCCCCGCGACGTTGAGGTCCTCGATCACGATCGTGCCGTGGGTCGCGGTGAGGTGGGTGGTGAGCTTGTGCAGACCATCACGCCGGGCGTTGGCTACGGCGCGGTGCAACCTCACGATCCGGTCATGTGTGCGCGACCAGCGTCGTGAGGGTTTTTGTAGGAGGCGTTGATCGGGGCCGGTGCGGCGGGAGGCTTGGCGTTGTAGGCGGCGCAGCCGTCCCAAGGCTGTTTCGAAGTGTTTCGGGTTGGCGATGACTTCACCGGTGGACAGGACCGCGAGCGACTTGACGCCGAGGTCGACGCCCACCACCGAGACCGGCCGAATCGGTGCCGGATCGGCACGGTGGACCTCGACCGAGAACGAGCAGAACCAGCGACCACCTTGACACGAGATGGTTGCCGAGCGGATGCGAGCGGTACCGGCCTCGACCCTGCGGGCCAGCTTCCGCGTCGATTCGTGGGTGCGGACCGTGCCGATGCGGGGGAGCCGCACATGCCGCCGGTCGCCGTCGACCAGACCGAGCGCGCCGGTGGTGAACCGGCACGACATCGCCCGACGCTTGCCCTTGAACCTCGGGGATCGCACCTTTGGGCCGCTCCGAGTGCCGCTGACGGATGCCTTCCAGTTGCCCAGTGCGGCTGCCAGGTTCGCCAATCCGGACGCGTAAGCTTCCTTGGAATTCTCCGGCCACCACGGCGCGACTGCGTCCTTGGCGTGGTGCTGCTCTTCGGGCCCGCGCTGCACGGCGTGCTGACCCAGCGCCCCGAGTCGCACCGCTGGGTGTTCACCCTGTCCGCGACCACACTGGCCGTGTTCGCCACCCGTTACGCCATCGGCTGGGCCGAGCCGAGGACCGACCTGGTGGTCATGGTGCTCGGCGCGACCGTGCTGCTGCTGCTCCGGGCGGGCCTGATCGCGCTCGGCCTGAAGCTGCGCAGCCCGCACGCGCCCGGCGAGGAGGTCGTCGGCGAGCCCATCGACGTGGTGCTGGGCATCGTGGCGGTGAGCATCGGTGGCCTGATGGGCTTCGCCGCCATCACCACCCCGGTGCACGCGCTGATGGCCGGACCGCCGCTGGCCCTGCTGGAACGGGCCGCCCAGTTGCCGCAGTGGCGGCGTTCCGCCCAACGCGACGCGAAGACCGGCCTCGCCAACGCCGTGCACTGGGACAGCCGCGCCCGCTACGAGCTGTCGAAGGCACGGGTGCGCGACCGGCCGATGGCCGTGATGCTGCTCGACCTCGACCACTTCAAGCGGGTCAACGACGAGGTCGGCCACCTGGCGGGCGACTCGGCGCTCAGCGCGGTGGCCCTGCTGCTGACCGGCACGGTCCGGCGCGGCGACCTGGTCGGCCGCTTCGGCGGCGAGGAGTTCGTGGTGCTGCTGCCGGACGCCGAACCGGCCGTCGCCCGTGCCGTGGCCCAACGCGTGCGGCACGCCGTCGCCGACCTGGCCGTGCCCACCGTCGGCACGGACGGCCGGGAGCACCTGCTCACCGGGCTGACCGTGAGCATCGGCGTGGCGACCACCCAGAGGTTCGGCTACGAGCTGCCGGACCTGCTGGTGGCCGCCGACTCCGCCCTGCTCGCGGCCAAGGGCTACGGCCGCAACCTGGTCGAGATGGCCTGACCCCTACCGCCTGCCGCTGTGCTCGGCCGTCGGACCCTCGCCGTCGTCGATGTCCTCGATACGTTCCCCACCTGTGTCCACCGGTCCGCTCTCCTGCGGCTCCAGCACGTCGACCTCGCGCGGCGACACGTCCTTGTCCGACTCCGACAGCAACGACCTGATCCCCGAGTTCAGCACCGCCAACAGCGGCACGGACAGCAGCGCGCCCGCGATGCCGCCGACCACCAACCCGGTCGTGATCGCCAGCACCACGGCCAACGGGTGCAGCTTCACCGCGCGCCCCAGCAGCAGCGGCTGCAGCACGTGGCTCTCCAGCTGCATCACGCCGATCAGCACGGCCAGGATGATCAACGCCTGGATCGGCCCGTTGGCCACCAGCGCCACCAGCACCGCCACCGCACCCGTGATCACCGCGCCGACGATCGGGATGAACGCGCCGAGGAACACCAGCGCCGACAGCGGCACCACCAGCGGCACGTCCACGATCCACAGGCCGATGCCGACGCCGACCGCGTCCACCACGGCCACCAGCGCGGTCGCCCGCACGTACGACACGAGCGAGGCGAACCCGCGCCGACCCGCCACGTCGGCCCGGCCGCGTACGTCGCGCGGCACGACCCGGATCAGGAACCGCCAGATGCCGTCGCCGTCGTGCAGGAAGAAGATGAGCGTGAACAGGGCGAGGATCAGCCCGGTCAGCAGCTCGCCGACGGTGGCCGCTGTGGTGAGCGCGCCGGAGGTGATCTCGGACTGGTTCTCCTTGACCGTCTCGACCACGCGGTCGAGGTACTGCTGGAGCTGGAGGTCGCTCAGGTGCAGCGGTCCGTCCTTGAGCCAGCCGCGGATCGTGTCCAGGCTCGCGCTGACCTGCTCCTGCAGGTCGGGCAGGCCCTTGGAGAACTCGGTGATGACGAACGTGAGCACACCGCCGACCACCGCGATGCCCCCGACGAGCACCACCCCGGTGGCCAACCCGCGCGGGATCCCCGCCCTGGTCAGCTGCGACACCGCGGGCGACAGCAGCGCGGCCAGCAGCAGCGCCACACCGGTCGGGATGACGATCGTGGCCAGGAACCCGACCACGTGGAACACCACGTAGAGCGCGGCCACCACGGCCACGAACCGCCAGCTCAGCGCCGCGGTCACGCGGAGCAGCCCCGGCACCCTGTCGCTGATCTTCGAATCACTCCCCGTCACGCCGATCACGGTAGCCCGCACCACCGCCGCGGGTGGGCCGGTCGGAACCGGCCGGGTGCATGTCGAACCCCACGTTTCGGATTCGGTCAAACGCCGGCGGAACCGGCGCGGCGGATGATCGGATCGCGGGCGTGAGCGCCGAGGAGACCGTCGAGGACGCCGTCCGCGCCGCCTTCACCGCCGGGCGGCAGCTGCGGTTCGACCCGAGGACGCCCAAGCGGGACCGCACGGTCCGCGGCGAACTGCTGTCGACCCTGCTGACCGAGGGCGCCCGCGGTGCCGCGCTGAGGCTGGTCGGCGCGAACGTCGTCGGCTCGTTCGCGCTGGAGGGCACGCAGGTCGAGCACGTGGTCGACTTTCTCGACTGCACCTTCGAACGGCCGCCGGACCTGCGCATGGCCCGCCTGGTCGGCCTGCGGATGCGCGGCTGCAAGGTGCCCGGCCTGTGGGGCCGCAACCTGCGCGTCGGCAGCGACCTGGTGCTGGAGGCCGGTTTCACCAGCGACGGCGTGGTCGACCTGACCGACGCCTCGGTCGACGGCACGTTCCGGCTGGCCGGCGCCGTGCTGCGGGGAGGCGGCGGCGACCACGCCCTGCTCGCCGCCCGGATCCGGCTGTCCGGCTCGCTGCAGGCCATCGCGCTGCGCGCGGGCGGCGAGGTGCGGCTGCGCGGCGCGAACGTCGGCGGCAACGTGCACCTCGGCGGCGCCCGCCTGCTCAACGCGGGCCAGAACGCCCTCGACGCCACCGGCGTCACCATCGCGGGCACCCTGTTCTGCGACGCCGAAGGCGGCCGGTTCACCGCCGAGGGCCGCATCCTGCTCGACGGCGCCCGGGTCGGCGGCAGCGTCGTGTTCTCCGGCGCCCGCCTGCACGCCAGCGTGGTCGACCGCCCGGTCCTGGTGATCCCGCGCGGCACCGCCGACGAGGCCGCCGCGCTGGTCGCCGACCGGATGCGGGTGGAGGGCAACGTCGAGCTGGACGACGGCTTCACGTCCTCCGGCACGGTCCGCCTGCCCAACGCCGACATCGGCGGCTACCTGCGGCTGTCCGGCGCGGTGATCGGCCGCCGCGAGGTGGTGGACGAGCTGGCCGACCACACCGGAGAGGTCGTCCAACGCATCCCGGTCGCCCTGCACGCGGACGGCATCCAGGTCCAGGGCGACCTCGAAGCGCGCGGCGTGGTCAACGGCGGCATCCACGGCGACGGCGAGCGCGACGCCGCGCTGAGGGCCTACGGCCAGGTGCGCCTGGTGGACGCGCACGTGCGGGGAAGCGCGTCGCTGTCCGGCGTCCGGTTGCACGGTCCCGGCATCGACGTGCTGTTCGCCGACCGGCTGCGGGTCGGCGGCACGCTGTTCCTCCGCGACCTGCGCGCCGAGGGCTCGCTGCGCCTGCAGAACGCCGAGATCGGCTCCACCCTCGACTGCTCCGGCGCGTCCCTGCTCTCGCCGCGCCGCCGCCCGGACGGCACGGTGAAGCCGTCGCTGGACGCCCGGGTGGCCACCGTCGGCAAGGACTTCCTGTGCAGCCACGGCTTCACCGCCGCGGGCGGCGTGCGGATGCGGCTGGCCGAGGTCGGCAAGATGGCCACGTTCGCGGGCGCCCGGCTGGGCGGTCCGGGCAGCGACATCGCGTTGAACGCCTACGGGCTCACGGTGAGCCAGCTCGTGCTGCGGCTGTGGGAGGACCGGATCCCGGTCGGCCGGGTCGTGCTGACCCGGGTCGCCGCGACGACCGTGCTGGACGGGCCGGGGCTGTGGGCCGCCACCGGCGGTGTCGACGTCGAGGACTTCACGTTCCGCTCGATCTCGTCCACGCCGCACGTCGACGTGCGCACCCGGCTGCGCTGGCTGCGGGAGGTGCAGCCGGACTTCGCGCCCGGCCCGTACGAGCAGCTGGCCGCCGTGTACCGCGACGGCGGCGAGGAGGAGCTGGCGCAGCTCGTGCAGCTGGAGAAGCAGCACCGGCGCTACTCCGAACTCGGCGTGGCGGGCCGGGTCTGGGGTTTCCTGCAGCGCTGGACGGTCGGCTACGGCTACCGGCCCTGGCTCGCGATCGCCTGGCTGGCCGCGTTCTGGCTGGCCGGCTCGGGGTGGTTCCTGGGCCACGAGATGCCGAAGCTCAACGAGGACGAGTCGCCGTCCTGGAACGCCTGGCTGCTGTCGATGGACCTGCTGATCCCGATCGTGGACCTCGGGCAGGACGGCAAGTGGAAGTTCAGCGGCGCCTCGCAGTGGATCTCCAGCACCCTCATCGCGGTCGGCTGGATCCTGGCGTCCACCGCCGCCGCCGGCGCGGCCAGGGTGCTCAAGCGGGTCTGACTACCCCGAGTCACGCTCGACAACACAGCGTGTTCGTCACACGATCCGGCGAACCAGGGGTGCGGGGAGTGCGCGGCGCGGGTCCGCCCTGGCAGTCTCTCGTCGTCGGCTTGATCACCCCGATCGCGGTGCCGGCGAATCCCAGTGCTTTCGGCGGAGGTTCCAGCGATGTCGCGCGTTGACCAGCGAGTGGGAACGGGGGCGAGCCGCGTTCGGCGGCTGCTCTCCCGCGCCCTGCTGGTCGTCGGCGGCACGCTGGCCGGCACCGCCGCGGCCTGGGCGCTGTCCGCCTCGCCGGCGGCCGCGGAGCCGACCCTGGTCGGCCCGGTCGCCGAAGTCGTGCCCGGCACCCTGTCACCCCGTGCGGCGGAGGGCGCGGTCGAGGCCGCGCTCGCCCCGGTCGGCGCGACCGCGGTCGGCCAGGCCGTGCAAGACCTCGACACGGCGCTGCGCACCCAGCGGGTGCCCGAGTCGAGCCCGCCCCGCCTGCGCCGGGTCGCGGAGGACATCCGCGACACCGTCGGGGGCGTGAGCGGCTGGTTCCAGCACCGCGCGTCCGCACCGGCGCCCGTCGACGTGGTCGTCGGCGGGTCCGTGACGCAGCGCGCCACCGAGACCACCCCGGCCGCCACCGCCGTGCCGGTCACCGCCGGCACCCCGGTGGTGCACGGGGTGTTCGGCAAGCTCAGCCGCGCGTGGCTGGACGAACCGCGGCAGCCGGTCACCGCGCTGCCCGACACCAACGGGCCCTCCCTGCCGGGAGACCCGTCCGGACTGCCGTCGATGCCGTTCGCGCCGCTCGGCGCGCCGGCCCACTGCTCCTGCGGTGGCGACGGTTCCGGTTCCTCCGGCGGCGGCAACGGCCCGTTCTCGGTCGTGTCCGCCGACCGCATCGACTCCGCGGTGGCCCGGGCTCTGTTCCCCGACACCGAGCGGAACACCGTGGCGCCGGGCAAGCAGCCCGGCACCACGCCCGACTGACCCCAGCGCGCGGTCCGCGGCGGCTCATCGTCGAGCCGACCCGGTAATCGACCGCGGCGCTGCCTCGCGTGCGCTCGCGAACCGGTCGAAACGCCGCGCTTCCCACCCCTCTGATGACCCGGGTGGTCGTCGTCTCCGACGCGGTAGCCGCGTCCGACCACCCCTCACCTCCCGCCAGGGAAACCGGAAGAAGGAGAACCCATGCAAACCTGGGCCAAGCGCGGTCTGAAGACCGCACTTGTCACGGGTGGTTTGCTGATGCTCGGCACGGGCATCGCTTCAGCCCAGGAGAACGTCAACCCCGACGCGAAGCCGAACCCGCTCGACGCGAAGGTGCGCGTCCCGGTCGACGTCGACCACAACAACCTGGGCACCCCGGTCGGCAACCACGACCTGCCGGCCATCCACCACGAGATCAGCACGCCGTCCGCGGCGGACCGGCCGATCCGCGAGCTCGCCGGCCCCGCCAACCCGCTGGTCCGCTCCGCGCAGGAGCGGCTGACCGGCGTCGACACCTCGGGCCTGACCCGCGGCAACACCGCCGACGCCGATGTCGTCGTGCCGGTCAACGCCTGCGGCAACGCGATCGCGGCGGGTGGCGACGCCTACAGCGAAGCCGTCTGCGTCCAGTCCGCGAGCAGCACGGGCGAGATCAGGAGGGACGGCTCGTACGGCACCCTGGCGGGCAACGTGGCGCACGGCGCCGCCGCCGTCTCGCCCCAGGTCAACGGCAACGCGGTCGCCGTCCTGGCCAACGCCGAGTCCCGCGCAACCTCCTACCAGCGCGCGGTCGCAGGCGACAACGTCAAGACCTCGGGCCAGGACGGCTCGCTGTCGGGCAACATCGCCGCCGTCCAGGGCGCGCTGCCCGCCCCGGTGACCAACAACGCGGTCGCCGCGGGCGGCAACGCCTACAGCGAGGCCACGTCGTCCAACGACGCGCGGGCCGCCGGCTCCCTGAGCACCACCGGTGACCGCAGCACCGGCGGTGGCAACGTCCTGGGCGCGCCGATCGCACCGGTCGTCGCGGTCACCGGCAACGGCGTCGGCGCCGCGGGCAACGCGGAGACCGTCACCGAGAACCGGGCGTCCTCCGACGCGGGCACCACCCACCGCGACCGGACCGACCTCCCGATGTGGTCGGCCACCTCCGGCAACGGCGGCACCCTCGCGGGCAACGTGGCCCAGCCCGCGTTCGCGGGCCCCGTCGCCGCGGGCGACAACACGCTGGCGGGCGCGGGCAACGCGCGGGTCACCAACGCGATGGCCCACGACGCCGAGGCGGGCGGCCACAGCTACACCGCGGGCCAGGACTCGGTGCTGTCCGGCAACTTCGCCGACACCCCGGTCGCCCTGCCGGTCTCCGGCGCGGGCAACGCGCTGTCCGGCGTGGGCAACACCTCGGCCCGGCACGCCAACGAAGCCACCGCGGTCACCGGCGGCGACACCTACACCAACGGTGACCGCTCCGTGCTGTCGGCGAACTCGGCGAACCTGCCGCCTGCCGGCGCGGCCGACCTGTGCGGCAACGGCCTGACCGGCGGCGGTATCGCCGAGGCCGAGTGCGGCAACGACGTCAGCTCGGAGTCCGGCGGCTACAACGGCACGACCGGCAACGACGCGGTCGGCTCCGGCAACGTCGGCCAGGTGCCGGTCGGCCTGCCCGCCGAGGCGTTCGGCAACGGCGTCGGCGCGGCGGGCACGCCCACCGCCCGGGCCGACGAGGACAAGTACGTGCGCTCCGGCCGGGTGGCGACCAGCGTGGACGACAACGGCACCGTTTCCAGCAACGTCGTGTCCGCCCCGACCGCCCTGGGCGGCCAGGTGTTCGGCAACTCGGGCGGCGCGGTCGCCAACCCGACGTCGAAGACCGACAGCAACACCCGGATCGACCTCGCCAACCCGCCCAAGGCCAACGGCAAGCACGGTTCCGCCTCCGGCAACATCGTGCACGTGCCGACGTCCAACCCGGCCCAGGTCTTCGGCGACTCCGTCGTCGCGGTCGGCAACGGCTCGTCCGAGACCGACAGCAGGCTCGACTCCCGCTCCGGCGGCGCCGCCACCACCACCGGTGACGAGGGCTCGCTGTCGGGCAACGTGCTGTCGCTGCCCCAGGCGTCGTCACCGCAGGTGTTCGGCAGCGCGGTCGGCGCGGGCAGCAACGTCGAGTCGGAGAGCCGCAACGAGTTCGGCTCGCACTCGGGCGGCGACGTGCAGACCTCCGGTGACGACGGTTCGTTCTCGGGCAACGGCGTCGGCGCCCAGCCGTCGATCCCGCTGCAACTGTTCGGCGACGCCGTGACCGCGGCGGGCAACGGCTACTCCCAGACCGACAACACGACCGGCCTGATCGCCGGCGGCGAGCACTTGACCTCCGCCGAGGACAGCGCGTGGTCGGGCAACCTGGTCACCGCGCCCGCCGGTGTCACGCCGTCGGTGGCCGGTGACGCGGTGACCGTGGCCGGTCTCGCGGACGCCGCGACCGGCAGCCGGTCGACCAGCCAGTCCGGTGGCGTGACCACCACCGACGGCAGCGGCGCGGTCAGCGCGCACGACGTCGAACTGCCGACCGAGGCGTTCGCCCGCCTGTTCGGCGTCCCGATCGACGTGGTCGGCACCGCCACCGCGAACGCGCAGGACCGCAACGACGTCCGCACCGGTGACGACCGGGGCGACGACACCAAGGTCACCGAGGCGAACCGGGGCATCCAGCTGCCGGCCGGTGTCGACAGCCTGCTGCGGGCCACCGAGCTGCCGAGCCTGGGCCTGCTGAGCCGGTTGTCGCAGTACACCGTCCCGCTGGGCACGCCGGGGATCGACGACCTGCGCGGCCTGCCGATCCAGGGCCTCACCCAGCTCCCGATGCCGGGTGGCGCGCTGCTGTCCAGGGCGGTCCCGAAGCCGGAGGCGCCGAAGCTGCCGAAGCCGGACATGATCGTCGGCGCGCTGCCGACGGTGGTGAACGGTCCCGTCTGGGCGCTGTCGCAGGCCAAGCCGCCGAGGGTCGTCGGCGCGCTGTCGCAGGCCGAGCTGCCGACCAGGCAGCTGCCCGCGCTGGGAGGCGTGTCCGACCTGACCGACCAGCTGCCGAGGCTCGGTGACGTCGAGCAGGTCCGGCACGGGCTGCCGGCCGCCGGTGAAGGGGCGCGTGCCGCCCTCGGCACGCTGCCGCTCGGCGCGGTGCCGACCCGTTCGGTGCAGACCGACTCTGACGAGCGCTCGTTCGGCGGCACCCTGCCGGTGGTGGACGACCTGGTCACCACGCAGGGCATCCCCGTCGTGGACGACGTGCCGCTGCACGACCTGACCCAGGGCGGTCGCGCCGTGTCGTCGCTGCCCGTCGCGGCGCCGGCCGGCCTGCCGTTCGTGCTGCCGGTGCCCGGTGTGGCGCAGCCGCGCAGCGAGTCCCCGGCGCTGCCGCCGCTGTCGCTGAGCGGTCTGAACGTCAACCCGCTGCAGGGTGGCGTCGGCCCGACCCGGTTCACCGACACCCAGGCCCCGGCCCTGGCGGACATGGACGCGCGCAGCCTGTTCAACGCGCACGAGATCACCACCGTGCTGCCGCGCATCTGACCGACCCCGCTCCACCCCCGCGACCGGGCCCCCGGCACCTCACGTGCCGGGGGCCCGGTTCGTTCTTCACGGGCTTCAGTGGCGCAGGCGTTCTTCGACGTGCGCGATCACCGAGTGCACCGGTGCCTCACCGTCGCTGGTCACCCAGCACACGCGGACTCCGGTGCGCACGCGTTCACCACCGAGCCGCACCGCCCGCCCGGCCAGCTCGCGCACCCGGGCCGCGATCGGCTCGCCACTGCCGTTCGGGTGCTCCGCGACCACGGCGAACGAGTCGCCGCCGTACCGCGCCACCGTGTAGTCGGCCCGTAAACCCTGCCGCAGCCGCTTCGCCAGCACGGTCAGCAGCTCGTCGCCGCGCTTGAAGCCGTGCGCCGCGTTCACCGCCGCCATCCGGTGCACGTCCGCCAGGACCAGGGACGCCAGCGTGCCCTGGGTGCGTGCCCGGATCAACGCCTGGTCCAGCCGGTCGAGCAGCAGCGCCCGACCCGGCAGCCCGGTCAGCGCGTCGAGCAGCCCGGCGCTGTGCGGAACGTCCGCCTGCACCGGTCGCAGCAGCACCAGCACTTGCCCGCGCACCACGATCGGGTAGTACTCGGCCCACACCTGGGCGTGCGGCAGCACCATCGGGATCGTCAGGGGTGAGCCGGTGCGCAGCACCTGCGCCGCCAGCTCGGCGCAACTGGGCAGCGGCGCCCCGGAGTCGTCGCGGGCGTGGGCGTCACCGAGCAGTGCCGTGGCCATCGGGTTCGCGGCGAGCACCACGCCGTTCTCGTCCTGGAGCAGTACCCCGACCGGCAGTTGCGAGACGAACTCGTCCCACACCGCCCGGGAAGCCGTTGTCTGCACGGTACTCATAGGACTCGTGCCTTCCGCTGAGGCAGGGCCTGTCCGTGAAGAGCCTCCCCGCGGCCGGCGGGCTTTTCAATAGGACTGACGCCACCCGGTCCGGTGATCTTTGGCCGGCGGTGTAACGCCCAGCCGGGCCAGCATCCCGGCGAAGTCCTCCTCGGACACGATCGGCACCCGGTACGCCCGCGCCCGCCGCGCCTTGCTCGACAGCGTGAACGGGTCGGCGGCCACGACCACGCGGGTGGACCTGGTCACGTAACCCTGGCTGACCAGCCCGGCCGACGCGGCCCGGTCCACCCACTCCTCGCGCGGCGCGTGCGTCCGCCCGGTGAACACGACCCGGTCACCGCGCACCAGCGTCACCAGTTCGGGCCGTCGGTGCACCGGCGTGGCCGCGCCGCGCCGCACCTCGGCCACGTCGTCGGGCAGCGGCAGCCGCGGCGCGGGCTCAGCCGCCGGTACGCCGGAACGCAGGTAGTGGGCGAACAGCCGGGCCGTGGCGCGGGCGTCGTGCAACGCGGAGTGCGCCGAGTCGAGCACCACCCCGGCCGCCTCGCAACACGCCCGCAGCGACCGGCCGGCCAGGTTCGGCAGGTACCGGTCGGCCAGGCGCATCGTGCACAGGCCCGTCAGCGGGAGGTCCACCCCGGCGCGGGCGAACTCGGCGGTCAGGAACCGGGCGTCGAACGACAGGTTGTGCGCGACGACCACCCGTTCGGCGAGCCGTGCCGCGATCGCGCCCGCGGCCCGCGCGAACGTGGGCGCGTGCCACACGTCGGCGGCGCGGATCCGGTGCACGTGCTGCGGTCCGAGGTCGCGCCCGGGGTTGAGCAGGGTGCACCACTCGTCGGTCACCCGGCCCGCGTCGTCCAGCCCGACGACGGCCACCTCGACCACCCGGTCCGAACCGCGCGCGGCGAAGCCGGTCGTCTCCACGTCGACCACGGCGTACCCCATGATCGACGAACAGTACCGATCATGGTCACGTCCTCAGTGCGCGGAGCACGAGGTCGACCACCGCGTCGGCGAACTCCCCGGTCAACGGCGCGGTCCGCAGGAACCACCGCTGGTGGACGGGACCCAGCAACAGCTCCACCGCCGCCGACACGTCCACGTCGGCCCGCACCTCGCCCAACCGCTGCGCCGCCCGTAATCGCTCCTCCAACGCCATCCGGCGCGGCATCAGCAGCAACGTCACCAGGTCCGTGCGCTCCTCGTGCACCAGGAGCCGGCAAACCTGGTCGAACCGCCGGTCGGCCAGCTCCTCCACCGCCGCCCGCAACCCGCGCGCGAGGTCGACCGCCAGCACACCACTGGGCAACGCGTCCGTCCCCGCCGGCCCGAACTCCACGAAGGCGTCGAACAGCAGCGGCCCCTTCGACGGCCACCACCGGTAGATCGTCTGCTTGCCGACCCCGGCCCGCGCCGCCACCGCCTCGATGGTCAACCGCGAGTAGCCGAGCGCCTCGACCAACTCCAGCGCGGCCACGAGGATCGCCCGCCTCGAACGGTCGCTGCGCCGCGCCGCGTCGGGTGGCATCTTTCGATCGTAGGCGCAGTTCTCGGGTGCGGGAATGACCCACAACCCGGCGAACCGGTGAGCCTCCACCGCGAACACCGATCCGGTACAGCGGGGCTACTACATCCGGGTGAGGCCTGTAACCATCCGCGCCGACCCGCCGAAAGTAGGGTAAGTCGGCCGCCGCCCCGACTGGTCCGTATTTCCCCGGGCCGGGTCGAGTAATGCGCGCGTGCCCGTTGCAGTTGGAGGCGGCGCCCATGTCCGATGACTTCCCGGCGCAATACCTGCCGATCCGGAAAATAGCGAGCGGTGGTTTCGGCTCGGTCTGGGAGGCGCGCGAGAAGCACGACCCGGACCGGCCGGTGGTCATCAAGATCCCGCTCGCGTTGATGGACGACGAGGATCGCGTGCGGTTCAGCCGTGAGGTGCGGCTGCAGAGCCAGTTGAACCACCCCAACATCCTGCCGGTCCTCGACCACAGCCTGGACATGGCCAATCCGTGGTACGCCGCGCCACTGGCTGAGGGGAACATGGCCGAGGTGTTGCCGGTCCTGAGCGAGTCCGACGCCCTCGCGCTGTTCGGCGACGCGCTGACCGGCGTGGCCTTCGCCCACCGCAACCGGGTGCTGCACCGCGACCTCAAACCGGAGAACGTCCTGGTCTTCGCCGGCAACGGCGGCGGGCGGCGGTACGCGCGGGTCGCCGACTTCGGTCTCGGCCGCGCCTTCACCAGGGACGCCTCGTTCAAGACCGCGTCACACCTCGGCGCGGGCACGCCGGGGTGGGCGGCACCGGAGCAGTGGACCGACTTCGGCGGCGTCGACCACCGGGCGGACATCTACAGCCTGGGCCAAATCCTGGCGTACGTGCTCGCGACGGTGGCCGTGCCCGATTCCCCGCTGACCCGCCGGCTCGAATACTGCGTGCGCACCGCGACCGCGGTCAACGCCGACCACCGCTATCGGACGGCGGAGGAATTCCACGATGATTTCCGGTTGGTCATCGACCACCCGACGTCGTTGCAGCGCCCGGTGGACACGGCGCTCACCATCATCCAAGAGCTGATCGAGAACGAATCCGCGGACCTGGAGAGCACCCGCAAGCTGGCGCAGTTCCTGCTCGAACACCGGGACGACTTCCAACTGGCCACGCGCACGCTGCCCCGATTGCCGTACGTCCTGCTCCAGGCACTGCTCGCGCACCACGCCCCGGCGATGCTGCCCGTACTGGAATCGTACGTCTCCTTCCTCGAAGAACCGCTGGCACTCGACTACGTGATGACGAGCCTGCGTTTCATCGAGGACGTCCTGGGCATATCCCCGGACGGCGCGACGCGGGAGTTGAGCCTGCTCGCGTCGGTCACGCTGGCGACCCGGTACTCGATCGCCGAGGCCAACTACATCGTCAGCCGGTGCGTCTCGGCCGAACGCGACGAGACGGTGATCCAGGCACTGGCGCACCACGTCCGGACCCACCCGGCGGCGGCCGACTGGTGCCGGGCCAACCTGCGGCACTTGAGCCTGCCGCCCGTGCTGCTCCACGCGATCGGAGGTGACTAGCGATGGCGTACGTCTCGGTCCTGGCGGACAGCGTCCGGACTCTCCTGCAGGCCCGTGGCTGGCGGTGTGACGCGACCCGGTTCACCATCCGGGCCGTGGAGCCGACGCTCGACAACATCAAGCACGTGTGGATGGCGGGCGAGGCGATCGCGCTCACCGACACCGAAATCACCCAGGTGCGCCCGACCAGGGTCCTCGTCCCCGACCTCACCCCGGCGAAGGAGGTCGAGCGCATCGAGGAGGCCATGCGCGCCGCGGCCAGGGAACCGCGGGTGAACCGGATCACGCACTTCATCGACATCCTGTGGGACGCGTCCACCGCGGCGGTCCGCGCGCGGCGCGACGCCGAGACGGCGGACAACTTCGAGGGTTTCGTCGCGCCCGACCTCACCGTGCCCGACCGCCACGTCAAGCAGCACCTCAAGCTCGGCGGCGAGCGGGTCTCGGACAACAGGCTCCTGGAGCGAGGGCTGAGCGCGAGCGGCTCGGCGCTGGCGATCCTCGCGGACGCCGGGTTGGGCAAGAGCGAACTGCTGAAGTGGCACGAGTGGCGCCACGCGGTGCAGTACGAGTCGGCGGTCGCCCAGAGAGCGCACACCTACCCGTCGGTGGCCCTCAGAGTTCCCCTGCGGGGCTTGCGCACCCTGTCGCTCGACGCGATCTCGCACTACCTCTCGCGCCCGTCCGACGAGGACCACCTGCCCGCGCTGAACCGGCTGGACAGCGGTCGCTTCCTGCTGGAACTGCTGCGCAGGCAGCGGTTGATCCTGCTGCTCGACGGCACCGACGAGTTGATGATCTCCCGCGCGAAGCTCGAAGAGGGGTTGCGCGAGCTGCGGCGGGCGGTGGGTGACGGCGCCCGGCTGGCGGTGTCCAGCCGGCTCGGCCACCTGAACTCCACCCGCACGATCGGCACGATCTTCGACAGCGGCGAGATCGCGACGATCGAGCCGATGGAGCCGGCAGGCGGGCGTGAGCTGCTGCTGAAGAACGGCGCAGACCCCGCCCGGGCGGACGAAGTGCTCAAGGCGCTGCAGTCCTCGAAAGCGCAGGGCATCCCGCTGTTCCTGCTGCTGGCGTACTACGTCAACCTGAAGGACGAGCTGGACGTCGCCGTGGCGTCGTCCCGGACGAACGTGCTGCTGGCGCTGCTGGAGCTGCTCTGCGTGCGGGACGAGGAACGCCTCGGCATCGACTCCAAGGAGCAGATGGCGGTGCTGACCGACTTCGCGCACTGGACGCACCTGCTGGGCGACCTCAACGAGCACTCCGCGCTGGAGCACCTGGGCATCGACGTCGCCGAGTCGAAGGCGGCCATGATCCTGAACCCGCACGCGCTGCTCACCCGCACGGCGGACGGGATGGTCGTGTTCAAGTACACGGAGTTCCTACTGCTGTTCGCCGCCAAGGCGATCTCCGAGGACTGGCGGCACCTCGGCTTCGATTCCGTGGCCGGTGACCTGCGCGGCACCAAGCTCGACGACATGACGGTCGAGTACCTGGCCCGCCTGCTGAGCTCTGACGACATCGCGCGCGGGTGGTCGAGGGCGAACGGCGAGTACCCGTTGCTCAAGCGCAACGTCCTGGCGATCGCCCTGGCCCGGGTGGAGGACGAGTGCCCGGGTGAGGTCCCGGCCGTGCGGTCGGCGTGCCTGGCCAGGCTGCTGGGTGGGAAGTCGCTGTGCGACACGCTGCTGGCCGACGTCGTGATCCAGCGGCTGGACCTCCAGGGCTGGACGTTGCGCCGCCTCAGCGGATCGGGCTCGCTGACCTACTGCGTCAACGCGAAGCAGTGCGACTACGACGAGTCGGTGCTCCAGTTGAACACGGAGGGCACCGAGTTCCCCAAGGCGACCGACGACGCGGCCCGGCTCGCGCGCGGGTGCGCCCGCCTGGACGCGATGATCAAGCCGCTCAAGCGGCGGTCGGCGGACGGGCTGGTGCGGATGATCAGCCTTGAGGAGTGCACCGATCAGCGCGGGTGGTCGGAACTGCGCCGGGTGGGCGCCGCCGAGCAGGAGCGCAAGTTCGGCGGCGGCGAGCGCTTCTGGGTGCTGACCGAGTCCGGCGTGCGCATGCTGACTCGCTACGCGTTCCGCGAGGACGACAACGCGCTGCCCGGACTGATGTCGGCCGAGCCGGACCTGCGCGTCCTGCTGCTCGCGCTGGGCAACCGGTAACCACGCGGCCGGGCCTTCTGCGGTGCGTGGCCGTGCGCCAGAGTGGTCGTCGTGACAGACGCGCCCGAGGTCCACAACACCACCACGGGTCCGACGGTCGACGGCGTGGTGGTGCAGGCCGGCCACATCGGCGGGAACGTCACCATCGGCTCGGGCGACCGGGTGCCGCGATCGGCCTACCGGGAGCAGGTGCGCCGGATCGCCCCGGAGTCGTTGCGCGATCGCGAGCGGGAACTGGCGCGGCTGACCGAGTTCTGCACCGCACCGGACGGGCGGGCCTACCTGTGGTGGCGTGCGCAGGCCTGGGCGGGCAAGCCGGCGCTGCTGGCCTGGTTCGTGCTGCACCCACCGGCCGGGGTGCGGGTGGTGTCGTTCTTCGTCACCGCCCGTTACGCCGGGCAGAGCGACCGGGTCGCGTTCACCGACGTGCTGCTGGAACAGCTCGCCGAGCTGCTGCACGAGCCGGTGCCCGCCTACTTGACCGAGGCCACCCGCGACGCGCACGTGCTGTCGATGCTGGCCGAGGCCGCCCGCCGGTGCGCCGACCGCGGTGAGCGCCTGGTGCTGGTGGTGGACGGGCTGGACGAGGACCGCGGGGTGACCACCGCGCCCGACGCGCACAGCATCGCGGCGCTGCTGCCCGCCCACCCGGCCGCGGGCCTGCGGGTGGTGGTCGCGGGGCGACCGGAGCCGCCGCTGCCCGCCGACGTGCCCGGTGACCACCCGCTGCGCGACCCCGGCGTGGTCGAGGTCCTGAGCCCGTCACCCCACGCGGCGACGGTCCGCGTCGAGGCCGAGCGCGAGCTCAAGCGGCTCCTGCGCGGCACGTCCACCGAGCAGGACCTGCTCGGTCTGGTGGCCACCGCCGGGGGCGGGCTCAGCAGTGAGGACTTGGCCGAGCTGACCGGGTTGGCGCGGTGGGAGGTGGACGACGAGCTGCGCGCCGTGTCCGGGCGCACGTTCCGGCGGCGGGCGGGCCACTCCGGTGACCGCCCCGAGGTGTACCTGCTCGCCCACGAGGAACTGCAGGACGCGGCGGTGGCGTTCCTGGGCCCGTCCCGGCTGGACGGCTACCGGCAGCGCCTGCACGCGTGGGCCGACCGCTACCGCGATCAGGGCTGGCCGGCGGGCACGCCCGACTACCTGTTGCGCGGCTACTTCCCCGTGCTGCACGCCACCGGCGACCTGATCAGGATGATCGCCTGCGCCCTCGACCCGGCCCGCCACGACCGGATGCTGGACGTCATCGGCGGGGACACCACCGCCCTGGCCGAGATCACCACCGCCCAGGACGCTCTGCTCGACCACGGCCCTGCGGACCTGCGGAACATGACCCGGCTCGCCGCACGTCGGGACAGCCTGGTCGAACGCAACCGCCACGTACCGGTCGCACTGCCCGCCGTGTGGGCACGGCTCGGTCGTCGGGTCCGGGCGCAAGCCCTGGCCCGGTCCATCGCCGATCCGCTCACCAGGGTCGAGGCGATGGCCAAGCTGTGCGAGGCGCTGGTCGAGCACCCGGCCGACGAGGAGGTCGGTGCCGACGACGTGCTCCGTGAGGCCGAGGCGATCGCCCACGAGCGCGATTCCCTGCTGGAACCGGACAAGGCGCTGGCCTTGGTGGCGAGCGCGGCGGCGCGGGCGGGGCACCTCGATCACGGCGTTGCCCTGGCCCACAACGTCTCCGGCGCCCGCCGTCGGGCACAGGCGCTGAGCGACGTGGCGGCGGCCGGCGCACGAGCGGGGGACGTTCGCGGCGCCACGGCGGTGGCCCGGACCATCCCGGAACGGTTCCCGCACTTCCAAGCGCTGCGGGAGGTGGCGAAAGCGGCGGCGCGGTCCGGCGACCTCGACCAGGCCGTCGCGGTCGCCGGCGAGGCCACCGACTCGCGTGAGCAGGCCGAGGTGCTGAGGTGGGTGGCGGAGGCCGGAGCACGCACAGGGGACTTCCGGGGCGCCGCGGCGGTGGCCCGTGCCATCGCCGACCCGGTCCAGCGCGCTTGGGCGCTCGCCGGGATGGCCGAGGCGGCGGCGCGGGCAGGCGACTCCGACCACGCGACGGGGTTCGCCTCCGACGCCGTCGCGGTGGCTGGGATCAAGGCCGGACGGCACGACCGGACGACCGCGCTGGTGGCGGCGATCCGGGCTGTGTGCTGGGCCGGTGATCACCACCGCGCCGCGGGCCTCGCTCGCGCGATCTCGGACCCCGGTGACCGGGCACGGGCACTGGCCGCGGTCGCCGAGGCCGTGGCGCGGACCGGAGACCTCGACCGCGCCGCGACGATCGCCCGTGAAGCCGAGTCGGGCCGACGCACGGCCGCTGATCGCCCGAGCCCTGCGGCTCGCCGACTGGCGGGAGGCCGTCGACGCCCTCGCCGCGGTCGAGCCCGCCGCGCTGACCGACGTCGCCGAAGCGTTCCTCGCCGAGACCGCGACCCGGTGATCACCAGGCCGCGAACCCTCCGCCCAGTGGCTCACGGGGTCGGCCGGAACGCGTCCCGGTGGTCCTGGACCCAGGTGGTGAAGGCGGTGGCCGGCCGTCCCAGTATCCGGGGGACGTCCTGGGTCAGGACGGCGTTGTGCCCGGCTCGGGCCCAGGCCATCCCGGTGAGGGCCGCGGCCACGGCCGCCGGATCGGTGCCTTGTCGCAGCATCTGCTCACGGGCGGTGTCGAGGGGGAAGTCGACCGTGGTGAGTTCCGCCGCCTCATGGGTGTCCCTCCTGCCGCGTTCCGCCGGGGTGAGCTGCCAGCCCCCACCTCGTGCCGAGCGCGGGCGGACACCTGAGACCAGGGCCTTCCGGCGACGAACCGAGCCGGTCAGCCCTGGGCGAGGTCGGCGAAGCGGCTGTAGTGCAGCTGGTGGGCGACGGTGATGGTGGCGGTCGGGCCGGCGCGGTGCTTGGCGATGATCAGGTCCGCCTCGCCCGCGCGGGGGTCGTCGCGTTCCCAGGCGTCCGGGCGGTTGATCAGGATCACCATGTCCGCGTCCTGCTCGAGCGAACCGGACTCGCGCAGGTCGGACAGCTGCGGTCGCTTGTCGGTGCGCTGTTCCGGACCTCGGTTGAGCTGGCTGATCGCGATCACCGGCACCTCGAGCTCCTTGGCGATCAGCTTGAGGTTCCGGGAGAACTCCGAGACCTCCTGCTGACGGGACTCGGTGCGCTTGCCCGACGACATCAGCTGGAGGTAGTCGACCACCACCAGCCGCAGGTCGTGGCGCTGCTTCAACCGCCGCGCCTTGGCCCGGATCTCCATCATGGTCAGGTTCGGCGAGTCGTCGACGAACAGCGGCGCCTCGCTGATCTCGCTCATCCGCCGCGCCAACCGCGTCCAGTCGTCGTCACTCATCCGCCCACCGCGCATGTCCCCGAGCCGGATCCGCGCCTCGGCCGACAGCATGCGCATGACGATCTCGGTGCGCGACATCTCCAGCGAGAAGATCGCACTGGTCAACCCGTGCTTCACCGAGCACGACCTGGCGAAGTCCAGTCCCAGCGTCGACTTGCCGACACCGGGGCGGGCCGCGACGATGATCATCTGGCCGGGGTGCAGGCCGTTGGTCAGTTCGTCCAGGTCGGCGAAGCCGGTGGGGATGCCCAGGGACGAGCCGCCGCGCGAGGCGATGGCGTCGATCTCGTCCATGGTCGGCTGGAGCAGTTCCTCCAGCACCACGTAGTCCTCGGTGGTGCGGCGCTCGGTGACCTCGTAGATCGCCGCCTGGGCCCGGTCGACCACCTCGTCCACGTCGGCGCCCTCGGCACCGTTGTAGCCGAGCTGGACGATCCGCGTGCCGGCCTCCACCAACCGCCGCAGCACGGCCTTCTCGGCCACGATCTCGGCGTAGTAGGAGGCGTTGGCGGCCGTCGGCACGGTCGCGATCAGGGTGTGCAGGTACGGCGCGCCACCCACGCGCAGCAGCTCGCCCCGGCGTTCGAGCTCGGCGGACACCGTGATCGGGTCGGCCGGCTCGCCCCGCCCGTACAGGTCGAGGATGCAGTCGTACACGGCCTGGTGCGCGGGCCGGTAGAAGTCGTTGGGCGCCAGGACCTCGACCACGTCGGCGATCGCGTCCTTGCTCAGCAGCATCCCGCCGAGCACCGACTGCTCGGCGGCGAGGTCCTGCGGCGGCTGCCGTTCGAAGCCGGGCTCGGCCATGCCCCGGTCGTCCACCAGCGCCACCGTGAGCTCACCCCAATCTGCTGCCGTGCGGTTCGTTGTACCTCGTGGGTCCGACAATCCCCGCCACGCCACGCCCGTGGTCCAGCGACGCTAGAGCCACCTGGATGGCGTAGGCAAACCCGCCTGTGGACAACTCGGTGGACAGCTTGGGGATGGGTGCGCCGAGCTGACCACAGGGCTGGGGAAACCTGTGGACAACCTGGGTACAACTCGGGTCCAGACGAAAGTTCCCGCAGGTCAAGTCCTGTGGATAAGTTTGTGGAAAAGTCGTGTGTCAAACCTTCGGCGTGTCGCGTGTAACCGCGGCTACGGCGTGTCGCGCACAACGTGTCACACGAGTTGTCCACAGCCGGACGTGCGAAAGCGCCGCCCGACCAGAACACCTGGTCGAACGGCGCTTCCGGGGAAGAACGTCAGAGCGCGTTCGCGACCTCGACCGAGAGCGACACGGTGACCTCCGGGTGGAGCCGGACGTTCACCGAGTGCTTGCCGAGGGTCTTGATGTGACCCGCGATCTCGACGGCCCGCTTGTCCAGCGTCGGGCCGCCGGCCGCACGCACGGCCGACACGACGTCGGACGAGGTGACGGAGCCGAACAGCTTCTTCGAGCCCGTCGCGGCCTTGGCCTTCAGCGTCACGGAGCCGAGGCCCTCCAGCGAGGCCTTGATCTCCTTGGCGTGGTCCAGGTCACGGACCCGGCGCGTCTCCTGCGCCCGGCGGATGACCTCCACCTGCTTGGCCGCGCCCTTGGTGGCGACGATCGCCAGGCCGCGGGGCAGCAGGTAGTTGCGGCCGTAGCCGTCCTTGACCTCGACGATGTCGCCGGGGCCGCCGAGGCCGGTCACGTCAGCGGTGAGGATGAGCTTCACGATGCCGTCCCCTTTCTCAGCGAGCGGTCGAGGTGTAGGGCAGCAGGGCCATCTCGCGGGCGTTCTTGACGGCGACCGCGACGTCGCGCTGGTGCTGGGAGCAGTTGCCGGTGACCCGGCGGGCGCGGATCTTGCCCCGGTCCGAGATGTACTTCCGGAGCAGGGTGGTGTCCTTGTAGTCGATCAGGTTGGCGTTCTTGTCCTTGCAGAACGCGCAGACCTTCTTCTTGGGCTTGCGCACAGGCGGCTTGGCCATGTGTGAACTCCTGGTATTACGCAGTGAAGTGTGGAGTGGACCGGTGCCGGTCTAGAAGGGGGGCTCGTCGGCGAAGCCACCGGAGCCGGCCGGGGGCGCGGAGCCCCACGGGTCGTCGGCCGGGGCGCCACCGCCGCCACCGCGGGACTGACCGCCGCCGCCGAAGCCGCCGCCGCCGTCCCCGCGGCTCACCTTGTTGACCTTCGCGGTCGCGTAGCGCAGCGAGGGGCCGATCTCGTCGACCTCAAGCTCGATGACGGTGCGCTTCTCGCCTTCCTTCGTCTCGAAGGAACGCTGGCGCAGCCGCCCGGTCACGACCACGCGCGAGCCGCGGGTGAGCGACTCGGCCACGTTCTCCGCGACCTGGCGCCACACGTTGCACCGCAGGAACAGCGCTTCGCCGTCCTTCCACTCACCGCTCGCCCGGTCGAACGTGCGGGGGGTGGAGGCCACGGTGAAGCTCGCCACCGCGGCGCCGGACTGGGTGAAGCGGAGTTCGGGATCGGCGGTCAGGTTCCCGACCACCGTGATCGTCGTCTCGCCTGCCATGTCGGGCGCTCCTAGGCCTTGGCCGCGGCCTTGGCGGCGATCCGGGCCGCGGTCTTCGCGGCCTTGGCGGGCTCGCGCCGGATGACCTTCGTCCGGAGCACCGTCTCCTGCAGGCCGAGCTGGCGGTCCAGCTCCTTCACCGCGTCGGGGGTCGAGATCAGGTCGAGGACGGCGTAGATGCCCTCGGAGTTCTTGTTGATCTCGAAGCTCAGCCGGCGCTTGCCCCACACCTCGACCTTCTCCACGTTGCCACCCGTGGTGCGGATGACGTTGAGGAACGTGTCAAGGGACGGCGCGATCGTGCGCTCGTCGAGACTGGGGTCGAGGATGACCATCACTTCGTAATGACGCATGAAGACCACTCACCTCCTGTGGACTCGGCGGCCACGGACGTTCCGTGGCAGGAGGGTCGTCGCGTCAGCAACCCGTGAAGGGTAACAGGCCGTGAACGGTGCCTTTCACCTGGGCCTTCGAGCCGGCGTCTCAGGCGACGGCGCGGCGCAGCACCCAGGTGCGCACGAGCGCGCCCGTCACGCACGACAGCAGCAGCACGGCCAGCAGCACGGGAGCCGCCACACCGCCGCCCATCCGGCCGGAGCCGGGCAGCGCCTGAGCACGGCCGGCGGTCTGCACGCCGTCGTCGTCGTCGGCCTCGGGCACGCCGTAGCCGGGCCGGTAGCCGCTCACGCCACCGCCGTAGCGCACGCCCGGTGACGGCGCGTACCGGCCGGGCACGGCGAACGGCAGGGAGCCGTAGCTGAACAGCGGCACGCGGCCGAAGTTGCCGCCCCACGGGTTCGTGCCGTACAGCGGCACGTCGAGCCCGCCGACGCCGCCGACCGGGCTGTTCGCCGGTGCCTGGCCGTTCGGGCTGGTGCCGGGCCGGTCCGTGCCGGGGGTGCCGCCGGGCTGACCGGTCTGCGGCGGCGGGTTCGGCGTCGGCTTGGTCCCGGGCAGCCCCGGCAGCTGTCCGGTGGCCTGCTGCGAGGCGTCCGCGAGCGCCCGCGACCCGTCCTGGACGGGCGCGGCGGCGGTGTTGACGGCCTGCACGGTGACGCCGCACAGCTTGGTCAGCTCGGCGCGCACCGCGTTGGACAGGGTGACGATGATCGGCCCGAGCAGCGGCAGCTTGACCAGCTCGGCGTTGACCTTGTTCGCGATGTCGCCGCCGGTGATGACGTCGGTGCCGGTGCCGACGGCGCCGATCGGGATGGGCGGCAGGGCCGAGAACGCCTGGCGGAACGGTTCGGCCAGCGGCGGCCCGAGCAGCGGGACGGCCCGGATGAGCTGCACGATCGGGTCGAGCACGGCGGTCGTGCTCAGCGCCACCGGTGTGCCCGGCGCGCCCTGGACGGTGGTCGCGCAGCTGCCCACGACGACGGGCTCGGCGGCCACGGCGGAACCGGAGCCCGCGGCGGCGCCGGCCGTGCCGACCGCGAACACGACAGCCGTCGCGCTCACCAGCCGAGTGAGCCGGATCCGCATGTCTGGCCTCCTGGCGTACCGCCCGCGCGTCCCGTTTCCTACTTACAAGTAACGAGCGTAGGTCCTGATAGTGACGCGGACCATCCCCCTCGTTGATAAATTTGCTATCGCCGGCGGTCGGCGGTGCGTTGCAGCGCCCGACTACCCTCACGGCATGCGCATCGGGGCCCACGTCCGCGACGACGACCCGCTCGGCGCCGCCGCCGACCGCGGCGCGGACGTCGTGCAGTTCTTCCTGGCCGACCCGCAGGGCTGGAAGGCGCCGAAGCCGCACCCCCAGACCGACGGGTTGCTCGCCTCCGACCTGGAGGTCTTCATCCACGCGCCGTACCTGGCCAACGTCGCGTCGCTGAACAACCGCATCCGCATCCCGTCGCGCAAGATCGTGCTCCAGCACGCCGAGGCCGCGGCGAAGGTCGGCGCCAAGGGCCTGATCGTGCACGGCGGTCACGTCACCAAGGGCGAGGACCCGAACGAGGGCATCGCGAACTGGCGGAAGATGTTCGAGCGGCAGGCCGCCGGCGGCGGGTTCGCGGTCCCGATCCTGATCGAGAACACCGCGGGCGGCGAGAACGCCATGGCGCGCACGTTCGACATGCTCGGCAGGCTGTGGGACGCGGTGGGCGAGTTCGACGCCGGGTTCTGCCTGGACACCTGCCACGCGTTCGCCTCCGGTGAGGACCTGGTCGGCATCGTGGACCGGGTGAAGGCCATCACCGGGCGCATCGACCTGGTCCACCTCAACAGCTCGCGCGACGAGTTCGGCTCCTCCCGCGACCGGCACGCCAACATCGCGTCGGGCACGATCGACCCCGAGCAGCTGGTCGCGGTGGCCGCCGCCGCCGGCTCGCCGGTGCTGGTCGAGACACCGGACGAAGGGCAGGCGCAGGACATCGCGTTCCTCCGCGAGCACTTGGGCGGGTGAGCGTGACACGGGAGGTGGTGGCCGTGCCGGAGCGCGCGGACGCCGGTTCGCGGTTGCCGCGGTTCGGCCGGGTCGCGCTCGCCGCGGTCGTCCTCCTGTGCGGGCTGACGCTGTTCGCCGGCTTCCTCAACAAGGACCGCTGCACCGGGCCGGAGTTCGACCAGTGGGGCCGCAGCGCGCCGGACTACGAGCGGCGCAACAAGGCCGAGGTCTGCTACTCCGACATCCAGCACCTGTGGATCGGCCGGGACATCGACCGGCACGTGTTCCCGTACGTCAACGGCAGCATGAACAGCAAGGGCATGCTGGTCGGCGGCGTGGTCGAGTACCCGGTGCTGACCGGGCTGCTGATCTGGGCCGGTGCGATCCTCGCGGAGACCGACGCGGCGTTCCTGCTGTTCTCGGCGTTGCTGATGGCGCCGTTCGGGCTGGCCACGGGGTGGCTGCTGGGCAAGCTGAGCCGGTGGCGCGCGCTGGTCTGGGCGCTGGGCCCGCCGGTGGTGCTGTACGCGTTCCACAACTGGGACCTGCCGGTCGTGTTCTGCGCGGTGGCGGCGGTGTACGTGGTGCACCGGGGCTGGGGGCGGCGCGAGCGGCCGTTGGTGGAGCGCGCCCTGGCGGCATCGGTGCTGCTGGGGATCGGGTTCGCGTTCAAGCTCTACCCGGCGGTCTTCGTGCTGCCGCTGTGCCTGTACGTGCTGACCGGGGGTCCGGGCGGGCGGTCGCTGCCGGGCGGGGTGCGGTACGACGTGGCGGGCGCGGTGCGGGTGGCGGCGGCCGCCGTGGTGACGGCGGTGCTGATCAACCTGCCGTTCGTGGTGGCGGGGCCGGAGGGCTGGCAGGCGTCGTTCGCGTTCCAGGGCCTGCGGCGGGTCGACATCACCACGAACTCGATCTGGTTCTGGTCGATGCGGCCGTTCATGCCGGACGAGACCATGCAGGCGCTGGTCGGGCTGCTGTCGCCGGTCGGGATCATGGCGTCGTTCGCGCTGGCCTGCTGGCTCGGGTGGCGGCGGTACCTGGCCGAGGGCAGCTACCCGTGGGTGCCGGTGTCGGCGGCGATGCTGTGCGGCTTCCTGCTGCTGCACAAGGTGCACTCGCCGCAGTACACGCTGTGGCTGGTGCCGATGTTCGTGCTGCTGCGGGTGAACTGGGGCTGGGTGGCGGCGTACTTCGCGGCGGACCTGGCCATGGGCATCGGCATCTTCCGCTGGTTCTACGCGATCGAGTTCGGCGAGCCGTCCGGCATCTACGACGGGTTCGCGGCGCAGGCCGTGGTGATCGGCGTGTGGGGCCGGGCGGCGCTGCTGGTGGCGTTGTTCCTGGCCTTCCTGAAGTCGGACGTCACCTTCACCGACTTCACGCCTGCCCGCCGCCGCCGTCCGGCCGCACCCACTTCTGCCTAGCTTCCCGTGCCGGCGGCGACCGCGGGGGCGTCCTCGCGCCGCCGCTTGAACCGCAGCGCGAACCGGTCCGGTGCGCCGTCGAAGACACCGCCGCACGGGTCGTCGTCGCCCGCCTGCCGCACCTTGTCCAGGCTCGGCCGGTAGATCTCGCGCACGATCATCGCGCACAGCACGATCACCGCGACGTCACGCGCGACGACCGTGCCCAGGAACCAGTCGATCGGCAGGCCCTTGTTCTCCACGCCCAGGTAGAAGAACATCCGGGGCACCCAGACCAGCGCGTCCACCGCCATCCACGCCAGCAGCGGTTTCCACCGCGGCAGGGCCAGCACGGCCAGCGGCACCAGCCACAGCGAGTACTGCGGGCTCCACACCTTGTTCGTCAGCAGGAACGCGGCCACCACGAGGAACGCCAGCTGCGCGAACCTCGGCCGCCGCGGCGCGGACATGGCCACGAACCCGACCGCCGCGCAGCACACCAGGAACAGCACCGCGCTGACCGCGTTCAACACCTCGGGCGCCTGGCCGTGCGCGAGTCCGGGGTCGAAGCCCTGCCACCCGGTCCACTGCGCGATCACGTTGTACAGCGAGTCCGGGTCGACGCCGCGCTCGGTGTTCAGCCGGAAGAACTCCCGCCACCCGTCCGGGTAGAGCCACGCGATCGGCGCGTTTACCAGCGCCCACGTCGCCAGCGTCGCGCCGAACGTGGTCCACCCGGCCTTCAGCCGGCCGGACCGCCAGCACAGCAGCAGCAACGGCCCGAGCAGGAACAGCGGGTACAGCTTCGCCGCGCCGCCCAGCCCCAGCAGCACGCCAGCGAGCGCCGGCTTCTTGCGCGCCCACGCGAGCATGGCCGCGGTCGCGAACGCGGTCGCCAGCGTGTCGAAGTTGGTGAACGCGTGCACGATCACCAGCGGGGACACCGCCACCAGCACCGCGTCGTACGGCCGCCGCCTGGCCAGTTGCGCCACCGCGTACGCGGTCACCAGCCACGCCAGCGCCAGCCACAGCGCGGTGATGTTGAAGTACACGATCACCGTCATCGGGTTCGGCAGCCACCCGGACGAGGCGATCGCCGTCCAGCCCTGCGCCATGCGCGCGTTGAGCAGCTGGAACATGCCCGTCAGCACCGGGTACTCCATGTACCGCACGTGCGCCGTCGGCTTGCCCTCGTCGTCCACCCAGGACGTCTTGTAGGGGAACGTGTCCGGCTTGTCCAACCGCTCCGCCGTGTACAGCGGCACGGTGTCGGAGTAGCACATCGCGGTGAACTGCTTGCTGCCGCGCCAGTCGAGCTGCACCACGCCGTTGTCGTCCACGTACTGCTGGATGCACGGCGACTTCTGGAACCACGCCAGCGCCAGCGTCACGACCGCGAACAGCAGCACGACCCGCAGCGGCGTCCAGAACCACTGCCGGCCGACTGACGCGTGCCGTCCGACCGGCCCGCCGATCGACCTGCTCGCGTTCCGGGCCAGCGGCTCGGTCCACGTGGGGTTGACCCGCTCCTCGGGGGTGAGCGAGTCGGTGTCGTCGGCGTTCGTCCGCGAGGGCTCCGAGGGGCTGGCCACGGTGACGGATGCTACGGGCACGGGTCAACGGAGGATGTGAGGTCGACGCGAACCGCTGCGGCCGCCGGTGCCCACCCGCACGCGAAGAGGGGCCCGGCACTCGGCCGGACCCCTCTCGACGTGCGCTGACCCGGGTCGCTAACCCGTTGGCGGACTGCCGTTGCCGATCGGGTCGGGCTCGTTCTGGTCCGTCGTGGTCGGCTGGGTCGGGCAGGCCAGGCCCACGCACGGACGGGTGGTCGTCGGCTTGGACGTCGTCGTCCGACCCGTGGTCGGCTGAGTCGTCGTCGACCGGTTGTCGTTGTTGTCGTCGTCGTCGTTCTTCTTGGTCGTCGTCGTGGTGGTCGTGGTGGTGGTCTTCTTCGGCGGGTTGTCGAACTGGTTCAGCTTCCGGGGCTTCGGGAAGGGCTCCGGCGGGGTGCCTTCGAGCGCCTTGTCCATGAACCGCTTCCACAGCTGACCCGGCAGGCCACCACCGAAGATCGGGTTGCCCTGGGCGTCCTTCAACGCCACGTTGCCCTCGTCGCGACCGACCCACACCGACGCCGACAACGACGGCGTGTAGCCGACCATCCACGCCTTCGAGTTCTGGCTGGCGTCGTCGGGGAGCTCGTGCGTACCGGTCTTGCCCGCGCACTCGCGGCCCGCGCACGGGATCCTCGAGTACGTGAGGACGGGCTTGAGCGACTCGGTGACGTTGTCGGCGATGTCCTGGTTCTTCTGCGGGTCCGGGTCGAACGCCTGCCGGGACACGTCGACGTGCTGGTAGACGGCCTTGCCCTCGGCGTTGGTGATCTTCGAGATGAAGAACGGCTCGTGGTAGGTGCCGCGCGCGGCGAACGTGGCGTACGCCGACGCCATGTCGAACGGCCGCACCTGCGCCTCGCCACCACCGATGGCGATACCGACGTTGGGTGCCCCGCCGTTCTCGTTGACCAGCAGGTTCTTCTTCACGCCCTGCACCTCGACGGTCTTCGGGATGCCCGCGGCGTGTGCGGCGTCGGCGACCGGCTGGGTGCCGATGTCGAGCACCATCTCGTAGAACACCGTGTTCAGCGACATCCGCATCGCCTCGCGGATGGGACACTCCTCACCGCACGAGTTGTTCTTGTCGGAGGCGTTGCGGATGGTGATGCTGGTGCCGCCGAGGTTGAAGGTCTTCGGCGAGCGGCCGTCGTAGGTCGTGCCGAGGCCCTTGCCGTTCTTCAGGGCGGCGACCAGGTCGAACGGCTTGAACGACGAGCCGGCTTCCTGGAGCGTGTTCTTCGCGTAGTCCAGGCCGGTGCCGTCGGCGCCCGCGTAGTACGCCCGGACCGCACCGGTCTGCGGGTCGATCGCGGTGAGCGACGACCTCAGCTCCTTGGGCTGCGGGCCCATGATCTCGTCCACCGCCTGCTCGGCCGCGAGCTGCTTCGGCGGGTCGATGGTGGTGTGGACGGTGACGCCGACCTTCTGCGCCTTCTCGACGTCCCACTCGACCTTGTCCATCTCCTGGAGGACCTGGTCGCGGATGTGCAGGCGCGGCCCGCTCAGGCCGGACTGGTCGGCCTGCTCCACCGGCACCGGCATCTCCGTGGAGCCGCGGTAGGCCTGGTCGATCCAGCCGTGCTTGAGCATCTGGTCCATCACGTAGTTCCAGCGCTCTTCGCGGTACGCCGGCTGCTCCGACCGGCCCGGGTTCTGGATCATGCCCGCCAGCAGCGCGGCCTGCGTGTGGGTGAGGTCCTTGAGCTGGACGTCGCCGAAGTACGCCTTCACCGCGGTCTTGATGCCGTAGCCGCCACGACCGAAGTAGATCGTGTTCAGGTACGCGGTCAGGATGTCCGGCTTGTCCTGCTGCTGGGACATCTTGTACGCGGTGACCGCCTCGGTGAACTTGCGGGTCAGCGTCATGTCGTCCTGGTCGGTGGCCTCCTTGACGTACTGCTGCGTCAGGCCCGAGCCACCGCTCTGCTCGCCCTTGAGCTGGTACCAGCCCGCGCGGGCGATGGCGGTCAGGTCGAAGCCGACGTTCGTCATGAACGTCGGGTCCTCCGCGGCGAACACCGCGTCCTTGAGCGTCTGCGGCAGCTCCTCGTACTTGACCAGGGTGCGGTTGGCGTCACCCGGCGCGTACTTGGTCATCTCCGTGCCGTCGGCGTACAGGATCGTGATCGCCTTGCCCTGGTCGGCCGCGACCGCCTCGGGGTTCGGCACCTCGACCACCTGGTAGGCGATGGCGAACGCGACGACCGGTGCCAGGAGCATCAGCCCGAGGGCCACGTAGGTGGTGCGGCGCACGCGACGCCAGACCTTCTTGCGACGCACGGCGCGGGCCTCCTCCTCGGTCAGCTCCTCGTCGTACTCGTCGTCGTAGAACGGCTCCAGCTCGACCTCGTCCTCGCGGTGCGTGAGGAGTTCGGGCTCGCGGGGCGCGGTCTGGTAGACGGGCGGGAGCAGGTCGGTCGGCTCCTCGCCGGGTCGCCGCTGCGGACCACCGGGACCGGCGGGTCCACCGGGGCCTCCGGGACCGCCCGGCCTGCGCGGACCACCGGGGCCGCCGACGGGTGGCCGGCCGCCTGGCGGCACGGGGCCACCGGGCGCACCGGGTCTGCGCATGCCGCCGGGAGGCGTGTTGGGGCGCTGGGGCGGGCCGCCGGGCACGTTGCCCGCGACGGCCGGGCCGTCGGGACGCGCACCGGGTACCGGGCCGGCGTGCCTGCCGCCGGGACCACCGGGGCCCGCCGGCCTGCGCGGCGGTGGGCCACCCCGGGGGATGCCACCGGGCGGGGTGCCACCCGCCTGCGGGAAGCCGCCCGGTGGCGTGCCCGGACGGGCGAACCCGCCCGGCGGGGTGCCGTGCCTAGGGCCGGGGCCGTCGAGCGGTGAGCGCGCGAAACCACCTGGCGGGGTGTTCGGACGCTCCGGCTGATCCCCGGCTCCGTGGCGCGGTGGGTGACCGCCGCCGTCCGGGTCCTCCCCGGTCGGCCATTGCGGCTCCGCGCCACGATGCCTGTCGTCATGCTGGTCGTTCACGAAATGGCCTCCCAGACCGGCGTGCCGTCGCACGCGGTTCGGTGGTCGTACGCCGCTGCTCCTCGCCGGAGCGGCGCCCGTGGTCGGAGCAGGTTCACTCCGCCGCGGTCCTCCTGCGTGGCTTGCGAGAGTTCAGGCCACGCGTTCCCAGGACGTATGACTGCACCAGGTGGTTCCAACTACATGTGCGGCAAACTTCGACCACGTACACGGTGAACTCCTCGAAGAGGGTCGCCATGCGGGCCAGCTCGTCTGCGGTGCGCGCGGATCCGGCCGCGTGCTTGAGCTCGTCGCCGTAGACCCAGGACACGTGGGTGAGCGGTTCCTTCCGGCACACCGGGCAGGTCTGCTCGGTCGGCCGGCCGTGGAACTTCGCAGCTCGCAGCAGGTACGGGCTGGCGTCGCAGACCTCCATCGTGCCCACTCGGCCCGCGTAGACCTCCGCCAGCAGCGCACGGCGCTGCAAGGCGTAGTCCACGACCTGGCGTTGGGTCGACACGACGACCAGAGTACGTGCCGCTCCAACCCGGCCGATGGGCCGTTCAGGGCAGTGGGCCGAAGGTAGGGGTGGCTGTGTGCCACGCGACACGGCATCGGCGTGCGCGGATGTATCGCACCGATATACTGAGCACACCCATCGGCGCTCACCTGAGCGGGGAGGTGCTACGTGCTGGAGTTCGCGGTCCTGGGCCTGCTGCACGAAGCGCCCATGCACGGCTACGAGCTGCGCAAGCGCTTGCACGAGTTGCTGGGGGCGTTCCGCGCGTTCTCCTACGGGACGCTGTACCCCACGTTGCGCAAGCTGCAACGTGGCGGCCTGATCGTCGAGGAAGTGCCCGAGGAGGACTCGGCCCGGTGGGGCCGCCGGGCGCGCAAGGTCTACAAGCTCACCGCGGAGGGCAAGGAGAGGTTCGCCGAACTGCTGGCCAACGCCGGACCCCAGACGTGGGACGACGACTCGTTCGGCGTCCACCTGGCGTTCTTCTCCCGCACCCCCGCCGAGATCAGGATGCGCATCCTCGAGGGCCGCAGGCGCCGGGTCGAGGAGCGCCGCGAAGGACTGCGCACCTCGTTATCGGCCACCAGTGAACGCATCGACCGGTACACCCGGGAGCTGCACCGGCTCGGGCTGGAGAGCACCGAGCGCGAAGTGCGGTGGTTGAACGAGCTGATCGCCCACGAGCAGGCCGAACAGCGCGAGCGGGACCAATAACCCCCGAATACGAGCACGGAAGAACTAAGGAGGACTCGGCATGGGCGACAACCGCCGCACCGTTCGAGTGGCCATTGTCGGGGTCGGCAACTGCGCGGCGTCGCTGGTGCAGGGCGTCCACTACTACCGCGA